>JAPLKK010000131.1:0-9484 GCA_026388115.1 Elusimicrobiota bacterium | reverse complement strand
GCGACGAAGAAGCCGGGCGAACCGGAAGGGTCGCCGACGACGGCGTACGCCGCGAGGGCCGCGAGCAACGCCGCCGCGGCGCGGCCGGGGCCGTCGAAGCGCCGAAATCCTCTCGGAACGGATCCAAGCGCCGCCGCCGCGAAGAGCACCAAGCCCGGCCAGCCGCTCTCGGCGCCGACCCGCAGCAGCAGCGAGCCGCCGGCGGGAAGCGGCGCGCCGTGGAGCCGCGCCAGCTCGCGTTCCAGCAGCCGCGGGCCCACACCGGTGACGGGGTGAGCCGAGAGCACCGCCAGCGCGTCCGACCAGAACGGAGCCGGATGCCAAGCCGCCCCGTTCGCGCGCGCCGCGGCGGTGGCCGCGCCGACGGCCAGGAGGAGCGCGGCGCCGGCGGCTCGGCGGCTGGCGAACGCCAGGCAAAGGAGCGCGCAGGTGGCTAGAGCGATGCGCGCGGGCCAGGAGCCCGCCCAGCCGACGCCGGCCGCCCCGATAAGAAGCGCCGCCCACAAGAAGCGGCGGACCCCTTCCCTCTCCCCGCCGGAAAGCCAGCCCGCGGCCACCGCGGCCCCGATCGGCGCCCAGAGCTCGGCCGCCGCGCCCCAGGTTGGGGCCGTCGCGCCCGGGCGCGCCGCCAGGGCGGCGGTCCCCGCCAGCGCGAGAGTGGTGAAGCCCATGCCCCACCAACGGCGCTCGCGGCGCGACCACCACGCCGCCGCGAGGACGAGAGTCCCGAACACCGAGGCCTGCCTCCACCACCCGGCCAGCGAGAGCCACGGCTCGCGAGAGGCGAGGGCGCACACGCCGCCCCAGGCGATCCATGCCGTCCAAGCGGCGAAGGCGGGCCGCCACGGCGTCTCGGGAGGCCACACGAGCGCGAGGATCCAAGGCAGGGCGGCGAGGGCGAGCCACCAAACGGGCCCGGGCGAAGCGGGAGCGAGCAAAGAGGCCGCGACCACGAGGCACAACGCGGCCCCAGCGACGCACCTCTGCGCCAGCGCCGCGCGCAGCTCCGCCGCGAGGATCATGGCGCCAGGAGACGCTGCCCGCGCTCGGCGGTGCGCGAGGCCAAGGCGTCCTGCCCCATCATCCGGTATACCCCCGCGAGCTGGGTCCAGGTGGCCGGGCGGTATGGGTTCAGCTCCACCGCCTCTTCGAGCGCGGCCGCCGCCGCCAGCCGCGAGCCCGCCTGGGCGGGAGCCTTCAGCTCGATCTGCGCCGCCAGCAGCGCGCTTTCCGGATCGAGGGGGTTGAGCCGCCTCGCCCGCTCCACCTCTCGCCGGGCATCCTCAAACCGCCCCGCCTCGACGGATTCCTGGGCCCGCAGCGCGGCCCGCTGGGCCGCCCATAGCGACCATACGTTGCCGCCGAAGGCGAGACCGAGAGCGGCGACCAGGACGGCCGCGACGGGGCGATAGGAAGAGGGCAGGTTCACGCCGCGCGGACTATCGGGGATGGCGGAGGCGGAGCAGTAGCAGAAGAGCCAGAACAGCGCTGGGATCGAGAGCGGATAGTCCCACAGCGAATGGATGAGGACCGCGATCACGGCAAAGCGCTTGTAGTTGCCCCCGCGCATGAGGCCGCGCCACAGGCCGCCGAACCAGAGGAGCGCGAAGGGAAGGCCGAAGCCCGCCGCGGTCTCGAGCAGGTACTGGTGCGCATACAGGCTGTACAGCCCGAAAGGCGAGAGCCTGCGGTAGGCGGAGAGCACGTACGCGAAGGCCCCCGGGCCGTAACCCGTGAGCGGCCGGTCCACCGCCATCGCCCAGGCGGCCCGCCACCAGCCCCAGCGGTGGAGGACTTCCGGCGTTTCGAGCTTGCCGTAGAGCACGACGCCGCAGATGAGGACCACCGCCATCCCCGCCCGCGACCACAGCGGACTGGCCCTGCGCTGGGTGATCGCGAGCGCGCCCGCCAACCCGAGCCACGCCCCCACGCTGCGCGTCCACCACAAGCTCCAGAAAAGCCCCAAGCCGAGGAGCCAGTCGCCGCGCTCGAGCGCGAGCGGCAGGAGCATCAATACCGCGCCCGCGTACACGTTCTGGTTGAGCAGGGCCGAGGTCGGCCGCTCGACGTGGAGCTTGAAATGCTCGTAGAAGGCGAGCACCATGAGGACCCAGGCCGCCGCGCGGATCATCTGGTCGATGCCCGTGCGCTCATCCTTGCTCAAGGCCGCCATCGCCGGGAACAGCCAGAGCCCCGCCAGGAACACGAACCATTGCGGCCGCGCCAGGCCCGGGACGGGGCTCGCCCAAGCGCTCGCCGCGCTCAGCGCCGCCAAAAGCCCCGTCCAGACGAGGGTGCGATTCTCGGGCAGCGGCACGTAGCCGACCGCGATGCGCGCCAGAAGCCAAGCGGTGAGCCCCGCCACCACCGCCAGATGGATGAGCGATTGCGCCCAAAGATCCCAAGCCCCCCTCATCAAGGGCCCTCCCGCGACGAGTAAAGACACCAGTGCGGGCAGAATCATCGCTGCAACTCTAGCAAAACATGACTCGTGGGATAGAGGCCGGGGCCTGATGTAGGTCCGCCGGGGCGTGTGGAAGCCGGCAAGAGCGCACATCCAAACGCGCCGGCTGGAACCGAGCGCGCGGCGCACGAAGCGCCGCGCGCGTCCCCGCCGGACCTACATCAGGCCCCGGCCGTACGAAGCGTGTCAGGCCTTTGATTCTAGTCGGCGAGGACCTTCGTGGTGACGAAGATGAGGAGCTCTACGCGGGTGCGCGACACCGTCTTCTTCTTGAAGAGCCACCCCAGGATCGGGATGTCGCCCAGCAAGGGCACCTTCGCGATCGTGTCCGAGAGCGAATCGGTGATGAGCCCGCCGATCACGATCGTCTCGCCGTCGCGCACCACGACCGTCGTGGTCGCGTTGCGCGAGTTCACCGGGATGGCGGTGCTCCCGGCTCCGCCGCTCACCGAGATAGGGGCCGACGGCTGGCTGACGGTCGGCTGCACCTCCAGGGTGATGCGGCCGTCCGCGTTGATGGTGGGCTTGACCGCGAGCTGGATGCCCGTGGTGATGTACTGCACGTTGGTGGTGGTGACGCCCGTGGGATTGACGGTCGTCGTCCCGTAGGGCGTCTGCGTGGTGATGTTGATGTTCGCCTGCTTGCCGTTGATGACCGCGATCTTCGGGTCCGAGAGCACCTTGACCTTGCCCTCCGAGGCCGCCGCCGTCAGCGTCGCGTTCAGGAAGTAGTTGCTCGTGATGCGGCTGAAGGTGAAGGCGCCGAAGATCTTGTCGGCGGGCAGGTTGACGCCGGTGCCGCGGCCCGTGGCGCCGGCGGCGGGATTGGGAACGACATTCAGCAGGTTTTGGTCGAACGGCTTGGAGATCGCGGTCTGTCCGGGCAGAGGCATGGGATACATCGTCGTGCCGATGCCGTTGGTCCCCTGCTGGCCGCCGATCTTGGACGGGTCCATGCCGAAGTAATCCCACTGGACGCCCAAGCTCAGGTCCTTGTTCAGCTGCACTTCCACGAGCTTCGCCTCGATGAGCACCTGGCGCGGCCGCGTGTCGAGCTCGGACAAGAGGCGCTCGTCCACCCCCAGACCCGCCTGCGACTCGGTCACGATGAGGCTGTTGTTGCGCTCGTCGACGGTAGTGGCGCCCGTCCGGCCTTCCGCCGTGCGGACCGCATCCAGCGCCGTCTTGATATCGGCGGCCTTGGCGTAGTTGAGCGGGAAGACCCGCGTGACCGCCACCTCCCTGGAGCGGGCGTCTTTGAGCGCCGCCGACGTGGTGATCTGCAGGACATTGTCGCCGACCTGGTAGGCGACCAGGCGGTTCATCGACAGCACGATGTTGAAGGCCTCGGGGAAGGGCACCTTCTCGAGGTGCACGCTCATCGTCCCGCCCACCTCGGCGCCGTAGATGAGGTTGATGTTGGCGCGCGTGCCCAGCATCTTGAGCGCGTCGCGCACGTCCACGTCGTCGAGATCGAGGGTCACCAGGTCGCGCGGAAGGCTCCCCAATAGGTCGCGGCGCCGGTGCCCCAGGGGCGGCCCCGCGTACGAGAGGGTGGGCGTGCTGCGGTAGCCGCGGTGCGTCGCGCCCCCCTCGGCGATCTCCTCGGAAGCATCGGTCGAGAACGGCTCGGACATCTCGGTCCGCGGGGCGGCCTTGCCCGGCGTTGCCGCCTTGACCGGCGCCGGAACGGGCGGCATCTCGGCGACGGGCTCTTCGGACGCCGCCGTCGCGGCGGTGGCCGAGGCCGGGAACGCCTGCGCCGGCTGCGGCTGCACCGGCGCCTGCGCGGCCGCCTCACCGGTCACGAGTTTGACCACCAGGTCCGAGCCCGAGGCCGCGACGCGATAATCCACCGGCCGCTCCAAGTCCAGCACGATCCGCGCGATCGGGTTCGGCTCGCCGGCGAACTGGCCCGCCCGCACCCGCCTGAGCACCTTGCCCTTGCCCGCGAAGACGCGGCCGGTGAGGCTTGCCTCCGTGTTGAGCACCTCGAGGACCAAGCGCGGCGGCGCCGCCGTGACGAAGGTGTTGTACTTGACCGCGGTCGTGAGCTTCAGCGTGACCTCATCAGCGCCCACCTCGATGCCTTCGAGGGAGGCGCGTTCGGCGGTCTCGACGGCAAAGGCGGTCCCCGGCGGCATGACCATGGACGCCGCGAGGAAAACGGCCAGGAGTCTTCTCATCAGATCGTGCATGTTCATCGCTTGTCCCGGGGCGGCGGTTGCGCGCCGTAGGCCCCTCCGCTGTCGTTGTCTTCATGCTCACCCATGCGCAAGACCTCGACGTCGCGTTCGGGCGTCGTAAGCCGCACGGTCTTCTGCTTGACCTTCACCACTCCGGTCACTCCCGGGACCGGCTTGTTCTTGACGTCGTAAAGCCTGCCTTGCTTGAGCACGAAGCTCGCGCCGTACTTCGAGTCGACCAGGACCGCGAGAGCGCCGCTGCGGTCCTCCATCACTCCCTTGAGGGCGAGCGCGTGGATGGAGAACTCCTCGGGGGGCATGAGCCCCGCGGGCATGGCCGACCCCTCGGCGTCGGTAGGCGCCGCCGCCGCCCCGCCCCGACCCGAGCCGCCGGGCACGGGCACGAACGGATCGCGCAGGCCGGCGATCGGATACAGCCCGTCCACCGTCGAGGCCGTCTGGGTGGAGACGGCGGGCGCGGCCGGCGGCGCGGCCATGGCGCACGCCGCCGAGGCCGCCAGCCAGGCGGCAGCACCGGTCAACGTCGCGAGGTGTCTATTCATCCTTTGTATTGGTACGCGATCAAAGTGAAGCTCACCGTCAGCTTGGCGTCCGCTCCGCCCGCGAAGGTGACGTTGCGGATGTTGAAGATGCGCTCCTCCAGCGCGATCGCGGCGAAGAAGCGCCCGACGTTATGGAAGCTGCCGGTCGCGCTGACGGTATAGGGCACCTCGATGAAGAATTGCTTCGTCGAGGCGGCGCCCGGCGTGAAGTTCGACAAGCTGACCTTATACCTGCTCGACAAGGCGGCCAGCGTGTCGATGACGGCCGGAAGCTCTTTCTTCTTCGGCAGGCGCTTTTCCGCGTCGGCGGCCTGCTCGTTGAGCACGACGAGCTGCTTCTGGATGATCGGAAGGCGGGCCGCCTGGGTGGTGGCCTTGTCGATTTTGGCCTGGGCCTCCTCGATCTTCTCCTTGGCCCGCACGATGCGCTCCGACATCGGCCCCCAGAAATAGCGGACGTACACGAAGCCGAAGGCCCCGAGGATGACGACGCCCGCGGCGGCCAGCTTTATCTGCTCCGGCGTCAGCTTGATCTTGGGAATGGTCATAGACTCGGGTTCTTGTACGACGTGGCGATCGTGAAGGTGTACTCCTTCGCCTCCCCTTTTTCGGTCACGGCGATCGCGGTCAGCTTCGGCTCTTCGAACTTCCCCGAGGTCTCGAAATTGCGCAGCCACTGCGAGACCCCGTCCGGAGTGCTCGAGACCGCGTTCGTGATGGTGACGGTCAGGCCGCTGGGGTCCTTGGCCGCCGTGGCCAGGCTCGTCAACCAGACGGTAGGCGGCATCGTGCCCATCAGGTCGGACATGAAATAGGGATAAAGGGGCCGTCCCTTGAGCAGGCCGTTGATGACGTTGAGCCGCACCTTCACGGCGTTGGCCGCCCTTTCGGCCTCCTCGACCTGCGCCACGATTTTCGCGAGCTTGTCGAGCTTCCTGTCGAGCTCGGCCACCTGCGACTCGTGGCTGAGCGCGCTCCAATAGTGCAGCAAGGACAGCAGGATCAGCGCCACGGCCAGCAACCCGCCGATGATCGACGCCTGCACGCGGCGCAGGCGCTGGACCTCACGGTCCAGGATCTCGCTCGGAACCAGGTTGACGCGGATCATTTCCAGTCCTTGTTATGGCGCAGCGCCAGCCCCACCGCCACCGCCAAGGCCGGCAGGGTTTCGGGCGCCGCCGACGGCCCATGGATGAACCCGAGGGGATTGAGGATCTCGACGGGGACCTTCAGCTCGGCCGACAGATGCCGGTCGAGGTTGCGCAGCCGCGCCGAGCCCCCGGAAAGCACGATGCGGCCGATCGAACGGTCGGGCCCCTGCGAGAGGTAGAAGTCCACGGAGCGGTGCACCTCGGCCACCAAGTCCCGCACCACCGCCGCGATCGCCTGCGAGGCGCCCAGAGCGTCGCGCTTGCCCTCCTCCAGCGCCTTCTCCTTCTCCTCGACGTCGATGATCAACCCGTTGGCCTTCTTCGCCTGCTCGCCCTTGGCCGCGTCGAGCTGGAGCGTCTTCATCACCGCCTTGGTGAAGGACATCCCGGCGATGAAGACGTCGCGCACCACGCGCGTCACCCCCCCTTCGATGATCGACAGGTTGGTGACCGAATGGCCGATGTTGAGGTAGAGCGCCGCGCCCCCCTCCTCCGCGGCCCCGTGCAGGCGCTCGTGCACGCCTTCCAGAGCGAAGGAATCCACGTCGATGATCGTAGGCTTGAGCCCCGCCGCCTCCAGGATGTCCACGCGCGCCTGGATGGCGTCCTTCTTGGCCGCCACCAGCACCGTCTCCATCTTCTTCTGGCCTTCCTCGATCAGATCGCCCAGGATATGGAAGCTGAGCTGGACATCCTTGATGTCGAAGGGGATGAACGGTTCGGCCTCCGTCGCCAAGGTCGCCCGCAGTTCCTCCTTGGTCAGCTTGGGGAATTTCACGTAGCGCACGATGACGGAGTTGCCGGAGATGGCGGTCGCCGCCTCCTTCGTCTGCACCCCTTTTTGGATCAGGAAGCCGCGCAAGACGTTCACCGCCTGCTGGCGCTTCTGCTCCGGGGGCGCCTCGGGGTTGATGTCGAGCGGCAAAAGGCCCGAGGTCTGGAGGTGGTATTGGCCCCCCTCGTTCTTGATGGAGGCGACCTTGATCGAATGACTGCCGATGTCGACGCCGAGGACGTCGCGGGCGCCGGTCAGCATGGATTGCAGGCGCGCCTTGAGGGCCGCCGCCGCGGAAAAGGCCGAGGCCTTAGCCCCCGCTACGCGCGCGCTCGCCGCCGCCTTCGGGTCGATGATCTTCGGTGTCGTGTTCGCCATACCATTTACGCTGACAGAATATCCCAAATGAGCGAGGACGACGCAAGTCTCCCAGGCCCGTCATCCCCCCGAAAAAAAGCAACGCCGGAAACGCCCGCTGGGCGGGCGCTCGGCGATTTCTTACTGTTGATGATGCCTACGCTCCTGTGGGAAAGCATAGGAAATGAATGTAAACCTAAATGTAAATTTATCATGAAGAAGTCATGCAGTCCGATCCGGCACCAAGCCCACCTCATCCAGGACGCAAGCCCTCCCAACCCTTCTTGCTCCCGGAAAAAGTAACGCCGAATCGCCCACCTGTGGGGGGGGGCGGCTCGGCGCTTTGGCCTTTACTGCTAGGCGTCGGTGTTATAACAGGCCCCTGCCCCTTTGTCAATACCGCTGAAGTCAGCGCCAGGCGGCCGGACTTGTATCGGCGACATCAGCACAAATGTAGTAGAATACGTCTTCCCCAATGGACGGGCTCCGGGCTATCCTTTTCGATTTCGGCGGCACCCTCGACTCGGACGGAGTCACTTGGCCGCAAAGGTTCTTCCCGCTCTATCGAGACGCCGGGGTGGTCCAGAGCTTCGACGCCTTCCTTAAAGCCTTCTACCTCTCGGATGACGCGCTGACCAAGCGGCACCGGCTCGCCGGTCTGGACCTGGAAAAGACCGTGGCGCTGCAGGCGGCCGGGGTGCTGGAGAGCCTGGCCCCGGGCCGGACGGACCTCGCGCAGGCCGTCGCCCGCCGCTTCACCGCGGACTGCCGGAGATATTTGACGCGCAACCGGCCGCTCTTGGAGCGGCTTAAGCGAGACTACCGGCTCGCCGTCGTCTCCAATTTCTACGGCAACATGCCCGATGTGCTCAAGGGCGAGGGGTTCGGCGACCTCTTCGACGCCGTCGCGGATTCGGGCGCGGTCGGCGTCGTCAAGCCGGACCCGCTCCTCTTCCACCACGCCCTGAAAGCCCTCGGCGTGACCGCCGCCGAAGCCTTGATGGTCGGCGACTCGCTGCCCCGCGACATCCGGGGCGCCGAGGCGCTCGGCATCCGCCACGCCTGGCTCGACCTCTCCGACGCCCCGGCCTGCTGCCCGAAAGGCGCCCGGCTTCGCAGCCTGCTGGAGCTGGAGGGACTGCTGGCGGCCTCCGCGAGGGCGAATTGATGCGGGCGGGGATCATCGCCGCCGGCCTGGGGGAGCGGCTCAAAGGCGCGGGCGTCTTGAAGCCGCTGGTTCCGGTGGCGGGCCGCCCCCTCCTCCATTGGACGGTCGACGCGCTGGCGGCTTGCGGGGCGTCTTCGGTCGCGATCCTGCTCAATTCGACAGGGGCTCCCGTACGCCGCTCGCTGGAGCAAGCCTTCCCCCGCCTGCGCTGGGAGTTCCTCGAATGGGACTCGCCTTCCTCCTGGGAGAGCTTCCGCAAGGTATGCCTGACGTTGTCCGTCGACGACCGGCCGTTCGCGGTCGCCACCGCGGACGTGCTGGCCCGCCCGGAGGACGTGGCGCGCTTCTGGGACCGGGTCCGGACCTCGCGCGCCGACGCGGTGCTCGCGGTGACGCCCTTCATCGACGATGAGAAACCGCTGTGGGCCGACGTGGACGCGGCGGGCCGGGTGACGGCTGTGGGGGAGGACGCGCGCGAACGCAGATTCGCGACCTGCGGGCTCTACGGAATGTCCGCGAAAGCCTCCCGCGCCCTGGCCGGCCGCGCGCACGAGCGGCTGCGCGACTATTGGACCGCGGCCGTGCGTGAAGGCCTGAGCGTCGAAGCCGTCGTGCTGGATAAGACCATCGACGTGGACCGCCCCGAGGACGTCCGCGCCGCCGAGCAGTTCCTGAAGGAAGGCGCCCGTCGATGAAGATCAAGTGCCTGGGGATCCTGCGCGAGCTGACGAACTCCCCGAACCGCGAATCCGACGACGCTCTGATCCTGAAAGCGGTGCTCGAGCAGCTGGAGATCAGCGGGACGCAGACGCGGCTGATG
>JAPLKK010000155.1 GCA_026388115.1 Elusimicrobiota bacterium | reverse complement strand
CGCGGTCCCGCCGTCGGCGCCGCGCGCGAAGCGCAGCTCCTCGACCTCCTCCCAAAGCTCCTTGAGCCGCTCCAGCCTGTCGGGCCCGACCGCCGGGAAGCGCCAGCGGATCGCCTCCTGCGCGTCGCGCAAGGTGACCCCCGAGACCGGGCGGCCGAGCTTGTCGGCGATGAATCCGAGCAGCGCCTCGCCGACCTTCGCGGCCGATTTGACCGCGTCGCCTTCGGCGAACCGTTCGGCTTCGTCGAGCAAGGACTGCGCGCGCGAGGCCGCGCGCCGCGCGCGCGCCCCCTTGGGGTCGAGCAGCAGGCGCTCGCGGTAGCCGCTGATCGCGAGGCTCACGAGGAACAGCGCCAGCGGGATGACGTGCGCCGCCTGGCGGGAGGCCAGGGCGGCCAAGAACCCCTCGGAATCGGCCAGGCCCGCCTTTTCCTTGACGTAGCGGATGTCTTCTTGGAACGTCGTCACGTCGCCGCCGCCCGGCGCGGTCGTCGCCACGTAGCTTGCGCCCGGCCCGCCGCCGGCCCCCGGCGCCACCTCGACCTCGATGGGAGCGGTCCCGGCGTGGACGTACTCGCCCTTGCGCGGGTCGAAGAAGCTGAAGGGGATGGACGGGATGGTGAGCGTCCCGGAGACGCGCGGGACGAGCACCGTGCGGAAGACCTTCGAGCCGCGCACCTCCTCGCCGCTCTTGGCGAGGTTGAGCGAGCTGATCGTGTCGTAGGCGCGGAACGAGGTGCTGTCGGGGATCTTCACCGTCCCGAGCGCCTTGAGGTTCCCGATCCCGTCGACGGAAACGATCAGGCTCAGCGCCTCGCCGACCTTGAGCTTGCGCTTGTCCACCGCGGCCGTGATCTTGAACTGGCCGACGGCGCCGCTGAAGGAGGCGGGCTTGCCGTCCTCGGGGAGAGGCTGCACCGACACGTTGACCGGTTCGGTCTTGAGCTGGCGGGTCTGCCCCGCGAGCATCCCCTGAGAGAAGAACTTCTGGAAGAAATCCGGGGCGAAGGGGTCGACCGCGGCCGCCGTCTGCAGCTGCACCTGGACGGCCGCGGGGCCGATGGCGAGCTTGCCGGACTGCGCGGGGAACAGCGCCGTCTTGATCTCCGAGTACTGGTAGTCGCGCCCGTGGACGCGCGTCTGGCCGTGGTGCTCCGGCGGCAGGTCCTCGGACAAAAAGCCGTTCGTCGAGGGCGGGTTGTACGAGGGATTGCCCAGCAGGGTCACCGCCGTGTGGAAGCGGACGGTCAGGGTCACCTGCTCGTTGACGTACGCCTTGGGCCTGTCCACCGTGGCGGTGACGAACACGTCGGGCGCGCCGGCGACGTTCGGCCGCGGGCCGGGATGTAGTGGCGCCCGTCGACCGTGATGCCGATGGGCGGGATGTCCGCCTTTCCGACGAAGCGCGGCACGAGCACGTAGGTGTAGATGATCGAGCTGGACACCTGCCCGTTGACGAAGGAGATGTTCTGGCTTCGGCCCGAGGAGTACACCGACATGTTGGGCATCGACGGCAGCTCGGGGTCCGGCAGGTCGGTGCGGCTGCCGGTGACCGTCACGCTCATGACGATCTGCTCGTTCAGGGCCGCGACCGAGTGGTCGACGTCGGCGGTGATCGAGAGCCCCGGCTGTTGGCCGAACGCGAGGGCGGCAAGCCAGGCGAGAAGGATCGGCTTCACCAATCCTGCTCCTCGGGCTGGTTCTTCACGCCCTGCTTCTGCGCCTTCTGCTGCTTCGCCGTGGATTGCTCCTTTTCCTGTACGGCCTGCATGATGCGGTCGGCGTCCTCCTGCGACATGCCGCCCGAGCGCGGCCGCGGTTTCGGGCTCGGCGGCTGCTGTTTGTCTTTATCCTTGTCTTTGTCCTTTTGGTCCTGCTTCTTCTTGTCCTGCTTGGGCGGCGGATTCTTTTTCGCCTTCAGCGATTGTACGAGATTGAAGCGGCAGTCCTCGTCCTTGGGATCGAGCAGCAGGCATTGCCGGAACGCTTCGGCCGCGCCGGCGTACTCCTCCTTGCGATAGCGCGTATTGCCGAGATTGTACCAGGAACTGGGCCGTATCCGGCGCGGGGTCTTTTCGGATTGCGCGAGGTCCGCGAACAGGTCCGAGGCCTCGTCGAAACGGCCGCGCTTGTACTCGGCCGCGCCTGTGTTGAAGCCGGGGCGGGCGTCGCCCGGCATGCGCTGCGCCGCTCCTTGGTAGCGCCCGGTCGCCTGCTCGTAATCGCCCTTGGCGTAGGAGCGGTTGCCGCGGAAAAGGTCGACGGCGCCGGGCAGGTCGCAGCCGGAGACGAGCAGGGACATGACGAGCGAGGCGAGCGCTCCCGCGCGGCCGGCGAGCGCGGGCGCGCGCCGGCGGCGATCAGGGGCGCCGGCGGCCTCGAGCGAGGTCGAGGAGTCGCGCTCGGCGATGAGCATCTCGACGAGGAGCGCGAGGAAGGCGAAAAAGAGCGGGATGCGGAAGCGGTTCTTGAACACGTTGGCGGAGCCGGCTTGGATGCGCGAGCGGTCCATGCCCGCGATCTGCTTGAGGATGGCCGTCGCCTCGTTCTCCTGGGGCGTGGCGCGGTAGTAGGCGCCCTGGGCCGCGGCGGCGAGCCGCACCGACGGCGCCTCCTCGAGCCTCGTGACGACCGTCTCTCCCTTGCGGTCCTTCAGGTAGCCCGTGAGCGACCCTCCGGCGTCACGCATCGGGATCGGCCCGCCCTCCGGAGTGCCGACGCCGATGATGTAGAGCTTGATCCCGGCGTCGGAGGCCGCCTTGACGGCGGAGATCGGGTCGCCGCGGCGGTCCTCGCCGTCGGTGATGAGCACCACGGCCTTCTTCCCCGGATAGCGCCCGAGGAGCTTGGCCGCCAGATCCAGCGCGTCGCCGATCGCCGTTCCGGGCTGGGGGATCATCCCGACGCTCACGCGCCCGAGCATGGACTTCGCGGCGTCGTTGTCGGTGGTGAGAGGGCAGACGAGCTGGGCCTTCCCGGCGAAGGCGATGACGCCCACGCGCTGGCCCTGGAGGCCGTCGAAGAGCAGCGCGAGTTCGCTCTTCGCCTTCTCGATGCGGCTCGGCTGCACGTCCTCGGCGGCCATCGAGAGGGAGGTGTCCACGGCGACGAGGACCTGGATGCCGCTCGCCTCCGAGGTCACCAGCTCGATGCCCCATTGCGGGCCGGCGAGGGCGAGCAGCAGCAGGACTCCGGCGGTCCCTTGAAGGAGCGTCTTCCACCACCGCCGCCCCTCCGTCTCGCTCGGCGCGAGCCGGGCCAAAGTGCCCGGGAGGCCGAAGGCGGCGATCAGGCTCGCGCGGCGCGCGGCCGCGTAGATCGCGAGGAGGGCGAAGCCGGCCGCCCAGGCCAAGAGCCACAACAGCCACGACGGACTCCGGAATAGATCCATTTCAGGGAACCCGCAGCAGCCAAGTCCGGGTGAGCCAGACCTCGGAGCTCAACAGGAGCAGCGCCGGCACGAGGAACCACGGATAAAGATCCGTGTAAGAGACCGTCTGCGGGCGCTCGACCGGCGCCTTCTCCATGCGGTCGATCTCGGAATAGATCAGGCTCAGCTCGCGCAGGCTCTGCGCGCGGAAGTATTTCCCCCCCGTCGCCTCGGCGATCTGGGTGAGGATCTCGTCGTCGAGGTCGTCGTCGATGGGCACCAGCGCGCGCCCCCCTCCCGGCTGGTCGATCGGGATCAGGCTCTGCCCGCGCTTGCCGGTGCCGATGGTGTAGATCTTGATGCCGTACGCCGCCGCCGCCTTCGCCGCGGTGAGCGGGTCGATGAGCCCGGTGTTCGAGCGGCCGTCCGTCAACAGGATGATGACCTTGCTCTTGGCCCGCCCGGGGCGCAGGTGGTTCACCGCCGCGGTGATGCCGTCGCCGATGGCGGTGCCCTCGACGCCGGTCATGCCCGGCTCCAGCGAATCGATGGTGTCGTTGACCGCGTCGTAGTCGAGGGTCAGCGGGCAGTTGAGCAGCGGCGCCCCGCCGAAATCCAGGACGCCGATGCGGTCGGCGGTGCGCCCCGTGATGAAGCGTTTGGCCGTCTCCTTGGCCGCGCCGATCCGGTCCAAGGGCGCGAAATCGAGGGCGCGCATGCTCGTCGAGGTGTCCATCGCGAGGAGGATGTCGATGCCCTCGGTGAGCCCGGCGGCCTGGCGGCGCACGGCCTGCGGCCGCGCGAGGGCGGCGGCGCACAGCACCAGCGCCGCGGCGCGGAGGGCGTACGGGATCTCGCGCGCGAGGCTCGGGCCCCAGCCGTGGGCGAGGTGCGCGAGCGCCCCGCCGTCCGGAAACGACCACGATGCGCGGCGCGACTCCAGCCAGTGCCACGCCGCCCAGGCGGCGGCCGCGGCCGGCAGGACCGCGATCAGCCAGTACGGTTCTTCCCACCTCATGGGGATGCCGGCGTTTCGGGGCTGAGCAGGCGCAGGACGTGCCTGATGAACACGTTCTTGTCGAACGGCTTGGAGAGCACCGCCTGCGCGCCGAGGGCCTGCGCTTTCTGCGCCGCGTCCTGGTAGCCGGTCAGCACGAGGACCGGGATGTTCTGGCGGCCCGGCAGGCGCTTGAGCCGCTCGAGCACCTCGAAGCCGTTCATGCCGGGCATCATGATGTCGAGGATCATCAGGTGCGGATGGTTGTGCGTGAGGTAGTCGAGCGCCTCGAAGCCGTTGTGGGCCGTGCCGAGCAGGAGGTTGGGCGAGAAGTTCTGCAGGAAGATCCGGATGAGGTCGACGATGTCCGGGTTGTCCTCGACGATGAGGATGCGCTTCTTGGCCAGGCGCGACGGCTGCTCGATGGCGATCTCCGGGGAGTCCGGCTCGCACAGGGGGAGCCGGACGCAGGCGGCGGTGCCGCCGTCTTTCGTAACGGACTTCAGCCAGATGCGGCCCCCGTGCAGCTCGACGAGCTGCTGGCTCAAGGCGAGGCCGAGCCCGAGGCCCGGATACTCGCGCGTCATGCCTTGGCTCGCGCGGGAGAACTCCTCGAAGATGTGCGGCAGCTTGTCCTCGGCGACGCCGGGGCCCTCGTCGGCGATCGTCAGCAGGGCGTCGGTCCCCTCGGTCGCCAGGCTGACCGCCACCCGTCCCTTGCGGGGGCTGAACTTGACGGCGTTCGAAAAGACGTTGTCGAGCACCTCTTGGAAGCGCTCCTCGTCGGCGCGGATCCACACCTCTCCGGCCGGCAGGTCGGTGACGACGTGCAGATCCTTGCGGGCCGCGAGGCCCATGATGCGGGTCTCGGCCGTCTGCACCAGGGTGCGCAGGTCCACTGGCTCGAGCAGCAGCCGGTCGGTGCCCTCGGACGAGGACTTCACCTCGAGGAGGCGGTTGATCGTGCCCAACAGGTAGTTGCCGCGCTCCTCCATCGATTGCAGGGCCTGCTTCTGCTGGTCGGTGACCGGGCCGAGCTTGGCATCGAGCAGCGTGCGCGTATAGCCGAGCATGACGGTCAGCGGGGTGCGCAGCTCGTGCGAGACGTTGGCGATGAAATCGTCCTTGAGGAGGTTCAATTTTCGCAGCTGGTCGAAGCGCTGGTGCAGGGAGCGTTTGGCCATCACGCGCTTGAGCAGATGGCGCATGTTGATCTGGGGCAGGTCGTGCTCCCCGATGAAGTCGAGCGCGCCCTTCCCGAGGGCGTCCACGGCGATCTCCTCGTCGCCGGGCGGAGTGATCATGAGCACGGTCGTGCGCGGGTAGCGCTGGACGATCTGCTCGAGCGTCTCGATGCCTTTCTTGCCCGGAGTCTGCCAGCTCAAAAAGACCAGGTCGAAGCCGACCTTGGCCATCATATCGAGGCCGTGGATGCCGTCGGGGCTCGAGGCGGCGTACACGTCCCACTCGGGGATGTCCGTCAGCATCTCGCGCAGGACCGCGCGGTTTCCTTCCGCGGGATCGATGATGAGGACGTTCAGCTTGGGCTTGTTCGAAAGAGTCATCAACGCGCCGGAAAGGCGCTTCCAGGATTGTACAAAATGACTACGGAATTATTGCGCTATTGCGAAAAAAGAAACCCGGTCGCGCGAGCCTTACGACGCCGGCTTCGCTTCAGCCGGCGCGGGGGCGACGGCGCCGGCGGCTTCCGGCAGATAGAGGATGCGGTGGCAGGACTCGCAGGTCTGAATCGCCTTGGCCTTCACCACCTCGACGACGAACTGCGGCGGCAGGGTCATGCGGCAGCCCCCGCACATGTTCTTGAGTATCGGCGCCAAGGCCGGGGAGCCGGGCTTGCGCTTGCGAAGGTGATCGTAGTGCTTGAGCACGTCCTCTTCGATGCCGGCCTTGAGGCCGTCGCGCTTCTGCGTCTCCGCGCCGAACTTGGCGTCGAGCGCGGCCTTGTCCTTCTGGAACGCCTGGATCTCCGCGAGATCTTCCGACTCCTCCGCCTTGATCTCGGCCGCCGCCGCCTTCTCCTCTTTGGCGAGCTGGTCGAGCTGGTCCATGAGGGTGAGGATCTCGGTCTCGAGGTCGCCCACTTCGACCTTGCCCTTGTCGATCTCGGTCTGCAGGGCGCGGAAGGCGTCGTTGGTCTTGACCAGGTTGAGCTCCTGGCTGTGCTTCTTGATCTCCCCTTCCTTCGCCGCCATCTTCGATTCGCTGTCTTTCTTCTGGAGCCCGACCTGGTTGGCGCGGCCCCTGATCTCGGTGAGGCGCACCTTGCGGGCCTCGATGCGCGCCTGGATCTCGGCAATGGCTTTTGGGATCTTGTCGAGCTCGAGCTGGAGCGCGTCGAGGACCTTGTCCTGCTCCGACAGACGCGCGAGCTGGCGGGCGCTCTCTTTGGTCAGCGGCATCGACTCCCAGTGTACAAAAAATCCGCTATGGCTGGACGACGGCTTGCGCCGGCTTCGGCGGCGGCGGCGCGGTCTCGCGGACGATGTGCTCGGCCTCGGACCAGTCGCGGCCCACCTCGTTGAGGTTCGGGATCCACCGCGCGAACTTCACGAGGTCGGCGTGGTCGAACACCTCGCGGCAGCGCAAGAGGACGGGACGGTCCAGCTCGGCCTCGCGCAGGCCGCGCATCAGGTCGTGCGTCGTCAGCACCGTGGCCGCGACCGAGAAGCGCGCCTCGAAGTAGATGCGGAGGATGTCGGTGAGGCGGCTGTAGAACTCCTTGGCGGGCACCTGGGAGTTGTAGAGCAGGTTCAGCTCGTCGAGCGCGCGCTCATGGGGCAGGCGCTTGTCGACGGCCTGCGGCGCCGCGCCGGCGGCCGCCGTCTTTCGGCGGCGCCAGTGCCAGGCCGCGGCCGCCGCCGCGAGCAGGGCGAGCGGGCCGCCCCACAGCCACCACGGCGCCCGCAGCGGAGGGCGGATGTCGCGGATGTCCGACCCTTCCTTCCCGGCTCCGGCCGGGCCCACGGATTCGAACTTCACGGGCGGGCTGTCGAGCGTCTGCTTCGTCCCGTCGTCGGCGGCGAGCGTCCAATGGAGCGCCGGCACCGTGACGACGCCCAGCTCGAAAGCCGCGACCCTCAGCTTGACCGGCTGGACCGTCTGCCCGCCCTCGGAGCGCGCGGGCCCCGGCTCGACCCCCACGACCACCACCGCCGGCGAGCTCGATTGCGCCGCGGGATCGAACGACAAGACGAGCTTCTCGCCGAAGCGCGCCGTCCCCTCCAGCTCGACCGGCGCGCCGATGGACACCGCGCCCGGCGGAGGCTTGAGCTCGAAGGAGGCGCGTTCGGCATGGGCCGGCGCGCCGAGCGCGAAGAGCATCGCGAGGAGGAGGCTCATCGCCTGAATCGCTTCGCCCGGTCGCGGAAGAAGCGCACGATGGGGTCGACGTAAGGCTCGTCGGTGCGCAGGCGGATCGAATCGATGCCCGAGGACGTCAGCACCCGCTCCAGCGTCTGGCGCCGCTCGCGGCTCCTGCCGGCCACGGCCTCGCGCACGGCGCGCGAGCGGGCGTTCACCAGGACGCGCTCGGAGGTCTCGGGGTCTTCGAGCTCCAGCCAGGCGCCGATGTCCGGCAGCTCGGTCTCGCGCTTGTCTTCGACGAGGATCGGCACGACGTCGTGCTTGCGGGCGGTGGTCCGCAGGCTGCGCTCATAGCCCTCGTCCTGGAAATCCGAGAGGAGGAACACGATGCTGCGGCGCTTGAGCAAGCGGTTGAGCGTGTCGAGGCAGGGGCCGAGCGCCCCTTCTTCGGCGGGATGTACAGCTCCGGCTCCTCGGTGAAGAGGAAGAGCCCCACCTTGTCGTTGTTCTGCATCGCGGCGAAGGCGAGGATGGCGCCGATCTCCGCGGCCACCTCCTGCTTGAGCTTGGCGCTCGTGCCGAAGAACTGCGAGCCCGAGAGGTCGCAGGCGAGCACGGCGGTCAGCTCGCGCTCTTCCTGATAGCGGCGCACGTGCGGCCGGCCGGTGCGCGCGGTGACGTTCCAGTCGATCGTGCGGATGTCGTCGCCCGGCGAGTACTCGCGCACCTCGGCGAACTCCATGCCGCGGCCCTTGAAGACGCTCAGGTACTGGCCGCCGAAGGTCTCGGTGACGAGCTTGCCGGTCCGTATCTCGATGCGCCGGACCTGCGCCAGTATCTCTTTAGCGATCATAGGATGGTGCCAGCCATCAACTTTTTCAACTTTTTCAACTTTCTCGTGCCGACAAAGTTGAATAAGTTGATGGCTGGCACCGACCTTTAGGGGACCTCGACGGTCTCGAAGATGCTCTTCACCACGTCTTCGGACGTCACGTTCTCCGCCTCGGCCTCGTAGCTGACGAGGATGCGGTGGCGCAGCACGTCGAGGCCGATGTGCTTGATGTCTTCCGGCGTGACGTAGCCGCGGCCGTTCAGGAACGCCAGGGCCTTCGCCGCCACGGTCAAGAATATCGTCGCGCGCGGGCTGGCTCCGTAGCTGATGAGCGGCTTCAAGTTCGGGAGATTGTAGTTCTCCGGCTCGCGCGAGGCGAAGACGAGGTCGAGCACGTAGCTCTTGATCTTCTCATCGACGTAGATGTCGCGCACCACGCTGCGCGCCGCCAGGATCTGCGCCGGCGTCACCGCCTTGGCGGTCTCCGGCGGGCGGGCGAGGGCCATCCGCTCGAGGATCACGCGCTCCTCGTCCTTCTTGGGGTAGGTGACCTTGAGCTTGAGCATGAAGCGGTCGACCTGCGCCTCGGGCAGGGGGTAGGTGCCTTCCTGCTCGATGGGGTTCTGCGTGGCGAGCACGAGGAACAGCTCGGGCAGCTTGTAGGTGGTGTCCGAGATCGTCACCTGCCGCTCCTGCATGGCCTCGAGCAGGGCGGACTGCACCTTGGCCGGGGCGCGGTTGATCTCGTCGGCGAGGATCAGGTTCGCGAAGATCGGGCCTTTGCGCACCGTGAAGGTGCCGTCTTTCGGGCTGAAGATCAGCGTTCCCGTCAGGTCGGCGGGCAGCAGGTCGGGCGTGAACTGGATGCGCGAAAAGTCCGCGTCGATCGCCTGGGCGAGGGTCTTGACCGTCAGCGTCTTCGCCAGGCCCGGCACGCCCTCGAGAAGGACGTGGCCGTCGCCCAAGAGGCCGATGAGCAGGCGCTCGATGAGGTCTTCCTGGCCGACGATGACGCGGCCGAGCTCTTTCTTCAGCTCCTGAACGAACAGGCTTTCCTGCTGGACTTTGCGGTTGATCTCGCGAATCTCTGTCGTTGGCATAGGCGTTTCTATCAAGCGCCGCCCGGGTCCCGGCGGCTGTCCGATGGCCCGGCGCGCTGGCTCATTTGCTCAGGTCGTTGATGTCGGGCATCCCCATGGTGGCGCCCTTCGATTGGGTCCTTTTGTGCGTCTCGAGAGACTCCTTGTACTGCTCCCGGAGCCTCTGCGCCAACTGCCGGTACTCCGACTGGCGCTTCTCCTGAAAACGGGCCATCGTGTGCAAGGCCTGCATGCGGACCTCCGGCTCGTAGTCGCGCAGCATTTCCACGACGGCGGGCGCCGCGCGCGCGTCGGAGAGCTCCCCCAGCGCAATCAGCGCCGCCATCCGAACGTCCTTGTCCTGGTCCTTCAACGCCAGGATCAGGTCGCCGGCGTATTCTTGCTTGCCGGTCTTCTGCAGGGTCTCGATGGCCTTGGTCTTCACCGCCGGGTCGGCGTCGGTGGACAGCAGGCCCCGCATGACCTCGCTCGCCATCGGGTCGCGCACGCGGTACAGCAGCTCGATCGCGGCCCAGCGGACCTGCGGATCGGCGTCCTTGGCCGCGTTGCGGACCTTCTGGAGCTCCGCCTCGCTCAAGACCGGCACCGGCGGGAGCTCGATGCGCGGCGGCGGAGGCGGCGGCGCGGGCGGCGGCGGTTGATGCTGGACGCGGTAGAGCAGGAAGAGCCCGCTCACCAAGCCGACGATCATCAGGATGCGGGCGATCATTTCTTCTGCTGTTCGGCGCGGCGGCGCGCCTCCTCCTCAGCCTGTTTGCGCATCTGCTCCCGGAGCTCTTCCTGCTTGCGGCGGACCGCCTCGTCCGACGCCTCCTGGAGCAGGCGCAGCGTCTTCACCGCCTCGAGCCGCACGTTCTGATCCATGTCCTTGAGAAGCTCGGTGACCGACGAGGCCGCGGAGGAGTCGCCCACCTTGGCCAGGGCTCTCAAGGCGGCGCCGCGCACCCCCGCCTCCGTGTCGTTGAGCGCGGCCTCCAGCGCCTTGGTGATCGCCGGGCCTTTGCGGTCTTGCAGGAGCTCGATGACCTGGATGCGGATCTTCTCCTCCTGGTCCTGCTTCAACATGCGGAAGATGACTTGGTCCGCCTCCGGATGGTTGAGCTTGATGAGGAACTTGGCGGCCTCCCAGCGGACCTGCGGGTCCGCGTCGCGCGTCGCGTCCGCGATCTTCTTCATGTCCTCGGGATTGAGGATCGGCTGGGGCTCCGGCATCTTGACCGCGATCGGCGGCGGGGCCGGCGGCGGGGCCGGCGGCGGCGGCGGCGGCTTCATCCAGGCACGGAAGGCGTAGACGGCTCCGGCGATGCCCGCAATGAGAAGGATATAGCGCTTCATGCCAGCTCCCTGGGGTCGAACCCTTCGCGCCTGAGCGCGATCTTACCGTTGCGCGTCGTGACGGAGACGACCTCGGCCGGGCCGAGGCGCTGCCAGCGGCCGCCGTCCATGTCCTCGCTGGCGATGACCACGCGCCCTCCGCGCCGGGCTAGGCTCATCATGCCCCAGGGCTGGCGGCTTATGAGCCCGCGACCGGGGCGGTGGCGATAGTGGCACATCGCGTAAAGGGATCTCCCGTCGGAGACGAGGGCGTTCAGGCCGGTGTACGGCGAGCTCTTCCCCGGGTACCGCTTCTTGCAGGCTTCCCAGATGCCCCAGGTCTCGCGCACGCAGGCCTTGAGGGCTTCGGCAGGGTCGCCCTGCGCGTCGATGTGCTTGCGGAACTGCCAGAAGAACACCTCGCTGTCGTTGATCCCGCGCACGCGCGAGCGATACTTTCCCAGGAACCGCGCGACTTCGTCAGGGATCTGGAGCGTGCCGTTGTGGCAGAAGGCCCAGCCTCCGTCGGAGAAAGGCTGGGTATTGGCGGGTCCGATGAGCCTTCGCCGGGCCACGCCGCGGGGGGTCGAGGCGGCGCGGATATGCCCGAGCACGACCCGCGAGCGGGCGCGCGCGGCGGCGCCGGCGAAGCGTCCTGCCTCCTCAAAGACCGGTCGGGGGCTTTTCGTCACGCGGGGCCGCCGTCCGGAAAAACACGCAATGCCCCAGCCGTCCTTTTGGAGGCCGGAGGCGCGCGCGTCGCTCTGCGCGAGAAGCGAGCGAGGCGACTCGGCCAAGAAATCCGCCGCGGAGCGCGGCGCCAGGCTCAACTGCCCGAAGAGGCGGCACATGCAATTCTCATTCTATTCCTTATATGTTTAAAAATAAAGGCTTCGCTTCGTCGGGAAGCTCTCCTTGATGCCGTGGCGCCGGAGGAAGTACGCGGCGATGACCAGGCCGCCGAGGGACCACCACTGAGACGGCGAGAGCCAGGCGGACAGAAAGAAGCCCCGATCGTCGCCCCGGAACATCTCCGTGAAAAAGCGCAGGACCGAGTAGAGTCCGATATAGCCGAAGAAAGCCGTGCCGTACCGGAACTTCCCCTCGCGGATGCGCGGCAGCAGCCAGCGCATGATCCAGACGGCGATGGCCAGCTCTCCCGCCGCTTCGTAAAGCTGGACCGGATGGAGCGGCAGGTTCAGCAGCTCGGGCTTGACGCCGGAGGAGGGATCGGTGAACGTCACGCCCCACGGCAGCTCGGTCGGCCGGCCGTGGCAGCAGCCCTGGGCGAAGCAGCCGAGCCGGCCCAGGACATGGCCCAGCGGGAGCGAGACGCCGAAGTAGTCGGCTGGAGGCAGGTACCGCTTCTTCGGCGCGAAGAAGGCGTTGAAGCCTTCCTGGTACACCTTCGCCGAGACCAGCGTGCCGATGAAGCCGCTCCAGAAGACCCAGCCGTGGCGCCAGTTCCTCAAGTACCACATCGGGTCCGCCGAGAAATCGCGCCACTCGACGAGGAAGAACCCGGCCTTGGCGCCCAGCACGGCGCCGCCCACGATGCAGTACATCAGGATGAAGAACTGCCACAGGCTCATCCCCATGTCCTCGTGGTGGACCCACATCCAAAGGGCGCCGAGCAGGTAGCCCGAGGCCGTGAGCACGCCGTAGGTCATGATGGTGTGCCCGCCGATCTCGAACAGGGTGGGATGCATCCCCGCAAGTATAGCGGTGGCGGCTGCGCGGCCGCAATGCCTTGCAGCTAGTGGATCACCGCTACTTTCTTGGCGACCTTGGCTCCGCCGCCGCGCAGGACGTAGACGTAGAGGCCCATCGACACTTTGCGGCCGCCGTCGTCGGCCCCGTCCCAGGTGACCGCGTTGGTGCCCGCGCGGCCTCCGGTCGACCCGGCGCCGAAACGCATGTCGCGGACTCTCCCGCCGAAGGCGTCGAAGATCTCGAGCTCCATGTCCGAGGGAGAGGCCAGGTCGTAGACGATCGTCGCCGCCGTGGTCCGGGAGTCGAACGGGTTCGGGAAAATGGAGACGTTCGTGATCCCTCCCTGCGGCAGCGCGCCGTATTGCACCACGCTGAGCGCCGAGGGGTCGCTGATGACGTTGGCGCCGCTGACGGCGGAGACCCGCAGCTGCAGCGTCCCCGCCGGCAGGCCCGTGGCCTGGTACGGCGGCGAGGCGACCAGCTCGTTATCGGAGATGTCCGAGGGCCGCAGGCCGCGCGCCAAGGCGCTGGTCGTCTTCGTCTTGGCGTTCATCCATTCCGGCGCATTCAGCAGGTTGTACTCGATGAGGTACCCGCGCAGGCCCGACGGGCCGGTGGTCGCCGGCGTCCAGTCGATCTGGACGCTCGCGCCCGTGTTCGTGACGCTGCTATGCGGTTTCGACGGCTTGACTCCGTCGACGATCTGGCCGATGCTGGAGCCGATGCTGCTCGTGAAGCCGAACTCCGAGGTCGTCTTGACGGCGACATAATAGGTCGTTCCGTTGAACAGCTGGAGCGGTGAGACCCGCACGTCGGTTTGCTGCGGCTGAAGCGCCGTCCAGCCCTGGACGTCGCTTGCGCCCGGCGCCGTGCCGATGGCGTATCGCGCCGAGGCGAGCCCGCCCAGGGCCACGGTGGAGGACCAGACGAACTCCATGGAGTCCGTCGCTCCGCTCGCCGCTCCGGCCGGCAAGGTGACGATGGGCTGCGTCGGCGTCTTGGAGTCGAGGACCCGGAAGACGTTCGTCTGCACGCGGACGCCCGACGCGGTGTCCGGCACCGCGACCACGAAGGAGCCGGCGTCGCCGAAGGCCATGCCGACCGTGGCGCCCGGGGGAGCGTTCAGGTTCGGGCGGAAGGTCAACCAGAAGGTCGAGGTCGCGACCGAGATCGTCTGCGCCGGGAAGGCGAGCGAGGCGGTCACGCCCGAGAGCGTGCCGGTGGCGACGAGTCTGGCGCTGGAGTTGAAGACTCCCCGGCCTCCGTCCGCGTACAACGCGACGAAGTCCACCTGGGACGCGGGGAGGTCGCCGACCCACGAGACGTTCAGCCCGCTCCAGGTGACGCGGTCGCGCCCGGCGTGCGCCTGGATCTTGAACACCGGCGCTTCGCGCGACTGGATGACGTCGGCGGTCAGGAGCACGGTCGTGTTGACCCAGAGGGTGTCGGACCGCTTGGCGATGGGCACGATCGAGGAGCTCATCGGGAAGCCGGAATCGACCACGAAGTTGGGGGCGGCGACGGCGAGCGCCGCGGCCGCCGCGACCTGGACGCCGAGCGTCGCCGCGGGCCGCGCGAACATGTCCACGTCGGCCGTGATCAGGTAATGCGCCGGCGACGCCGAGACCGGCTGCGGCGCGGTCAGCGCGATGTTCGCGACGCCGTTGAGGAAGCGGTCGGCGCCGGAGGTGACCTCGGTGTCTCCGAAATCGACGATCCCGTTGTTGTTGGCGTCCAGGAAGACATGCACGGCGTCGATATCGGTGTCCGATGCCGTGCCCGTGCGCGTGAGCTGGATCGCGTTCCACAAGGCCGCATGGTCCGTGGTGGCGAGGGTAAGGCTGAGGAGAGGCTGGACCGCCGCGCCCTGCAGGACCGAGCCGGGGGCCGCATCCACCGCGCTCGCTGTCACGCCGGTCACGGTGGGCGAGATGAGCGTGGCGGCGGTGGCGAACGGGAAGCCGGCGCTCGCCGCGGAGTTCGGAGCCGCGAGCGCGAACGCGCCGGGCGAGGGCAGCTGGGCGCCGAAGGTGCGGCCGCTGACCGCCAGCGCGGAGACGTCGTAGGCGACGAAGTAGGCCGCCGTCGAGACGGAGAGCACCGTGACCGGCGAGAAGGAGAGCGTCGCCTGCCCTCCCGAGAACGTGCCGGTCGCCACCAGCGTGTCGGCCAGCGGGTCGAAGACCCCGGTGCCCGGCGTATCGGCATAGAGCCGCATACGGGGCACGTCGGCGTCGAGCGCCGTGCCGGTGCGGGTGACGGTGAGGCCGGACCATTCGGCGCTGTAGCGGCGCATGTGCAGGCGCAGGCTGAGCATCGGCACGCTCACGGTCCCCTGGGCGGCCAAGGGAGCGTGGGTATCCGCCGCCGTGACGTCCATCAGGCTCGGCGGGAGGCTGACGGTCGCCAGGTTCGAGGTGAACGACACCGGCGCCACGGAGTTGGGCCAAGCGACCACGAGGTAGGAGGGATCGGCCACCCGCACCCCGACCGAGTCGCCGGGCGGCGCCGCCGTCGAGAGGTCGACGGCCACGAAGAAGGTCCGCGGCGCGGCGGACAGCGTCATCGGCGGCGCGAGCCAGATATCCGTGGAGCCCGGCAGGATGCTGCCGAAAGTGACGCCGGTCGAGCTGAGAAGCTGATACTGGCCGACGTTGGAGGAATCGAAGTAGCCGAGCTGGTTGACGTCGTAGTACAGCTTGACCGCGCGCACATCCGAGTCGCTCGAGATGCCGGCCCGGTCCAGATGGAGCTTCGACCAGCTGGCCTTGGAGACGTTCGTTTGCAGCGTGAGCTTCACAAGGCCCACGTCGGAGGTCCCCGCGTTCACGGGGCTCGCCGGACCGAAGCCCGCGGCCGTCACCGTGATCGTGTTCGGGTACTGGACCACCGTCGCGGGACTCGCGCCGATCGGGAAGGACGGCGTTCCGGTCGAGAGGACGTGCGGCGAGACGAGGCTGAAGGCCGAGGGGTCGACGATGCGGACGCCGAGCGTGTCTCCCGGCGACGCGTCGGGCGACACGGCGACCGCGACGAAGAAAGTCTGGGAGGAGGTCCCTATCGCCTGGGCGTCGGTGAACGCCACCCTGGCCTGGCCCGCGGCGAAGACGTCATGGCCCGAGCTGACCAGCTGGTCGGCGCCCGTGAGCTTGCCGTCGCCGTCGGCGTCGTGCCAGACCTGCACGCTTGGGATGTCCGAATCGGGCGCCGTGCCCAGGCGCAGGAGCTCCAGGCCCAACCAGGGGACGACGCTCCGATTGGAGCGCGCGTCGAGGCGGATCAGCACGACTCCGGTCGCGCCCTGCAGCAGGGGCGCGGGATCGGGTTCGGCGGCCGTGACGATCAATTGGTTGACCATCAGGCCGATCGCCGGCGACGGGCCCGCGGCGGGGAAGCTGCCGGAGGCCACGGTGAAGGGGTCCGCGAACTGCAGGGAATCGGCGCTCGCGAGGCTTGCGCCGACCGTGTTTCCCGGGCCCGCCGCGGGGCTGATGCTGTAGACGATGAACAGCACGCTCGGGGTGCCGGCCGTCACGGCGACCGGCGAGAGCGCGATGGCGGCATGGCCGTTCGTGAAGGTGCCGCCGCCGAGCAAGAGATCCACCGCCGGATCGAACGGCGCGTCGTCGAGGACGGCCTTCTGATAGACTTGGACGGCGGAGATGTCGCCGTCGGAGGACACGCCCGTGCGGTCCACCGCGAGGCCGGTGAGCCGCGCCGTGCCGGCGTTCACCGCGAGCGTCGCCTGCAGCACCACGTAGCTGTCCCCCTGCCTTACCGTCGACGAGAGCGCCGAGGAGAACGCGGCGGCGACGGTGTTGGACACCGTCGTGGAGTTCGACGCCAGCGGGCTCGCCCCGAACGAGACCATGTCGCCCGGGCCCGCGAGCGTCACGACGGAGGGGGCGGCGAGCTGCAGCGAGAACGCCGCCCCGGGCGGAGCGGCGGCCGCGAGGTCCACGGCGACGAAGAGCGTTGCCGTGCTCCCCGCGATCGTCCGGGCGGCCTGGGAGGCGGTGAACGTCAGCACCGCCGTCCCATCGATGAACCGGTCGGCGCCGGAGGTGAGGAGGAGGTCCCCCCCGTCCAGAACGCCATTGCCGTTGGAGTCGCGATAGACGCGCACGGCGGCGACCTGGTCGGAAGGCAGGGTCCCGACCAGCGACAGGATCATCCTGTCGATCTGGCTCGTCTTGCCGAAGACCGAGGCGTTGAGTTTGAGGATGGGGACATCCAGCGCGCCGGGCGAGGCGAGGCTCGGGGCGAGGCTCGAGGCGCTGAAGTTGAGATAGCTCGGCGAGTCCTGGATCGTGACAAGGCCCGAGGCTGCCGCAAGCGGTCCGACCGCGGCGAAAGGCGACGCGAAGGCGATATCGGCGGTGGACGCGATCACCGCTCCCACCGTGGCGCCGACGGTGCTCACGGCCGAGAGGTGGTACACGATGAAGTAAGACGATGGCGTCGACCTGACTGCAGGCGGGGTGGCGAACGTGACGAGCGAGCTTCCCGCGCTCACGACGCCCGCGCCCACCAGCGGGTCCGCCACCGGATCGAACACGCCGGTGCCGCCGGCATCGGCGTAGACCTGCACCGCGCCGATATCGGAGTCTTGCGCGGTCCCCGTCGAGAGGACCCGCAGGCTCGACCAGGTCGTGGAGAGGCCGGGGTCCGTCTGAAAGGTCAGGTGCAAGACGGGTACATGCGAGCCTTGGAGCGCGGCGGCGGGCGCGACGTCCGCGGCCGAGACGTACAGGTTGGCGGCGGCGACGGGGACGGTCATCGTGGAAAGGACCGGCGACGCGGGGCCGAGGTTCAAGAGCTGGTCCCGCGCGGTGACGCGGGCATAATAGGTCGTTCCCGCCTGTAGACCCGTGAACGTGAAGTTCGAGTCCGTCACGAAGTCCGAGCTGGACTCTCCGGCGCCGAACGACGCCGAGGTCGAAAGCTCGAAGTTGAAGTCGCGCAGGCCCGAGGCGCTTCCTCCCGCCGACGCCCAGGCCGTGATGCTGTCGCCGGAGGCGACGAGGGCTGTCAGCGTCGCGGTCGGGCCGACCGTGTCCACCAGCACGGCATAGGGGCCGGCGGTCAGCACGTTCCCGGCCAAGTCGGAGGCGGTGAAGACGACCTGGTTGGTCGCGGTGCACGGCGAGACGCCGCCGCAGGTGACGGCGTTGGTCGAGGAGACGAGGTTCAGCCCGGTCGCGGTCAGCGACTGCGCCGACGTCGTGCCGTCGGTTCCGCTGAGCGTGGCGGCCACTGGCGAGATGCGCCAGACCGCCCCGGAGTACTGGTCTCCCGCATACAACATGCCATTGAAAACGGTCAGGGAGGTGAAGTGTCCCGGAGCGGTGGGCATATGGCCGCTCCACGTTTGCCCATCCGCCGTGACTTCGATCTGCCCGCTGTTAGCCGCGTAGAGTTTGCCGTTGTAGGCGGTGAGAGCCACTCCTCCCCAGTCTCCGGTGGCGTTCCAGTTGTTTCCGTCGGCGCTCCACTTTACCCAGTCCGAGTTGCCGCTGGCGTAGAGCTTGCCGTTGTACACGGCGAGGGATGAGATACCGCCTATTTCTACTTTGGCCCCGTAGTTCGTCGTTCCCCACGCGTGTCCATCGGCGCTGCTGTAGACCCAGCCGGCAGCATCGCCGGCGTATAGCCTGCCGTTGAACGGGATCAACGCGTTGATGGGCCAGCCGGCGACGCGCCCCGCGCTCACCGCTTTCCAGGCTGCTCCATCCGCGGTAACGTAGATCCTTCCCGATGCATCGCCGACGTAAAGCTCGCCATTGAACACGGTCAGAGCCCGGATGCCGGAGCCGACGGCCGCGCCGCCGTTGGTGGCGCTCCATTTGTTCGCGTCGGCGGTGACGTACACTTTCCCAGTAGTGCCGCCCCCTGCGTAAAGCTTGCCGTCGAACGGGACCAGGGCGCAGATCGAGGAGCCCATGGCAGCGATCTGGCCATTCGTGGCGCTCCACGAAGTGCCGTCCGATGAGACGAAGACTCTGCCGTTCGCAGCGGTATTCGCGGCGAAGAGCATGCCATTGAAGACGGCGAGCGCGCCTGCGCCCATCCCTGGGGCGCTGCTGAGGGTGATAGCGGACGCGTCTGTCCAGGTCCGCCCCGCGTCGGTGGAGTATCTGACGCCGAAGCCGGTCGTGAACCCGGCGCCGTTGTGCCCATCGCCGGCGAACGGCAAGGCGGCCGGCGAGACGGCGAGGCCGCTCTCCAGGTCCTGCACGCCGATCTGGACCGTCACGCCGCTCGCCAGGGTGCTGATCTGCGACTCGGTCAGCCCGGCGCCGAAGGAGAACGCCCCGGACTGCACGGGAGCGGCAAGGTCCGTCACGAAGCTATAGACTTGGGACCAAGGACCGAATGCGCCCGAGGTCCCGTCGAAGCTGGCCACGCGCCAATAGAAAGTGGTGGCGTCGGGCAGGGTGAAGGTGGAGATGAAAGCGCCGTCCGCCGTCGCGGCCAACGTGCTCGCCACGACAGCTGAGGTGGCGCTGCTGATGACGATGTTGGCGTCCGAGAAGCCCGGGTCGTTGTTCGCTACCTGCAGGTAGAATAGCGAGCCCGGCGACAAGCCGGCCGCCGTCGTCGTGCTCAGCCCGATCCAGTCGAAATCGGGCTGGACGTTGACGTACGCGCCGTTGCCGGGATAAGCCGGCGTCGGGATCGGGATCGGCGTGACGCCGTTCGTGAAGACGGTGATCGGTCCGAAATAGCCCGTGATGGATCCGCCGTCGTTGGACCCTTGGATCTTGTAGTAATAGGTGGTGTCCGCCGACAGCGAGGTGTCCGCGTAGGACAATACCCCGTTCGAAACGGGGACTGGGGCATAATTGCTGCCGTCCTCTGAGCGTTCGAGGTCCCAGACGGTGTTGCCCGGAAGGTTGTCTACGGTGGTCCAGCTGATGACAGCGGAGCTGATCCCGACGTAAGAGGCCGACATCGATTGAGCCGACTCGGGCGCGGTGTACTGAGACACCGGAGGATTCGAGTCCGCCGTGCCGGAAATGTTGAACGCATGCACGAAATAGGGGCCCATCAACGTGTTCGCCACGAGCCCGGTCTGGTCCCATTGCACCGAGCCCGCCGGCAGATAGCCCGAGATGTCGGCCGTTCCGGACATGACCCGATAGCTCGCTTGGCCGCTTGAGTTGTCCGCCCACCGCCAGGTGATCACATGCGGGCCCACCGCTTGCGCTTGGAAAGCGGTCGGAGCTGATGGAGCGAGGGGCAGGTACACCGGCAGCGGGCCGTTGGGAGGCGAGTCGACGCCATCGCCGTTGAGGGCCACGACCTCGTAGAAGTAGGTCGCGGCGAGGGCGAGGCCCGTGTCGTTGTACCAGCGCGTTACGGTCGATGTGTAGATCGAGGCGTAGCTCTGGCCGTCCGGCGAGCGCCGCAGATCCCAGACTGTCCCCGCCGGGTTGGCGCTGCTCGACCAGGTCAGCGACACCCCCCCGGTCCAGCCGTTCGCCGCGAGGCCGGACGGAGCGGCGGCCAGCGTGTAGCGCGACGCGCTCTCCGAATCGGCGGCGACGCCGCCGTTGAACGCGCGCACGAAGTAGGGGCCATACAGCTTGTTCGTCGATAAGCTTGTCTGGAGCCAGTAAGTGGCGCTAGGCGCGAGGTCGCCGGAAAGGCTGACGGTGCCCGACATGACGCGGTAGCCGGCCTGATTGCTCGCGTCGTCGTTCCAGGTCCACAAGATGGAGCTCTTGCTTTGGGCGGTGCCCGCGAAGCCGGAGGGCGCGATCGGGAGCGGGGCCGTCGACGCCTGGATAGCGAACGGCCCGAAAGTCTTGGTGTTGCCGGCCAGGTCCGTGGCGGTGAATAGGACTTGATTCGTCGCCGCGCACGGGGAGACGCCGCCGCAGACGACGCTGTTGGTCGATGGAACGAGGTCCAGGCCGGTCGCGGTCAGCGTCTGCGCGGCCGTCGTCCCGTCGGTTCCCGTCAGGCCGGCGTTCACGGGAGACACTTGGTACACCCGCCCCGATAGCCCTCCATATAGGTTGTTGTTGAACGGCACCAACCCGTACAGACCCGTGCCTGAGCCGATCGGGTACGCGTTATTGAGGGAGCGCCAGGCCATGCCGTCGACGGAGACCCAAAGCCTGCCCGACAGGTCGCCCGCGTACAGCTTGCCGCCGAAAGAGCTCAGCGTCGCGATGGGGCCGCTGCTGATGCTGGGGGAGACGCCCACGCTCCAACTGACGCCGCTCGTGCTGGA
>JAPLKK010000023.1 GCA_026388115.1 Elusimicrobiota bacterium | reverse complement strand
CGCCTGGCTTTCGGCCTTGGGCCGGCCGGGCGTGCTCATCCTGGCCGGCACCGGTTCTTTGGCCTACGGCAAGGACGCCCGGGGGCGCGTCGCGCGCGTGGGCGGGCTCGGGCCCTACCTCGGCGACGAGGGCTCGGCCTTCTGGATCGGCCGCGAGTGGCTGCGCGGCCGGCCCGAGCGGGAAGCGCTCGCCTACGCCCACAAGCCGCATCCCCAGTCGGCGGTCGCCTCGCTCGCCCGGCGCGTGCTGAAGGCCGCGGCCGGACGCTCGGCCCAGGCCCGCCGCGCGCGGCTCATCGTCGCGCGGGCGCAAGCGGCGCTGTCGGAGCAGGCGCTGGCGGCGGCGAGCCGGCTGCGCCTGCGGCGCCCGGTGTCCGTCTCGTGGCACGGCGGCCTCATGGACGAGCCTCGCTTTCGCGCCGGCGTGCTGCGCCGCCTGGGCCCCGGCTTCGAGCCCCGCGCGCCGCGCGGCGCGCCGGAGCTCTGCGCGGCTCACCTCGCGCTCAAGCTCCGCTAAAACTGCTACACTCCCAACCGTTATGGCATTCAAGTGCACCCTGTGCGGGAAAGGGCCCCACGCGGGCTTCAGCTATAGCCACTCGCACAAGGCTACCAAGCGGATCTTCCGTCCCAATCTTCAGCGGCAGAGGATCGTCGTGGACGGCCGGACTCAGACCGGCTACGTCTGCACCTCGTGCATCCGCTCCGGGAAAGCCGTCCGCCCCTCACGCTAAGTCCAGCTCCGGGTAATACCGACGCAGGCCATTGGCTCGCCGCTTTTTGCGCGGCGGCGGCCGTCGCGTGCGCCTTGCTGCCGATCGGCAACCCCGATCTCTTCTGGCATCTGAGCGCCGCGCGGCGCATCGTGGAGACGGGAGCCGTTCCGCGCGCCGACTGGCTCTCCTTCACGATGCCTGGCGCGCCGTGGGTGGATTTCGAGTGGCTGAGCCAGCTCCTTTGGCTCGCGGTACACGGGGCGGCGGGCCTCTGGGGTCTTTGGGCGCTCAAGGCCGCCGCGCTCGCCGCCGTCGGGCTCGTCTTCTGGCGCACCTGCGGCCTCTATGGGCTCGGCGCCGCGGAGCGCGCGCCGTGGCTGCTGCTCTTCGCCTTGGCCCTGCTGCCCGCCAACGACCTGCGGCCCGAGAACCTGTCGCTCGTGCTGTTCTCGCTCGAATGGTGGTGGCTCGAGCGCGGCCGTCTGGGCCGCCCGGAGATCGGCTTGGTGCCCGAGGCCGCCCTTGCCGGGCTCTTCTTCGCGCTGTGGGCCAATCTGCACGCCGGCTTCGCGAGCGGGCTCCTGCTGCTCGCCCTGGCCGCCGCGTCGGCCGCTCGGGAGCGCCGCGGCCGCCTCGCCTGTATGATCGCGGTGGGGGCCTCGGCGGCCCTCGCCAATCCCGCCGGCTGGCGGCTGTACGCGGTGCTCGCCTCGCACGCGGCTCAGTCCGGGCGGCTCGGCGGGCTCATCCGCGAATGGCAGGCTCCGGGGTGGGGCGACCCTTGGCTCGCGCCTTACTGGGTCCTCTTCCTCGTCGCTTTCGCGGCGATCGCCAAGGGCGGCCTGGCGGGGCGGCAGCCCCGCTGTGCCGGCCCTCTCCGGGGCTACGGGGAGGCCGGCTTCGAGCGCCGCGCGCCGCTCGTCCACGCGGCGGCCGTCGCGGTCTTCGGCGCCGCGGCGGCGCGGCACGTCCGGCTCGCTCCCTACTTCGCGGTGCTGGCGGCTCCCTGCGCCGCGGCGGCGCTGGCGCCCGGCGGGGCGGCCTGGGGAAGGCGCGCGCGCGCGGCCGCGGCGGTGGCGCTGGGAGGCTTCTTCCTCTGGAAAGTGGCGCCTCAGCTTCGCGGCGTCCCTTTCAGCGCGCGCTACGCCCCCGAGGGAGTCGCGCGCTTTTTGGAGCGCGAATCACCGGCGCTTGAGGGACGCCGGATGTTCCACCCCGTGGAATGGGGAGGCTTCTTCGGCTATCGTCTGGGGCCGAGCTTTCCCGTTTTCGCCGACGGGCGCTATTTGTTCCATCCGTTGCTCGCGGAGGTCCATGAGGCGCGCGCCACGCCCGAGGCGTTCGGTGCGTTCCTGGACCGCTGGCGCGTCGATGTCGTCGTTCTCCGGCCCGACTTTCAGAGGGTGGCGATGAGCGCGGACCTTCCGGGGGGGGGGCGCCGGCTCCTCCGGCGCCCCCCCTATCTGTTCTTCGTGCCGAAAGGCAGATGGGCGCTGGCGTATTGGGACGGCGACGGCATGGTCTTCGCCCGGCGCGGCGCCGTGGACCGCGGGTGGCTCGCGCGACATGAATACCGGCTGTACCGCCCGGGCGATTCGGAAGCCGCCGAGGCGATGGTCCAGGCGGGGTTCGCCGGCGCGCGCTCGCTTGCCGACGAGCGCGCGCGCTGGGCGCGGGAGCTTGAGAACTCTAAATGACGCGCTCCTGGACGCCATGGCTTTGGGTCCTGTGCCTCGCGGCGGCTCTGCCGGCGCTGCTTCTTCCCGTCTCGAACCCCGACCTCTTCTGGCATCTGAGCGCCGCCAGGCGCATGTTCGAGCTGCGAAACGTCCCGCGCGAGGACTGGCTCTCCTGGACGATGAGCGGCGCCGCGTGGGTGGATTTCGAGTGGATGACGCAGCTCATCCTTGGCGCGGCCTACCGCGCCGGCGGGCTCGCCGGGGTGTGGTTCCTCAAGATCGCGCTGCTGCTCTTCGCCGCCTGGCGGCTCGACAAATGGCTGAAGCTCTACGGCTTGGCCGATGAATGGCGGACGATGGGGCTGGCGCTCTGGTCCGCCGCCATGCTGCCGGGCGCCGACGCGCGGCCGGAGCTCTTCTCGCTCATCTTCTTCATCGAGTGGTTCCGGCTTCTGGAGCAGTGGCGAGTCAACGGCCGCGCGCCGGGAGCGCTCCTCACGGCGGTCCTGTTCGCTCTTTGGGCGAACCTCCACGCCGGCTTCGCCTACGGCCTTGCGCTCGCCGCCGCCTACACGGCGGCGGGGCTGCCGCGGCATCTGATCCTGCTGGCCTTGGCCGGCACGCTGGTCAATCCCGGCGGCTGGCGGCTGTACGCCGTGCTGGCGGCGCACGCGCGGACGGGCGAGGCTGCGGCGTGGATCAACGAGTGGAAGCCGCCGGAGCTGTCGAACCCCTGGCGATGGGCGGAACTCGCGCTGGTGCCGCTCTCCGCCGTCGCGGCCGCCTTCGCCTTCCGCCGGGGCAGGCTCGCGTGGGCCCCGGCCGTTTCTCTCGCCGCCCTGGCCGCGCTCGGCTTGCGTCACGCCCGCCTCGGCGTCTATTTCGCGTCGGCCGGCGCGCCGTTGGCGCTCTCATGGCTCGCGGCGTCGGGGATGAGGCTCCGCCGCGAGGCGGCCGCCGCCTTGTGCCTGCTCTGCCTGGGCTGGGGCGCCGCCTGCGCCTGGCCTTACGGGCTCGCGCGCCGGGTCTTCAACGACCGCTTCGTGCCTTCCGGCGCGGCGGCTTTCCTTGAAGCGGAACGCGGCGGGCTGGCGGGAAAGCGCCTCTACAATCCCTGGGGCTGGGGCGGATACCTCGGCTGGCGATTGGGGCCGGGCTGGCCGGTCTTCCAAGACGGGCGCTACCTCTTCCATCCGCTGCTGCTCGAATCGGCGAGGGCGTCCGCCGACGCGGCGGGCTGGACGGCGTTCCTCGAGCGGAAAGGGGTCGAGGTGGCGCTGCTGGAGAACGTCCCGCTCATGCTCCCCACGACGCGCCGCTACGCTGACGGCTCCGAGAAAGCGATCGCGCGCCCTTATTACACGTCCTATATGCCGCGCGAGCGCTGGGCGCTCGTGTATTTCGACCCCAAGACGCTCGTCTTCGCCCGGCGCGACGCGGCGCCCGCGCGCTGGCTGCAAGCCCATGAGTTCCGCTGGCTCAAGCCTTACGACGATCCGGCGCGAGAGGACGCCTTGTCCCGCGGCGAGATCCCGCTGAAGGAATTGGAGGCGGAGCAAGCCCGCTGCGCCGCGATGCCTTTCTCTCGGATGTAGCGCCGGTTCTTAGCCCGACTTCCGCAGTAAGCCCGGAATAGTGCTGGGAAATCCAGCATCCGGGGTCGGAAGTTGGCACTACATTTGGGGCACCAAGGGCGCCGGAATCCGCATCCTCCGCGGCAGCTCAATGCCCAGGCGTTGAAGG
>JAPLKK010000286.1 GCA_026388115.1 Elusimicrobiota bacterium | reverse complement strand
CACTTCCTCGCCGGGGACCGCAAGACCCAAGGTTGGCACTACATCACGTTTTTCAACGCGGCGGGGCCGGCGCTCAGACGGGACGACGCTACGACTCAGGACGAAACTCGCCCGCGAACGGAGCTCGTTGCGGAAGTTGGGTTAGGCTTGCCGGCGTCCTTCATGGGATTGCCGGCATTGTACTACTTGTGATTGGGTCTGAGGCTCGTCGAGGCTGAGGACCGACGTCTGTTAGGCGGCGAGCAGCCTGATCCGCCGCACAAGCTCGGCCAGGGGCTCGGGCGGCCCTTCCTTCGCCGCCGCGCGCAGGGCGCGGGAAAGCTCTGTCTTGAAGCGGGAGAGCCGGCGGTGGATCTTGCCGGGGCCGAGCTTGGGGTCCAGGCTGAAATCGCAGCTCTCCTTGTCGAGCTTTGCGCCCAGCAGGCTGAGGAGCATGTTCTCGGCCGTAGCCCCCGCGTCGAAACGTTGCGCCACGACCAACAGGTCCTTGACCGTGAAACCCGGCTTGCGTTCCAGCAGCCAGAAAAGATCGAAGAGATCCTTTTCGGCGCACCGGCTCACGATCGCCGCGGCCTTGAGCGCAAGCAGCGTGTCCGGCTCCGCGACGCGGATGCCTCCCGGCAGCTCGATGCCTCGCCCGATCCTGAAGAGATGAGGCGCCGCCGCAACGTCGACGGTGAAGCGGTGTCCCTCCAGCCGGCAAAGGGCGCGAAAGTACATCTCGGAATTCTGACGAACCTCGACCGCGGCTTCCAGTCTCTCCAAGGAGCGGACGGCCAAGACGGCGGCGCTTTGGTCCTCTCCGGTTTCCGTAAAGAGATCGAGATCGTCGGACCGTCTGTGCCCGGCGTAAAAGCCGGCAAGCGCGGTTCCTCCGACCAACATGCAGCCGGGCAAGCCTTGCGCGAACACGTGCTGAAGGGCCCGCAGAAGCGGCGCCGGCAGCACGCGTCGGGCTAGCGAGAGGTCCGGCTGGTCTCCCATCGCCATAACCGGTCAAGCTGCTCCCGGCGTTCAGGCCGGATCAACCGCCGATATTCCGGGTACCGGCTCCACGTGTCGTTGCCTACGATGCGCTCCGCGCGGTAGAGCCCGCACTCTTGCGCGAGGCGGGCGAGCGCCTTGAGCTCCCCGCGTGTCAGAGCCGCGGCAAAGGCCAAGAGGTCCGCGTAGAGGCGATCCCACAGAAGCTCGGCCTCGGCGTCCGCGTCGACTGACGGCAGCGGCGTCAAAAGAGTGTCGAGGCTTACTCCGGTTCCGCGGCTCAGCGCGAGCAGATGTGACGTCCGGATATCGGCCTCAGGGAACTTGAACCACAGGCTGACCGCCTGACGGGACACGTGGGCCAGGCGAGCGACATCGCTCTGGTTCAAACCCCTCGCCGCCATCAATGCGCTAACACCTGAAGTCGGCATTAGCTTAATTATACAGTCCAATAGCACATATTGTCAAGTATACTTGTCACACCCAGGCATAAGTTCATGCGCGGCTTCGGCTCAACGTCGCTCCCGAGGAGAGCGGAGTTATACGCGGGACGTAGAGTAGAATCCCGGCTGAGTCATTTGAGGGGCGAAAGGCTCAACGAACCGACGTCCACCATCCCGGCGCTTCCCGGCGGGACCGTCAACAGGATCGGCCTGTCCGGGTAGTTGCGCAGGATCACGCGCAGCCGGCCGGGCTTGAGTCCTTCCACGGCGAAGCGCCCCGTCGTGGCCGTGAAAAAGGCGTGCGGCGGCGTTCCCGGGTCGTCGAGCGATTCGATGTCGCCCGGCTCCAACGGCAGCGGCCTGCCCGCGCCGTCCACGAGCAGGCCCTCAACGATGACGGACGCCGCCGTCCCGGCCACCAGGTACGTTCCGCTGCGATAGGCCGGGTAGACGGAACGCGGCTGCGGGCCGAGGTCGATCCACGGCGGAAGCTCGGGCGCGCTCAGCTCGACGCGGTGGTTCTCGTACGAGGTCAGCTCCGGCAGCACGGCCGGGCCCAGCGGGCCGGTCTTCGCCTCCGGGATCCCGTTGCCGACGTTGACGTTGATGGCCTGGCCCGCCAGGCTCGGGTGCGGCGAGACGATCACGAAGCTGGCGGTGATCGGCCGCGAAAGCGCCGCGTGGCCGTCGGCGAAGGCGAGCGCCGTGCCGAGATCGAAGCTCATCCTGCCGCGCGCCTTCGAGCCGGGCGTCCGATCCCGCTCGGAGGAGCCGGCCGCGTCCGCGCTGAAGCGATAGTCGCGATACTGCACTGTACCCTGCCCCGTCTCGCTCGACCGGTCGCGCGTGAGGAAGACGTCGGAATCGGCGGAGCGGACGCGCTGCGGCGCGGAATGGTCCCACTGCAGGCGCGAGGCTCCCGTCGCGCTGTCGTGGGAGGCCGTCACGGAATTCACCCCACCGAACATCCATACAAGAGAGAGCAAAAGCCGGTTTTCCCCCTGGTTTACGACCGGAGAGCGGCGGCTGAGCTCCAGCGTGGCCCTCAATCCACGGCCGAAAGCGCGGCTGAGGTTCAGATCCTCCGTCGTCCCGTCCGGCTGGCCGGCTTGGCCTATTTGACGGCCCAGGCCTAAAGAGCCAAGCACGCCCCAAAGCAAGCGGCGGGTGTAGACCAGGCCCAACTCCAGCGCGTACGGATCAGAGGCGACCGTGTCGCCCAGCGCCGTGAACGAGCGGCTGCGATAGGTGGCCGCCGCGGTCCAGGATTGGTTGTCGCCGCGGGCCGCCCAGTCCGAGTAGCGGTACTGCAGCCGCACCGCGCCCCCCCCACCGGCGAAATCCGCCCGGCTGGCCGCGAGGTCGGCGAGGATCGTACCGAAGCCCGTCGCCCACAGGCCCTCCGCGCCGAGCACCCGCTGACGGGGAGAGCCCTGCGCGTTGACGCCCGCCGTGAACTGCTTGGTGAGCCCCACGGCGTGATAGGCCGAAAGCGCCGGCCGATCGGCGTCGTAGCTGCGCCCTTGGGGAGTCACCTTGGACAGGAGCCCCGCGGCGCAGCTGAAATCCTCTTCCCCGCGGTCGAGCAGCGCGGAATCGAAAACGAACGGGAAACGCACGATCTCCACCCGGCCGACCTCGTCGGTGACGCGCAGCTGGACATCGTTGGTGCCGAGGGCGAGAGGGAAGTTGCGGACGTCGTAGCGACCGGGCGCGAGCTGAAGGGTCTGGGAGCGCTGGCCGTTGATCCAGACGTCGACGCGCGAGTTGCGCTCGAGCACGAGCGTCGTCGACGCCGACGGCGCGCTCGAGCGGCTGCGCTGCAGGTTCAGGTTGCGCGCCGCCGCGACGCCGCCCATGCGCTGGAACGACTGGAAGCCGCGGATGTCGTAGGTGACGTCGCCGAGGCTGGTCCGCACGCGCTCCTTGGGGCGGTCGTAGACCAGCCGGAAATCCTGCCTCTGCCACGGCACGCCGGTTTGGCCGCGATGGGTCACGACGCCCTCCAGCACCGTGCTGGAAGCGCGGACGGCTCCGGCGAAGTCGAAGACCGGCCTCTGCCACCCGGACCCGGCGCCGGAAAGAGTGCCCTGGTCATATTCCCCGCCGGCCAGGAGGTTGAGATAGCCGCTGAAGGCGGCCGGCGGGACCGCCTTTACCGCAACCTCTTCCCGCAGGTGCGCCAGGTCCAAGGGCATGACGGGCCGCTGCACGGCCGGAAGGCTCACGCGCACTTCAAGGAGGGCGGAATCGAATGAAAAGCCGATGCCGCAGGCGCGGATGGCATCGGGCGCGAGCTTGCCCGCCGCGTCGATGCGGCCGAAAAGCTCCGTGAACCTCTCGGGCAGAAGATACGGCCGCAGCGCCTGCGCGAAGCGCTGCCCGTCTACCGCGGTGAGGGCGTCCTTCTTGCCGAAGAACGCCGGGACCTCATCGATCTGGCGGCCGTCCAGAAACACCGGGATCTGGACGGATGTTGCAGCCGTCGCGGCGCTCGACCTAGAGGTCAGCGCCCCCAACAACGCCAGTGCCAGCGAGACTGCACGCAAGTATCTCCCGTGTTAGCGAAGGAAGGACGCGTCCAGCTTGGCTGTGATGGGGCCGATCGGCAGTCCAGCGGGCCAGGGCAGGAGGATGCGGCGCTTGCTCCCCGCCAAGATGTTCATTCCGCCGAGCGCTCTTTCCAGCGCCGCGCCCGGGATCT
>JAPLKK010000211.1 GCA_026388115.1 Elusimicrobiota bacterium | reverse complement strand
CATGACGCCGCCGGTCTCGTCGGTGCTCGCGCCCGTGGCGAACACGTTCGTGACGAATCTGAACACCATCTCCGGCACCTCGAACGCCGATCTCTCCGGCGCGGTGGCTCGCTGGCTCCACGTTTCCATCTCCACCAACGGGAACTACTATTACTGGAACGGCGCGAGCTGGGATTTCGACAACCCTGGCGTCGTCCATGATCTGCCGATCAAGAACGTCACCGGGCTCGAAGGGAAGGGCGTCGGAACGATCTCATGGACGTACCCCGGCCAAACGGGCGACTTGCCGGGGCAGAATTCCCCGACGATCTCGACGACGACGACTCCCGACGGCACGACGTTCTACATCGCCTTGCAGGCCATCGACCTGGCCGGCAACGTCGAGACGCCGGCGACGATCTACGTGCAGCTCGACAAGGGCGGCGCGCAATGCTCGATCTCGACGCCGATGGCCGCGAGCCCGAGCTTCCCCGCGGCGGCGAGCTACGGCCCCTCGCGCGGGTTCGCATGGGATGTTCAAACGACGAGCGTGGCGATCGGAAGCGCCTACAATTACCCGGCGCCGATCAGCTATGTCGAGGTCGAGATCTCGCAGGATACCAACCAGTTGGAGTGGAACGGCTCGGGGTGGGTCTCGTATGGCGGGAGCCCGACGAACTGGAATCGGGCCACGATCACGAGCGCGTGGAACACTCTCGGCGACGGCAAGCTCCAATGGAGCTACGCGATGCCCCCGTTGTGGTTGACGCCCGACAAGCGCTTCACTTTGAGAGCCCGCGCCTGGGACGTCGTGGGGAATGTGCCGGCCAACACCGACGCCCGCACCTTCTTCTACGACGCCACGACACCGAATAGCGTGATCCTGGTGCCCAACGGAGCCACCTACTATCCGAAGGGGCAGCCCGCCGTGCTCAGCGGCACGGCCTTCGACCCGCTCCCCGGCTCGAACTCCGGGCTCGACACGGTCCAGATAGAGATCGTCCGCGAAGACAACCTGGTGTGGCAGGGCAGCAACCCTGACGCGACGGGCTTCGGAGGCTATACGCCCGCGGTTTGGCGTACGGTCACGCTCGACACCACGACCGGGGTGTGGAACTATCCGGCCTCGAGCGGCCTGTCGCCGCAGGGCGATACCGTCCCGACATGGACGAGCGGCCACACCTACACCGTCCACACGCACGCCTTCGACAAATCAGGCAACCAAGAGTCCACGGATCAAACCCAGCAGTTCACGTATGAGGACCAGGCGCCCGCGGTGACGCCCGTCCATCCGGGCAACCAGAGTTTCGATAAGTCGGTGGTCACGCTCATCGGCCCGCTCAGCGCCAATGTCTCCGGCGCCACGCGGGTGCAGGTCGCTCTCGCCAGAAACGGCGCTTTCTGGGATCCCGTCAACCGCACGTTCGGCATCGAATGCTCCGTCGGCTGCCCGACGGCCTGGATGGACGCGACCATGTCGTCCGATAAGAGCTCATGGTCGTTCACGGACCTCAACCTCGACACGTATTTCCGCAACTTCGCCGTCGCCAAGCCGGCCCAGGTCTTCGTCTACGTCGCCGGCACCGACGCGGCGGGCAACGTCACGCGTTCGACGACGACCCCGCAGAGCGGCGACGGCCTCGACAGCCCGGATTCCATGTTCACCATCGACCGGACGCCGCCGTCGAGCGGCGTCACGCTTCCCGCATCGAGCGCCGTGCAGAGCGTGGGCTCGCAGATCACGGGCACGGCGCAAGACCAAGCCAATGGCTCCGGCATCAAGACCGACCCGCTGAACAGCACGATCTATCCCGTACGCCTGCGGATCAGCCAGGTCGACTCGACGGGGATCCGGACCTACTTCGACGGCAATCAGTTCCAGCCGACCGAGCCTTCCGATCCCTATCAGCTGACGGCCCTCCTCGGCGCGAACGTGGCCGGAGGCGCGCCGACGACTTGGTCGAGGGGCGCCAATGACACGGACTTCCCCGAGGGCTATCTCTATACGGTGCAATCGCGCGCCCACGACGATTCCGACCCCGTTCCGCTCGCGCCGAACACGACGGCGTACAACTTCGAGACGAACCCGGCGGCGTTCTCCTTCATCGTGGACAAGACCACGCCCACCGCGGCTTTCGTCGTTCCCGCCGCCGGTTCGGTCTACATCAACAACACGAATTTCCTGATCTCGTCGGGCGCCTTCATCGATTATCTGGTGCCGCCCGGGAACATCCCGTCGGGCGTGGCCGAAGTCGATGTGCAGTTGGCAGACATCTCGGCGGGCGGCCATTCGCTTTTCGGCGGCACCACCTACTGGAACGCCGCCCAAGGCCTATGGCAAGTCGACCAGACCAGCAACCCGGTCCCCTCGAACATGCTGTATACGAGCACCTGGTCGTTCAATCTGCCCTCGGACTGGGCCCGCGGAGAAGGGAGCGCGGCGGACGGCCGGCAATACGTCATCTCGGTCGTCGCCAAAGACAGGGCGGGCAATACGGGGGATTTCTCGGCCGGTACCCAGGTCAATTCGGCGGTCCTGACGCTCGATCAGACGCCGCCCCAATCGGGGGTCCAGACCTGCGGCCTCGACGACACGCAAGTCTATCCCCGGGCTTGCTGGACTTCCGATCCCAGCAACAACCTCACGGTGACCACGGTCTTCGGCTTGACCAGGATCACGGGGACGGCGAACGATCCGCTGGTCAGCGCGTCCTCCGCGGGCGTAAAGGCGGCTTTCATCGCGATCCAGGACGACCCGAACAACAGCCAGACTCATGACAGCTACGTCGGGCAATGGTGGAACGGGACAAGCTGGGTCCTATCCAATACTCCGGTGTGGCTCCCTGTGAGATGCATAGACTTCGCGGGCTTGAAATGCACTTCCTGGAGTTCGAACTACACGCAGACCCCGGTCGGTATGCCTACCTCCTCGTTGAACCTCCTGCCGGACGACGGCACCTACGATATCGGCATCCCGACGGGGTCGCTGAGCCTGCTCTCGTATTACATCGTGATGTCGAGCGTCACCGATAACGCCAACAACGCTCCGGCGGCCAACGGCTTCCCGGACGCCGGTCCTCCCGGAGGGTCCCCGGCCTACACGAGGGTCCAGTGGACGGCGCCGCCGGGCGTCTCGAGCATCTCGAAGCCGAACAAAGGGAAGTATTACAACTCCCCAAGCGGCGGCTACTCCCCGCCGTTATACACGCCGACCAACTCGATCGGAGTGCTGTCCGGCAACGGCAACAGCAAGACCGCCTACGTGCGGGTGCAGTTGGTACGCACGGACACCAGCCAATGTTGGGGCGGCCATGTCCCCGACGTCACCGACGGCGGATACTATGACTGGGTGCCGTGCCTCCCGGTGGCCGTGGACGCGCAGGACACGAGCAACTTCCAGCCCATCGGGAGCACGAGCACCCGGAACGTGCCGGTGAGCGGAGCGCAGTTCGGGTTCGCCTGGAAGTACCCGGCCGACGGCTCGGGCGAATCGCTGCCCGATTTCGGTCCGATCAACGGCGTGAAGATGATACTGAACGTGGCCGCCTTCAACTCGGTCAACCTGGCCGAGACCCATCCTCAGACGAACTGGAACTTCTACGTCGACACGAGCGCTCCCGTGACCACGATCGCCTCCCCGGCGGACAATTCCTACCTCAACGCCAACCCGACGCTGACGGGCTTTGTGTCGGACCAGACTCCGCCGACCGCCAACGGCAATCCCATCACCGACAGCGCGGCGGGGGTCAACCGAGTGGTCATGCTCCTGCAGGCTCAGAACGGTCCCTACGCGGGACTCTATTGGGATACGGTCAATAATGTCTGGTCGTCGAACCAAGCGTACTCGACCGTCACCTACTCCGCGGCGGACCACCCGTCCAGCGTCAACGCTTCGGCGTGGACTTTCACGAGTTCGACTCCCACCCTCACCTGGCAGAACGACACGCAATACACGGTCGACGTGAAGGCGGTGGACAATACCGAAGGCGGCGGCAACGCCGAGGCGAATCACAACCCAAAGACGTTCACTTACGTGACCACGCCGCCGACCATCGCGATCACGACGCCCAGCTTCACGCTGTTGAACAGCCTGCCGACCATCAGCGGCACCGCTTCCGTCATTTACCCCGACGTCCTCGGTCTGGTGCAGGTGCGCATCTACCGCCGCGCCGACTACAACGACCTGGGCTACTACGCCAACCCGGCGCACTGGACGCAGGCCGGCGGCATGCCTTTCGACACCCTGGACATAAGCCAGTCCGAGCTCGCCTGGGTCAACGCCGCCTCGGGCAGCAACTGGACGACCTGGAGCCTGTCGAGCGGGGTCGTCTGGGGCTACAACGCTTCGACGTTCACCATCGAGGCGAGAGCCTTCGACAGGGCGGGCAACCTCTCCGTCTATTCGACCTTCACCTTCGTCCTGGACGCCGTGCCTCCAGTGTCGGGCGTTCAGTTCCCGATCAACGGCTCCGTCGTCAACACGCTCAGCGGCATCGGGATCTCCGGGACGTCGTCCGATCTGCCGGACGTGAGCCAAAGCCAGGGCACCATCGATCAGGTGGAGGTCCAGATCATCCGCCTCTCCGACAACAACTATTGGCAGGGGGCAGGGAGCTGGGCTCCGGTCTACTATGCCATGCCCGGGACGCTGGCCGACTCGTACTTGCCGACCGATCCCGACGCCGTGGTGGTCGCCCCGAAGGCGACCCCTCTGACCAGCAACACGCAGAACTGGAACGTGCAGACCGGCGTGCCGACCTGCCTGGACACCAATATCGCTGATTACACCGGTCTCGCGACCGGCAACAACGGCGTCACCTGCGGCCCGCTGACGCACGGCGCCTCGTACTTCGTCGAGGCGCGCGGCTACGACAACACGACGTTCCCCGGCACGCTTCTCACGCATCCCGGCAACACGCCGAACTTTGATTCGTTCTTGACCCGCTGCTCGACCTGCGGCGTGGTGATCACGGTGGACCTCCAGCCTCCCTCGTCGAGCGTCACGGTGCCGATGAACGGGCAGCTTTTTCCCGCCGGGTCTCTCGGTTCCATCCAGGGCACCGCGCTGGACGATATCTCCGGCATCTCGGGGCCGGGCAGCATCGAGGTCCAGATAAAAGAGGTCAGCCGCGACCTCCAGACCACGTTCGGCACCTGGAACGGCCTGGTGGACAACGCGACCTTCACCGCGACCGGCGACAACTGGGTCTCGTTGCTGGCGATCGGCGGACTCTTCGGCTCGGTCCCGGGCAATACGACAGGCTATTGGTCGTTCCCCAAACCGATGTACAGCTTCTCGCAGAGCATCGAGGCGTTCCAAGACCAGCATTCCTACCGCGTGTTCGTCCGCGCGACAGACGCGGCCATGCCGAACGGGAACCTTCAGGAGGCGAACCCGCTCCTTGGCACGGCGATCTCCTCGATGACGTTCACCATCGACAACTCGGCTCCGGCCGTTCAGATCACCTACCCGGTCACAAAGGCGAACTGGATCGCGCCCAATCCCAACAACGGCGGATTCTTCAACGGTGTGATCCCGATCCGCGGCAGGACTTCGAGCTCTTTCGGCGTCAAGGTCGCGTCTATCTCGCTGCAAGACAACAGTTCCAACCTCTATTACGATCCCGCCGGCCCCGGGTTCACGTCGCCCTCGGTCGTCTGGATCGGCACGACGCTCTCCTCCGTCACGACGCAGAATTTCCTCTTCAGCTTGGACCTGCCCAAGGGCACGATCCCAGGCACCGACGGCCGCGACTACACCCTGAACGCGGTGTCGATCAATAATGCCGGGGCCGTGGGCTATCCGGCGAATGCGACCCCGATCCGGTATGACACGAGCTTCCCGACGGCGACGGTCACGGCGCCGGCCGACACGGTGTGGTCCGACGTCTACCGGCAATGGACCGGTTTCGTCGGCCCCTCGGGGCTGGTCGTGGCGGGCGCCGCGGCGGACGCCGGCGGGTCTTTCGCTTCCGGCGTCAACGGCGTGCAGATCCAGATCCAGCAGGGCGGCGGCAGTTGTTGGAGCGGCGCCGACTGGAGCGCGACCTGCGACTGGACGAACACGACGCCGAACAGCAGTTGGATCGACCTGTCCTACCCGTTCCTCGCGTGGTCGACGGCGTCAGTGTACGGCGCTCAACTGCCGCCGCCCAACAACACGAGCGGCCTGCAGGAAGGCATCATCTATACCGTTCGAGCTCGCGCCTACGACGTGGCAAGCAACACGCAGACCGCTTCCGCCGTCTCCGGCAATACCTTCATCTATGACCAGACGCCGCCGACGGCCCACGTGACCGTGCCCCAGAACGGCACGATGTATAGCTACCTCCCCGCCATCTACGGCACCGCGACGGACAACAATAACATCGCCTTCCCCAAGGTCTATATCCATAACCTTCAATTCGACACCTACTGGGACAGCGTGGGGCAGACCTTCACTCCGGGCCAGAAGTATTATCTGGCGAACAGCTCGACCTCGGGCACGGCGCTTTCCTGGTCGCTCGATACCTCGACCGGCACGGGGCTGGCCGTCGCGTGGCCCCCCTGCAAGCTCAACCCGAGCACGAACCTCGGCTGCGTCGAGGTCCTGGTCGTCCTCGACGACGCGGCCGGGAACGTGAGCACCACGACGCTCAATTTCGGCTTCGACAACGTCCCGCCGAGCACGGTGCTGACGACGCCCTGGGCGAACGGGATCGTGTTCTCCTCGATGACGGCGATCCAAGGCACGGCGTTCTCCAAGTACAGCCCCGTGACCTCAGTCGGGATCAAGATGTGGTACCTGTTCGGAGGCGCGACGTATTACTATCAGCCCGTCTCCCCGCACTGGGCGGCGACGAACGCGAACCAATTCTACACGTTCAAGTACAACGTGACTTCGAAGGCGGGCGACAGCGCCGCTTTCTCGTACGACGCGGCGAACGACGCGGACCTCGCCTGCGGTTGGCCGTGCGGCAATCCGGACTTCGCATGGGCGAACGGCACGCACGACCTTCAGGATGGAAAGACGTTCTACGTCGTCACCCAGGCTCTCAGCGGCTCCGGCATCTACGAGCAAGCCGTCACGACCCGCACCTTCACTTTCGTCAACACGCCGCCGCAGTCCTGGCCGGTGATCCCCGCGGACCAGCAGGCCTATAACAACGGGGCGTTCGGCAGCAACGCCCAGACGCTCGCGTCGGTCCAGGGGATCTCATCCGATCCGGTGGCGGGGGTGGTGCCTGGGCCAACGGTCAACACCCAAGGCCTGCGCGTCACCGGCGTCAAAGTGTCCATCTCCCATCAGGTCGGCGCCAACAGCTACCAGTGGTACGACCCCAACGGGAACGGCTTCTCCTCCAACGGCGAGGTCTGGCTCGACGCCCAGACTCCGGGCGGCGTCGGCCTGGCCGCTTGGAGCTACCCTCAAGCCGGGACGGTCGAGACTTTCTTGCAGAACGGAGAGCACTACGTCGTCAAGTCGTCGGCGACCGACCTGGCGGGGGGCGGCTTCGACGACGATGGCGGCGTGGTGGGCAACGTCCAGACCCAAGTTTTGCAAAGCAAGTTCCTCTACGACACGATTCCTCCCTCCTCGAACGTCACGGAACCGGACGCCAGCCAGCCCACCCCCGGCGACCTCGAATTCCTCCGGGGGGCGTTCAGCGACCCGGGGTTCACCAACAACGTCAGCATCGGCATCAACAGCAGCGGCTCGGGCGTCTATCCGACCTCCCCCTGGCAACTGGGCAAGATCGAGTTCCAGGTATTCCGGGACACCGCAAGCAAGATGGGCACGACGTTCGGTGTCGGCTCGCCTGACCTGGCCACGGACCAATTCGGCATCCGGACCGGGTATTACTGGTCCGGCTCGAACTGGACGGCGGCGAGCGCCACCAGCGGCTCCTCCGACCCGCAGAACTGGGTCCAGGTCCCGCTGGGCGGGCTCATCGGCAACCTCGATCCGGCCGGATACTGGGAGTACGACGGATTGAAGTGCATCTCAGGCAGGCCGGAATGCTGGGTGCACGGCGATAACTACTACGTCTGGGTGCGCGCCACCGACAACGCGGGCAACCTGCAGCCGCAAAACCTGATCAACGACGGGCACAAGTTCACCATCAGCGCGAACGCGTCGCAATTCGGCATGACGATGAGCAAGTCCACCTGCACCGCGGGCGAGACGATCCAGGTCACCGTGATCGCGCAAGACGCGACCGGCGCCCGTTCGGCGAGCTATCGGGGGACGCCGACGTTCTCCGCGCCGTTCGGCGACAACGTCAGCTTCGGTCCCGAGACGATGGATCCCGGCACGGGTCTCGACTCGACCAACGGCCTGCCCGCGGCGTATACCTTCACCGCGCAGGATGCCGGCAGGCACGTGTTCGACATCATGCTGCGCAAGGCCGGCACGCGGACGGTTCGGGCCAACGACCCCGCGAATTCGGTGCGCGACTCGGACGGCTACGTGACCGTGAATCCTGCCGCCCCCGACCGCGTCGCGGTGGTCGCCGACTTCGACCCGACCACGACCCCGGCCAATGCCGGCTTGGCCACTCAAGGGCAGAACGCGGGCAGCGGAGTCATGAACGCCGGCACCGAAGGCCGCATCGGCACGCCGCGGAGCAAGATCGCCGGCACCCAGCGGATACCGTTCCTGGTCGAGGTGACCGACCAGTTCTATAACGTCGTGCCGTCGTCGTGGGCGACCGTGTACCTCACGGACACCGATCCCTACGACGACAGCAGGAACACGGCCTGCTCGGACACCATCAACCCCTGCACCAAGAACAGCTACATCACCTTCCAGGGCTCCACCACGGTCAATTGGTATTTCACCTCCTCTTCGCAGGACGGCTATCGCGTCTTGTCGGCCACGGGCTCCGGCATCACCAACCCGGCCAACCCCTCCAGCGTCGTGCCGGTGGTCGGCGGCCACGCGAGCCGGCTCCTCGCCGTGATGCCGGGAGAGGTGAGGGCGCAGGGAAAGCAGACGGGCATGCCGGGCAAGCTCGACGCCTATCCGCCGTCGGCCCTCGAGGCGGGGGCCACCTTCTTCGTGCAGATCTTCGCGACCGACGACTATTTCAACACGGCGCTGACCGATGTCGGCGGCAATCCGACCAATTTCGGAGTGAAAGCGTCCATCCCGTCCGATCCGTTCAACGTGCCCACGCAAGCATCGCTGGCGGCCGAGAACCTGAACAACGGCGCCACGACGTTCTTCCTGGTCCCCATCACGGCCGGGACCCAGACGGTGCACGTCTCGACCGGGGTCGGCGCGCCGGCCTTGCTCCCTTACGACACGGTCGCGGCGCGAGTCTGGTGGACGCGGCCTCAGAAGCTGCAGGCGATCGTGGCGGGCATGACGGCGGTGCCCGGCAAGCCGCCGTACGAGATGGTCGAGATCACCACCGGCGGCACGAGCGGCGCCCCCGCGACCTTGACCGCGGGCGGGACCACGACGTTGACGGTGAACCTCGTCGACCCGTATTTCAACGTGGTGAGCGGGACGACGCCTTTCTGGCTGGCGAGCCTGACCGACCCGAACGCCCTCGCGCCGCTGATCGGCCCCACGGTGGAGCTGAGCTTCCCGAGCGATCCCAACATCCATGCCCGCGGCTTGGACCAGGGCGATCCGAGCCTCGCGACCAGGAAGAGCTTGACGAACGGCACGGGAACGTTCTCCTACATCCCCGTCACGCGGTTGGCCGCCAGCTCGATCACGGCGCGCGACACGCAGCTGACCGGCACGAGCTACGCCGTCAACACGGCGACGGGCATCCCCGTGATCGCGAGCGCGCCGGTGGCGCTCATGGTCTTCGTGCCCGGGGATTCGGGCGGAGGGGAATCGCCGGCCGAAGGCACCATCGGCGGCAAGCTCGGCAGCCCCGGCCCGCTCACCGCCGGCAGGAGCTACAACCTCCTCGCGCGGTCGGTGGACCTCTACAACAACAAGTCTCCGGACACCCGCCTGGTGAAGCTGACCTCCAGCGATAAGTACGCCGCGGTGCCCGCGCACCAGCCGTTGGGAGCGGGCGAGCTCACGTTCAACGGATTCATCCCCTCGGCCGCCACGACGACCCTGCAGATCCAGCCGGTCGATGACAGCGGCCTGAGCTCCTCCCAGCTCTTCACGCTCCCCGTGGCAAGCGCGACGGTCGTTCCCAACGTGCCGAGCAAGATGCTGGTGATGCTGACGGGGGAGAGCCCGGAGCCGGGCCGCAATATCGCGCCTTTCGGCGTCAACGGGACGCCGGCGACGATGACCGTCGGTCCGCCGGGCGTCCAATCGTACGTGTACGCCACCGACGCGAACTATAACATCGTCGCCGGCGTCGACCGCCCGGCGGTCACGCTGACGGCCGATGATCCGTTCGCCGTCGTTTCCGGCTGCGCCAATCCGAGCCAGGGCTGTTCTTACGCCATGAACAACGGCTCGTTCGTTCCCCCGCCGGTGCAGTTCCATGTCGCCGGCCCCCACCAGATCTCGGTCTCGGACATCGGCGGCCTGGGCGGGCCTTACGCCTCGGACACCGTGACGCTGTCGCCCGGCCAGCCGTCGAGGCTGCGGGTGGTGATGCCGAGCGAGCTGCGCATCGCGGGCGACACCGGCGAGGGGCGCACCGGTCCGCAGGAGATCACGCAGGCCGGCGTTTCGACCACGGTCGTGGTGGACATGACCGACGACTATCGGAACATCAACGTGACCACCCCGAGGGAGATCCGCCTCGTCGCGACGAATTACGACGGCACGCCGAATCCCTTCGTGGTCGTGGTGCCGACGTCCCAGGTCGTCGGCGCCCAGCGCTCGGTCGACCCGGTCGCGGGGCTCGCCGCCCACTGGGACTTCGACGAGACGGCGGGTCAGGCGGCGGCCGACGTCTCGGGCAACGGCAACACCGCGTCGCTGGTGGCCGGAGTGAGCCACGCGCAGGGCTTCATCAACGAAGGCGTGAGCTTCGACGGCTCCTCGGGCTATGCGCAGGCGTCCGTGGGGACCGCGCGGACCGTCTCGCTCTGGCTGAAGACGACCAGCTCGACCCAGACTTATCTCCTGGCGAACACCGGCTCCGGCGGGCAAGGGACGTCCTTCGCGCTGGGGCTGACGCAGACGCACGGCGTGAACGGCTCGGCCTCGCCGGCGTCGGACGCCGCGGGAGCTTACTTCTCGTTCGGGTGGGACGACGTGTATCTCCCGTCCCTGAACCTGGCGGACGGGCATTGGCACCAGCTGACGGCGTCATGGGACGGCGGGAAGTGGTTCGCCTTCGCGGTGGACGGCGCGTTCCCGAAAGGGTTCCTGTTCGACGGAGTGTCTTGGACCGCCTTGCAGCCCCAGCCCTTCACCTTGCCCTTGGCCCCCGCCCCGGCGAACTACGCGATCAACATCGGCGGCAACACCGGCTCGCCGTTGAACGCGGGGAGGAGCTTCTTCGCCGGGAGCCTCGACGAGGTCCGGCTGTACGACGTGTATCTGACGACTTCGCAGATCGTACAGCTTTACCGTTCCGACCTGGCGACGCACAACAACTCCATGGGCTCGGCGACCTTCGACGTGACCTTCAACCGCGCCGACGACCAAAGCAAGCCCGCGGGTCAGCGCGGCACCTATCTGCTCGCGTCCGATGTCAGCCTTCCGCCGTTGTGCAATACGAGCGTCAAGAGCTTCTGCGACCAGAGCTCGCTGGTGAGCGTGGGCCCCGGCGTGCCGGTGCGCCTCCTCATCGCCCTTGACGGCGAGGATTTCGACCAGGGCTCGCCGACGGGAAAGAAGGGGAAGCCCAACGCCGCCCGCGCGACCACGCAGGGCATCACGGCGACCAACGGCTACCAGCCGTATCAGGCGAAGGTCGGCGTCATGGACAGCTTCTTCAACCTGGTGCCCGGGCAATCCTTCACGGAGGTCCAGCTCCACGCCCAGTCGGACCCGTACGGCGCCGTGTACGCGCCCGCCGCCATCGACCCGGCGACCGGCCAGACGCCGTGGATCCCGCTGGAGCTGCACACCGCGACGACCGCCGCCTTCCTCTCCGCCTCCGAGGTGGTCACCTTCCACAACCTGGCCGCCGATGTGAAGTCCTCGACGTTCACCGTCTTCCCGACGGACCCCGAGGGCTTGCAGGTGCTGCTGCCCGGCCAGAGCGCCGTGCCGGGAGGCGGGCTGTATCCGAACGGCGGCGTGACCGGCACGATCTCGACCCAGACGGCCGGCACGCCGTTCCCCGTGACGGTGAGCTTGGTCGACCATTTCATGAACGTTTACGACCCCACCTTCTATCCCGGCGACACCGACCTGCCGGCCTCCGGCATCACGGTGACCCTCCGGTCGAACGACGTCTATGCCCTGCCGGTGAGCGGGTCGCTGGCGAACGGGGTCTTCCCGGGCGTGATGACCTTGGTGACCAAGACGAGCGGGACGGTGATCGCCGCGGCCACGGCCGGCAGTTGCTCCGGCTCCAGCGCCCAAGGGGGGGGCTGTGAATCGGCGTTCCCGGCCGGCCAGACCAGCCCATTCAAGGTATACGCCTCGACCGCGGTCGCTCTCTTCGTCACGCTGCCCGGCGAGACCTTGGTCCAGGGCAAGTGCGACCCGAACGTTTCGCCTTACTGCGCTCCGCTGTCGGGTCTGCCCGGCAAGATCGGCGCGCCCTCGGTGTGGACGATCCCGGTCGTCTCCAACGCCTTCATGGTCTACCTCGTGGATGCGTTCTACAACGTCGTCACCGACTGGGCGGCCGGAAACGCGAACCAGGACTCCAACCCGCCCGCCTCCATGCCGACCGTCCAGTGGGCGCTGCCGACCGAAACGGTCAGCAGCTACCGGCAGCCCATCCCGACCCAGTCGCATCTCCTGATCCACGGCGCCGTGCCGTTCACGCTCGTGCCTCACACCGCGTCGCAGTCCTACACGGTCGTGGCCGTGCCGCCGGGCGCCGGCTTCGCGGTGGCGAACTCGGCGACGCTGGGACTCCAGCGGCGACGGCCTTTCGTGGCTGCCCGGCGTCGTCGTCAGCCCGACCGCGCTCAACGCCCTCGCGGACTTCAACGGGACTCTCTTCGCGGCGGACAGCGCCGGCTACGTCTATTCGAGCACCGGCGCGGCATGGAGCGGCCCGACGGCCGTCGCGGCCTCCAGCGTCACCTGCCTGGCCGTATTCGCCGCCGGCGGCGGCAACAAGCTGTTCGCCGGGGACGCGAGCGGCAACGTGTATGCGACCGTGGACGGGACGACGTGGAACGCCGGCGCGCCGGTGACCGGCGGCGCCGCGCTCAACGCCCTCGGGACCTTCAACGGAAAGCTGTACGCCTCCGGCACGCAGGGTTTCGTCTATTCCAGCGCGGATGGGACGGCTTGGAGCCCCAACACGGTCGGCAACAACAGCACCATCGCCTCGCTGGCCGTCTTCAACTCCATCCTCTTCGCCGGGG
>JAPLKK010000194.1 GCA_026388115.1 Elusimicrobiota bacterium | reverse complement strand
TCGGTGTAATCGCAGCGGGCGGGGGGCGTCTGTGTGTAGAGACCCATCAAAAGGCGTTCGCCAATCGGCAGACACTTGTCATTGAGGGCCTTGAGGCCTGCGGCGGCAAAGGGCGCCATAAAAATCTATCCTATCATTCACGCAGCGCCCTCGTCTTGAGCCTGCTCGAGCGTTGCGAAATTTGAGGGTGTCAGACGTTAAGTTAGTTAAGTTATTCGTCGTTGAGGAGGCAGTGGAATCGAATAACTTAACTAACTTACCGTCTGACACCAACCTATGATCGAGCTTACGCGCAGGAGCCTTCTCAAGCGCGGCCTCACCGGAGTGCTGTCGGCGGCCTGCGGCGGGGGCGCGGCGTTCGCGGCGTGGCTCGTCGGCCGCCGGCGCCCGCCGCGCACCTTCTCGGAACTGGCCGTCCTCGCCAATCCGCATGTCAAGCCGGCGCGCTACTGGCGCCCCGAGTGCGCGGGGGTGCAATGCACCCTCTGTCCCTTCCAGTGCTTCCTGCCCGAAGGCACGCGCGGCATCTGCCGCGTCCGCATGTGCTCGGGGGGGAAGCTCTGGACCTTGGTGTACGGCCATCCCGTCGCCGTGCACGTCGATCCCATGGAGAAGAAGCCGGTCTTCCATATGCTGCCCGGCTCGCTCATCTACTCGCTGGCCGCCGTCGGCTGCAACTTGCGCTGCAGCTTCTGCCAGAACTGGGAGATCGCGCAGAGCTATCCGGAGCAGGCGCCGGACTCCACGTTCGTGCCTCAGGAGCTGCGCCTGATCCCTTTGCCCGACGGCCGCTACGGCGCCCAGCTCGCCCAGGGGAACCTCCGCACGCTGGAGCCCGCCGAGGTCGTCCGCTACGCGCAGGGCACCCGCTGCCGCTCGGTGGCCTTCACCTATTCCGAGCCCGCGGTCTTCTTCGAATACGTGCTCGAGACCGCCAAGCTCGCGAAGAAAGCGGGGCTGCGCAACGTGATGGTCTCCGGCGGCTACATCAACCCCGAGCCCCTGGCGGAATTGGCCCCGTACTTCGACGTCGTCAAGATCGACCTCAAAGGCTTCAGCGAGGATTTCTACCGCAAGACGGTCGGCGGCGAGCTGCGGTTCGTGTTGAGGACGCTCACGGAGCTCAAGCGCCACCGCGTCTTCTCGGAGATCGTCAATCTCGTCGTCCCCGGCTTGAACGACGACCCGGCCGACATCCGCCGCATGTGCAAATGGGTCAAGGAGAACCTCGGCCCGGACGTGCCGCTCTTTTTCAGCCGGTTCATGCCGCAGTACCAGCTCGCCAACCTGCCGACGACCCCGGTGGAGACGCTGACCGAGGCGCGCAACACCGCGATAGCCCTCGGGCTGCATTACGTCTACGTGGGCAACGTCGCGGGCCACGATGGAGAGAACACGTACTGCCCGCGCTGCCGCCGCGTGCTCATCCGCCGCTACGGCTTCGCGGTGCAAGAGATGAACCTGAAGGACGGCCGCTGCCCGTGGGACGGGACGAAGATCCCGGGGATATGGAGCTAGCGTTTAGGAACAAGCAGGCGGGCGGCGGCGGGAAGGAGCGCCGCGGCGCACAGCTCGAGCGACAGGCGCATGCCGCACAGCGGGACGAGGAACGCGGCCGTGAGGAAGGCGCCGAGGCTCGCGCCCCACAGGTCGGCGGCATAGACGCCGGCCGGGTCCTCGGCGCAAGCCCAAGGATAGGCCAGGCCGAGCAGAAGGCCGTCGAACGCCAGCAGCGCCCCGAAGACGAGCGGTGCCCGCGACGCGCCGACCGCCGCGAGCGCGGGCAAGCCGCGGGCGACGGCCGCTTCGGCGCACGCCATCAAGACGAGCAGGGCAAGGACCCCGAATCGCCCGCGCCGCCGCGCCGCCGCGAGGAGCGCGCCCGCGGCCGTGCCGGCCATCAAGGCCGCGAGCAGGAGGCCGAGCTTCCAGTACAGCGCGCCGGACGCCGCCTGGAAGGCGAGCAGCAGCACGATCTCGAACCCCATGCCGGACAACCCGAGGCTCAGCACGGCGAGCTTCTCCGGCGGACGGAGCAGCTGATCGCGCTTGGCCCACAAGGACGCCAGGCCCAGGAGCGCTCCGGTCGTCAACAGGCACAGCCCCAAGAAGTGGACGGGCGAGACGAACTTGGACAGCCACAGCTTCCAGGTCAAGAAGTACGCCGCGGGCTTGGCGTCGGAGTTGGGGGCGGCCGAAGAGAATTCCGCCAGCCGCGCCAGGAAATACGCCGTTCGCTCGGGAGACAGGTAGAACGGGAACTGCGGCGGGACGACGACCCGGGTGGCGATGCGCCGGGCGGCGTAGACGTCCAAGAGCTTCGCCGCGTCGAGCGCGACGGGGCGTTCGCCCGCGATGAGGACCAGCCGCTCGCCCGGCACGACCGATGGCTTGGGAAAGACCGCGCGCAGGGCGTTCCAGACGCTCGCATCCACGTAGGCGGACTCGAGCGCCAGGTAGTTCTCGGAGGCGGCCAGCGAGAACGCGAGCAGGCCGCGCGGGGCGAGCGCCTGGCGCGCGGACCGGAAGAACTCCTCGGTGAACAGGCGGTTCAAGGAGGCGTTGGCAGGGTCCGGCGAGAGCTGCAGGATGACGTCATACGAGCCCGGGTGCGAACGGACCCAGTCGCGCGGGTCGGCCTCCTCCGTCCGGACGCGCGGGTCGTCCCATGCGCCCGCCTGGGCGCCGCGCAGCTGCGCGCGCACCAGGGCGAGGGCGCGCCGGTCGACGACGACGGCGTCCACCTGCTTTACGGGATGCTTGAGGACCTCGGCGGCCGCCCCCGCCACCCCGGAGCCAAGCAGCAGCACGCGCTTGGGCCGCGGGTGAGCCAGCAGCGGCCAGTGGACCCACTCGACCGCGGAGGGATCGGGGAACTCCGCCGAGACGACCCCGTTCTCGAAGAGGATGCGCTGGCTCGGCGCGGCGCGCGCTCCGCTCGCGACCCGCGCGATCGCGAGATGCTCGTAGCGCCCCTCATAGCTGTCGAGGAGGTCGTAGCCGCGCCACTCGAAAGCTCGGCTCGCGCGGTCGAGCGGACCGGACACGGTCAGCAGGAGGAAGGCGATGGCGGCTGACGCCGCGAGCCAAGGCCCGCGCAGCCTCGACCAGGCGAGCGCGGCCAAGAGGACGGCCCCGGCGCAGAGCGCGGCGAGCGCGGGCGTCCGGCCGGCGAGCACCAGCGAGAACAGCACGCCGCCGGTCAGCGCTCCCGCGCTTTCGGCCAGGTACACGTTCGAAGCGTCCCACGTCCCGGCGCCGGCGCGGAACACGGAGCCGTTGAGGGCGCACACGGGCGCGAGGGCGATGAGGGGGACGAGGAAGGCCTCGGCCAAGCCGGGCAGCCTGCCGAAAGGGGTGAGGAGCTTCGCGGCGCGCACCGCGAGCAGGGTCAGCGGGCCCGCGAGCGCGAGCGCGGCCACCGCCCGGCCGACGCGCCGTTCCCCGTCGCCGGGGATGGCCGTCGTGGGAGGAGATCTTCTGGTCAAGCTTCCCATCCCCGTCCACAGCAGCCATGACGCCAGGGCGAGATTGAACGAGAGCTCATGACCCAGGAACACGACGGCCAGCTCCCGGAGAAGGAAGGCTTGCGCGAGCAGTCCGTAGAAGCCGTAAGCGAGAAAGAGGGCGGCGGGAAACCCCGCGTCCGGACTCATGGTCCTGATTCTACGGCGGCGAGGCCGGTCAGCACAAGCCTTCTCTTCGCCGCGGCCGTCGCGGCGACCCTGGCCCTGCTCACGGTGAACACGGTCCTCGGCCGCGGCGCGCTCGCGGCTCGCGGGGCCTGGGTCCTCTTCGTGGGCTTCATCGCGTACCGGCTGGCCCGCACCGGGCGCACCTCGCGGTGGCGTTCCGTCTTCTTCGTCGCGATGGCCTGGGCCTTCGTCTTCCAATTCAAGTCAAGCGGGTCGCCCTCGACGGGGCCGCGCGCCTTGGAGTCGCCTTATTGCCATATCGCGATCGCGTCCTCCATCCTCAACCAGGCCTACAACCAGTATCTCGCCTTCCGCAGCGGGCATTGGCCGGCATGGGGCCCGCTCTCGTTGGGATTCTTGTGGCTCGCGGTGACGCTCGTGCTCGGGCAGGCGTGGTGCTCGTGGGGCTGCTTCTACGGCGGGCTCGACGAGGGCTTCAGCCGCGTCCTGCCGAAGGCGCTCTTGCGCTGGAACTCCTTGCCCGGCCGCCTGCGCGAGCTGCCCGCCGCCATCCTGCTGGTGTCGATCCTCTTCTCGCTGACGAGCGTCCTGCCGGCGTTCTGCCTTTGGGCCTGCCCGCTCAAGCTGACGACCGCCTTCCTCGATCCCAACGACCTCACGCGCAGGCTGCAGCTCGGCCTGTTCGCCGCGACGCTCGGCGGCGCCATCGTCTTGCTGCCTTTGCTCACGAAGAAGCGCGTCTTCTGCGGCCTGCTCTGCCCCTTCGGCGCCTGGCAATCGTTCTGGGGCAACGTGAACCCGTTCCGGGTGTCGATCCGCGCCGAGGCGTGCACGCAATGCCGGCTCTGCGTCAAGGTCTGCCCCACCTTCGCCATCGAAGCCGAGGGGCTCAAGGAGCACGTGGTCAGCCCCTACTGCAACCGCTGCGGCGAATGCATCGACGCCTGCCCGACCGGCGCGATGGGCTATACGCTGCTGGGCGACAAGACGTGGGACGCCCGGCTCCTGCTGATCTACTGCTGCCTTGTCGTCGGCGGAGCGGTGGGGGGGATGTTCCTGCCGTGACCCTCCTGCTCGGCGAAGGCTTCGCCCTCGGCCTGGCCACCGGCCTTTACTGCCTGGGCGCCTGCGCCCCCCTGCTCGCGCCGTACCTGCTTTGCGAATCGGAAGGCGCCTTCGGCCGCGGCGCGCGCCTGCTGCTCGAGTTCATGGCGGGGCGCTTGGCGGCCTATCTCCTCTTCGCGGCGGCGGCGAGCAAGCTTGGCGCGCGCTATCCCGGCCTCGCCGGCGGCCGCGTGGTCGCCGCCGGCCTGCTGCTCTCCGGCCTGCTGATGGTCCTGTACGCCGTCGTCCGCAGCGCGCCGCGGTTGAGCGTGTGCGCGCCCTGGGCGGATTCGGCCGCCGTCCGGCGCCTTCCGTTCGCCTTCGGCTTCCTCGTCGGCATCAACGTCTGCCCGCCGTTCGCGGCGGGCCTGCTGCGCCTCGTCTCCTTGGCCAGCCCGGCCAAAGGGATGGTGTACTTCGCGGCCTTCTTCGTGGGAACGACGGTGTACATGCTGCCCTTCCTCGTCGCGGCGCCGCTCTCGCGAGGGCCGCGGCTGCGCTCGGCCGCCGCCCTCGCCTCGGGCTTGGCCGGCCTGTGGTTCGCCGGCCTCGGCCTTTATCGCCTGCTCTGACCGGCGGTCCGCGCGCGTCAGCGCTTGGAGGGGAGGTCCTCGTCGCGCACGATAGGCCGTGACAGGTTGGGGACCTTCGGCGCGGGGTGTTGCGCGCCTGCGACGCCCAAGACCAGGCCGTGGGCCTCCTCGCCGCGCACGGCGGAGGCCTCCACCCCGGTCGCGGGCGGGCGCGAGGCGGGCACGCCCCCGTCGGGCTTCAGGTCTTTGGGGATGCCGCTCCCGGGCGCGACCGTCGCCACGCTGGCTTTCGAGCCCGTCAAGACGCTATAGGCCACCGCGGCGAAGACCACGAACGCGGCAAGATAGGCCGCGGCGGCGCCGACGCGCCTCAGGGAGATGCTCATTGCTGGCGGGACCGCACGTGGAGCTCGTAGGCCGCGTTGTAGACGGCGAACACGGAGTCCTGCACTTCGACGACGGCCTGCAGCAGGCCTTGCGCGCTGTAGCGGAAGAAGTCGTCGGTGGCCCACGGCTCGGTGTCCACGATCTTGCGGACCTCGACCGCGTCCAGGTACAGCGCGTTGAGCTGCAGCTGCAGCTGCTGGATCTGGCCGATGAGCTGGGTCGCCGCGGCGGTCAGCTCCGGGTCGGGCAGAGCCTGCGAGATCGACATGCGCTCGCGCGTGGTGAGGTAGTACAGGTTGCTCTGGATCTGCAGCGAGCCCCTGGCCAGGGTGTCGAAGTTGTTGCGGATGACGGCGAGGCTGGGCGCCGGGTCGTCCTGGGCGAAGGCGTAGCGCAGGGACGCCTGCTGCGCCTTCACGTAGACGTGGATCTGCTGGAGGTTCGCGACCTGCTGGGCCACCTGGCCGGCGACGGCGCGCACCGCCGGCAGGAGGTTCGGATCCGCCTGCTGGCGCGCCGCTTTGTCCCGCGCGTGCAGCAGCGCGTCCCAAAAGTAGCCCTCCTGCCATAGCCGGGCGCCGACCCAGCCGGCGGCAAGCGCCTGGCCGGTCAACGACCATGACAGCGCGAACGCGGCGAGCGTACGGGGTGCGCGCGGCATCACCGTCATGGAGTGTAGCAGGGGCCTTCGCGGGGCGCCAGCACTTTCCTTAATATACACAGCCTTCATGGATTCCTGCTTTGCGCGCTCAGGCCTAATAAGCTATTCTAAAGTCCTAGCGCGGAGTGCTTGACCCTCCGTCGTCTTCACGTTTTTGACCGAATCCACCATGACCGAGTCCGCGGCGCTGCACCCGGACATCCTAAGGGTCCTGATCACACAGGACGAGCTCCGCGTCCGCATCCGCGAGATGGGCCGGCAGATCAGCCGTGATTACGCCGGCCGGCCGCTGACGTTGGTGAGCATCCTGAAGGGAAGCGTGCTCTTCCTGTCGGACCTGATGCGCGAGATCGACATCGACTGCACGATCGACTTCATGTGCCTCTCGTCTTATGAGGGCAAGGCGTCCACCGGCGTCGTGCGCATGCTGTTGGACCTGCGCGAGAGCGCGGAGGGGCGCGACCTCCTGGTGGTCGAGGACATCATCGACACCGGGCTGACGCTCAGCTACCTCATGCAGAACCTGAAGACCCGCAAGCCGGCAAGCCTCGAGATCTGCACCTTGCTCGACAAGCCCGAGTGCCGGAAGGTGAAGGTCGCCGCCAAGTATGTCGGCTTCCCGATCCCCAACGAATTCGTGGTGGGCTACGGGCTCGACTACAAGGAGCAGTACCGCAATCTGCCGTACGTCGGCGTGCTCAAGGAGAGCGCCGCGAAATGAACCCGCTTTCCAAGAACCTGAGGCAGTTGTTGATCTGGGTGCTGGCCTTCTTCCTCCTGCTCGCCCTCTTCCAGAACCTGAAGCAGGCCGGCACCGAGAAAGAGATCCCCTACTCCGAGTTCAAAGAGAAGCTGCGGGAGAACCGCATCGTCGACCTGACGATGCGCCCGGACCTGATCCGCGGCAATTACAAGGATGACAAGGGCAACGCGCAGAACTTCCACACGATCCCCTTGCCGGACCCCAACCTCGTGCAGGAGATGGAGAACCACAAGGTGCGCCATTTCCAGGGCGAGCCGGACAAGAGCTGGATCACCGCCGTGCTCGTCAACATCGGCTGGGTGGTGCTCTTCTTCGGCCTGTGGTGGCTTTTCGTCGTGCGCCAGGTCCAGATGGGAGGCAAGCAGGCGCTGTCGTTCGGCCGCTCGCGCGCCAAGCTGCAGGTCGCGAAGAAGCAGAAGACGACTTTCGCCGACGTGGCGGGCTGCGACGAGGCGAAAGAGGAGCTGCAGGAGATCGTCGAGTTCCTGAAGGATCCGCAGAAGTTCCAGCGGCTGGGCGGAAAGATCCCCAAAGGCGTCCTGCTTTACGGCTTGCCCGGCACCGGCAAGACCCTGCTGGCGCGCGCGGTGGCCGGCGAGGCGGGCGTGCCGTTCTTCACCTCGTCCGGCTCCGAGTTCGTCGAGATGTTCGTGGGCGTGGGCGCCTCGCGGGTGCGCGATCTTTTCGAACAGGCCAAGAAGTCGGCGCCGTCGGTCGTGTTCGTCGACGAGCTCGACGCCGTGGGCCGCCATCGCTTCGCCGGCATCGGCGGCGGCCACGACGAGCGCGAGCAGACCTTGAACCAGATCCTCGTCGAGCTCGACGGTTTCGACACCAAGGAGGGAGTGATCCTCTTGGGGGCGACGAACCGCCCCGACGTGCTCGACCCGGCGCTCCTTCGCCCCGGCCGCTTCGACCGGCACGTGAACGTGCCCAGCCCCGACCTGCGCGGCCGCGAGCAGATCCTCACCGTGCATTCCAAGGGCGTCAAGCTGGCTGACGGCGTGGACCTCGCCGTCATCGCGCGGCGCACCCCCGGCTTCGTCGGCGCGGACCTGGCCAACCTGGTCAACGAGGCGGCGCTGTTGGCCGCGCGGCGCAACAAGGATTCGGTCGGCCTGCTGGAGCTGGAGGAGGCGATCGACCGCGTCCTCGCCGGCCCCCAGCGCAAGAGCCGCGTGATCCTGGACAAGGAGAAGAAGGTGGTCGCCTACCACGAGTCGGGGCACACGCTCGTGGCGAAGCTGCTGCCGAACACGGACCCGGTGCACAAGGTGACCATCATCCCGCGCGGGCCGGCCCTCGGCTACACCATGCAGCTTCCGACCGAGGACCGCTATCTCACCTCCCGCAGCGAGATCGTCAACCGCCTCTGCGTCCTGTTGGGCGGGCGGTGCGCCGAGCAGCTGATCTTCAACGAGATCACGACCGGCGCGGCCGACGACCTCTCGAAGGCGACGGCCTACGCGCAGAAGATGGTGATGGAGTTCGGCATGAGCGAGAAGCTCGGCCCCATCGCCTACCGCAAGCCGGAGACCGAGATCTTCCTCGGCCGCGACATCGCGCGCGGACCCGGCTACTCCGAGAATACGGCCCAGATCATCGACGAAGAGGTGACGCGGATCATCCATGAATGTCAGGAGAGGGCGCGCGTGATCCTGACCAAGCACAAGGAACTCCTCGACCGTCTGGCCGAGCGCCTCGTCGAAAAAGAGATCGTCGATTCCGCGGAACTCGACATCATCTTCGCCGGCGCCGTGGCGTAGCTCGGCCTCGCCTCTTGAGAGATTGCCTTGCCTCCCTACTAGACTTTGCGGTGCGGCTTTCGTATGCTTCGGGCACTATGATTTACAAGAACATCCTCGCCTTGGCCGTCGCGGCGGCTCTGGCGACCCCGTCGTATGCCGCGAAGAAGGACGCGAAGAAGGACGCGTCTCCCGAGCAGATGCCCCCGATCCAGTCGATGCTCGGCGTGCCCTCGCTCCCGACGCCCCAGCCGCCCGACACGCTCGACGCGGCGACGAAGAAGTGGCTCCAGGAGAAGGCCGCGCTCATCGGCAAGCAGACTTCCTGCGTCATCAAGGGCGCTAAAGAGGATTTCTGCCGCGTCAAAACGGACGACGGCCGGTATTTCGGCTACGACGCGGCCAAGTTCTGGCACGCGGCCGTCTCGGTGTTCTGGCAGGTCGCGGCCGCGGGCGAGGTCCGCCCCCCGGCGCCCTTCAAGAAGCCCGGCAAAGACGGCAAACCGAACCCCTCGGGGTTCAGCGATTTCGAGCAGCCGGACTTCCCGATCGCCTACGTCCAGTCGATCGCTTTGGCCACCATGCTCCAAGCCAACGGCATCCCCTCGCGCGGCGAGCTCTGGGGCGCGGTCGGCAATTCTCACCCTTGGGAGACCGCGGGCGCCGTCAATCCCGCGGGCGATCAGAAGGAGATCATCCGCTCGGTCGCCTTCCAGGGGGCGCTGACCCGCGCTTTCGTCAACAAGCATCCTGAGTGGGCCGGGCTGGCCAGCGCGGACCCGAACCTTTGGAAGCGGCCGATCTACAGGCTGCGCCAGGAGGCGGCAAAGCCGCTTTACGAGATGCTCGTCTCTCGCAAGGCCGACGACGCGATCCTCACCGCCATGACGGCCGAGGACGACGCCGCCGCGACCGCGGCCGTGGCCGAGTACGAGAAGAAGGCCATGGAGAAGAAGGCGGCGGATGACGCCGTCAAGCTCGCCGCCCAGCAGAAGGCCGACGCGGACAAGGCGGTCGCAGACGCGAAGGCCGCTGCGGATGCCAAGGCGGCCCAGCTCGCAAAGGACCAGAAGAAGCACGCGGCGAAGAAGAAGGCCGCCAAGCCGGCTTCTGCGGCTCAGAAGCCCGCCCAGGCGCCAGCGAGCAAGCCGCAATAGGCGGCAAGACGCCGCCCAGTGTTCCCGTTCTCCCGCGTTGTCGGGAGCAACGGGAACACTTTCTTTGTTCTCCCGCGTTGTCGGGAGCAACGGGAACACTTTCTTTGTTCTCCCGCGTTGTCGGGAGCAACGGGAACACTTTCCTTGTTCTCCCGCTTCGTCGGGAGAAACGGGGGACAGCTTGATTACCTTGGCTCATTAAGCTAAAGTACTGATACCGCCGACGTTTTTTCGGCCCCGGCATGTCCTGCGCCAGTAGACCCGCGTCATTGTCAACGACCGCTCCGGCCTCCCTCCAGGCCGTGGCTTCCGGCCGTCCCCAAAGGCCTCGGATCATGGGCGTCCTCAATCTGACGCCGGATTCTTTCTACGCCGGCAGCCGCCTGGAAAGCGCGGACGAGGCCGTGCGCCGCGCCCGCCGGTTCGCCGAAGAAGGCGCCGATATCCTGGATATCGGAGGGGAATCGACGCGGCCGGGCTCCGAGCCGGTCTCTCAGGCCGAGGAGCTGCGCCGCGTGCTGCCCGTCATCGAGCGCGTCGCCAGGCTCGGACCGCGGATCTCGGTGGATACGAGCAAGGCGGAGGTGGCGCGCCGGGCGCTCGATGCCGGCGCTACGGTCTTGAACGACGTGACCGCCTTGCGCGGCGACCCGGCCATGGCGGCGGAGGCCCGCGGTTTCGAGTCCGTCATCCTGATGCACATGCAGGGAACGCCCCTCACGATGCAGGTCGACCCGCGCTACGGCGACATCGTCGCCGACCTGCGCGCCTTCTTCCTTGAGCGTCTCACGGCGTTCGCCTCCGCCGGCGGCGACACCTCGCGGGTCTGGCTCGACGACCTTCGAGCATAACCTCGAGATCTTGCGCCGCCTCGAGGAGTTCCACGCGCTGGGCCGGCCGATCGCCCTCGGCGTCTCGCGCAAGGGTTTCCTCGGCCGCCTCGCCGCCCCGGGCGGGAATCCCGCGCCGGCGGAGGAGCGGCTCGAGGGCTCGCTCGCGATCGCCTGCCGCGCGGCCGCCGCCGGCGCGGCCGTGCTCCGCGTGCACGACGTCGCCGAGACGCGACGCGCCTTGGACGCGTTCGCGGCGGTGCGGGCCGATTAGCATGGGACAGCTCTTCGGCACCGACGGGGTGCGCGGCATCCCCGGCCAATATCCGCTCGTTCCGCAGTTCGTGCGCAAGCTCGGCCTCGTTTCCGCGCAGCTGCTGCGGGAGCAGTGGCTCAAGGCCGCCCCCGCGGGCTCCTCGGCCGCTAGACGCCGGCAGCCCGACGGCAACGGCGCGCCGCCGTTGATCCTGCTCGGCCGCGATCCGCGCGCCTCGGGCGTCGCGCTCGGCCGCTCGCTGATCCAGGGATTCACCAAGGCCGGCTGCGTCACCGCGGATCTGGGCGTGCTCCCCACGCCGGCCCTTTCGTACCTGACGCCCAGGCGCGGCGCGTTGTGCGGCGCGATCATCTCGGCCAGCCATAACCCCGCCGAGTTCAACGGCATCAAGCTCTTCACCTCCGACGGCTTCAAGATGGCGCCGGAGCTCGAAGACGAGATCGAGCGCCGCATCCCGAAGGCGGCCGACCCGGGCGCCGGCGCGCCGCAATCGCGCACCAGCGACCCGGACGCGGTCGCGCGCTATCTGGACTTCTTGCGCGGCACCTTCCCGGCCGAGAGCGACCTCTCCGGCCTGCGGGTCGTCGTGGACTGCGCCAACGGAGCGGCGAGCGAGCTGGCCCCGCGGCTGCTTTCGGGGCTCGGCGCGTCGGTGTTCGCCATCGGCTGCCGCCCGGACGGCGCGAACATCAACCGCGGCTGCGGCGCGCTCGACACGGGCGCGATGCGGCGCGAGGTCGTGCGCCGGCGCGCGCACTGCGGCGTCTCCTTCGACGGCGACGCCGACCGGGCGCTGTTCGCCGACGAGACGGGGACGCTGGTGGACGGCGACGCCCTCATCTGCATGGCGGCCTTGGACCTGAACGCGCGCGGGATGCTGGCCGGCGGCGCGGTCGTGCTCACCGTCATGTCGAACTTCGGCCTGCTCGAGTTCTTGCGCCGCCACGGCGTCCGCACCGTCAGCGTGCCGGTCGGCGACCGCAGCGTCACCGAGGCCATCGAGGAGCATGGGCTCTCATTGGGCGGCGAGAACTCGGGGCACATCGTGTTCCGCCGCTACTCGCCGACCGGCGACGGCATGCTGACGGCGCTGCAGGCGCTGTCCATCCTGGTCCGTTCCGGGCGGCCGTTGAGCTGGTTCCGCGCGCGCTACCGGCCGTACCCGCAGATCCTCACCAACGTGCGCATCCACCGCCGCGTGCCGCTCGAGCGGCTGCCGCTCACCCGCGCCTCGATCCACCGCGCCGAGCTGCGGCTCAAGGGCCACGGCCGGGTGCTCGTGCGCTATTCGGGCACGGAGCCCTTGGTGCGCGTCCTGGTCGAGGGCCCGGACCGCGCGGTCTGCCAAAAGCTTTCGAAGGACATCATCGCCGAATTCCAAGCGGAGCTCCAGGCCGCACCCGAGCTAACCGACGAGACTACTCGCTCAGGAGATTAAATGGCTGTCAAGTTGGGAGTGAACATCGACCACGTCGCCACCCTGCGCCAAGCTCGCAAGAGCGTGGACCCCGACCCGGTCGCCGCCGCGAAGGTCGCGACCACCTCGGGCGCCGAAATGATCGTCTGCCATCTGCGCCAGGACCGGCGGCACATCCAGGACGCGGACCTTTTCAAGCTGCGCCACGAGGTGAAGACGCAGCTCCACCTCGAGATGGCCGATGTGCCGGAGATGGTCGCCATCGCCCTCAAGGCGAAGCCCGACTCGGTCTGCATCGTACCCGAGACGGCGCGGGAGGTCACCACGCTGGGCGGCCTCAACGTCAGGGGCGCCTCGCAGGCCGGGCTTTGCACGACCGCCTACGCCGCGGCGACGGGAAAGCTCAGGCAGAACGCCGAGCTCGAGAAGCTGGAGCTGGCGGGGTACCTGGCCCACGAGCTGGGGCTCGAGCTGCACGCGGGCCACGACCTCGGCTACCACAACGCCGCGCCGGTCGCGCGCATCGCGCACATGGCGTGCCTGAACATCGGCTTCGCGATCATGGCGCGCGCCTTATTCACCGGCCTGCGGCCCGCCGTCTCGGAGATGCACAAGCTCATCGCGGGCGCCAGATAGGCTGTTCTCCCTCTCCCGCCAAGCGCGAGAGGGGCAGGGGTGAGGGCAAGCAAACCATGTGCGGAATCGTAGGGTACACCGGAGCTAAGGAAGCCGCCCCGCTCCTGGTGGACGGCCTGCGCCGCCTCGAATACCGCGGTTACGATTCCGCCGGCCTCGCGGTGCTGGCCAACGGCCGTATCGAGCTGCGCCGCTCGGTCGGCAAGCTTTCGAACCTCGAGAGCTTGCTGAAGAAGGAGCCGGTGAAGGGCACGATCGGCCTCGGCCACACGCGCTGGGCGACGCACGGCCGCCCTTCCGAGGAGAACGCCCACCCACACACCGACTGCACCAAGAAGCTCGTCGTCATCCACAACGGCATCATCGAGAACTACGTCGGCCTCAAAGAGAAGCTCGTCGCCGCCGGGCACCGGTTCGCCTCGGAGACCGACACCGAGATCGTCGCGCACCTGATCGAGGAGAAGCTCAAGGCCCTCGGCAGGGGCGCGGGCTTCGCGCCGAGCTTTCGCGAGCCCATGCTCTTCCAGGCCGTGCGCGAGGCGCTGTCGGAGCTGCAAGGCGCCTACGCCCTCGCGATCCTGTGGAGTGAGGCGCCGGGGACGCTGGTCGCCGCCAAGACCGCGTCGCCGCTCGTCATCGGCCTCGGGCTGAACGAGGCGTTCCTCGCCTCCGACGTGCCGGCGTTCATGGACCACACGCGCAAGGCGGTCTTCTTGGAGGACGGCGAGATGGCCATCCTCAGCCCCAAGGGGACGTCGTTTTTCAACCTGCAGGGCAAGAAGATCGAGAAGACGTCCACGCAGATACAATGGGATCGCACCATGGCTGAGAAAGGCGGCTACCGGCATTTCATGCTCAAGGAGATCCACGAGCAGCCGAACGCGGTGGAGGACACGCTGCGCGGGCGGCTGTTCCCGCTCAGGGAAGGCCCGCTCGAGCGCGAGACCGGCATGCCGCGCGATCTGCTGAAGACCGCGCGCGCCGTGCAGCTGATCGGATGCGGCACCGCTTATCACGCGGGTCTCGTGGGCAAGTACTGGCTGGAGAACATCGCGAAGATCCCGACCGAGGTGGAGACGGCCTCGGAGTTCCGGTACCGGGAGCCCATCCTGTCGGCCGACGCCCTGACCATCGCCATCAGCCAATCCGGCGAGACCGCCGACACGCTGGCCGCCGTGAAGCTGGCCAAGCAGGCGGGCTCCAAGGTGCTCTCGATCTGCAACTGCGTGGGCTCCGGCCTGACGCGCACGGCCGATTTCAACCTCTTCACCCATTGCGGCCCGGAGTGCGGCGTGGCCTCG
>JAPLKK010000145.1 GCA_026388115.1 Elusimicrobiota bacterium | reverse complement strand
CGAGCTTCTTGATCGTTTCGACCGCGGCCGCGCAGCCCGGGCACTGGAAATCGGAGAACTCGGTCAGGACGATCGGCGCGTCGGCCGGGCCGGACTGGCGGTAGGCCGGCGCCGCCGGCGCGTACGGCTTGTACGAGCCCCGCACGAGGCGGACCGAGATCGCGCACAGCAGGGTGACGACGGCGGAGGCGGCGAGCCGCCTGGAGGTAGCCTTTCCCATTCGCGCCCATCATATAAAAAAGCGACCCCGGGGCGTTTGCCCCGGGGTCGTTGGAAGCGGCGCGAGAGCTACTTCACCAGCTTGGCCGCGTCGACCAGGCCAGCTCCCTGCTCTTCGGCGCTCAAGCCTTTGAGCGGGACGGCCGCGCCCTGCAGGGCCTTGCGGATGGCGGCTTGGCCGTGCACGCCCTTGGCCGCGACCGCGAGGGCCGCCAAGCCGGAGACGTGCGGCGTCGCCATGGAGGTCCCGGACATGGTCTGGTAACCGCCGCCCATGTAGGTGGACTTCACGTCAACGCCGGGCGCGATCAGCGCCACCTGGGGCCCGCGGCTGGAGAAGGACGCGATCTTGTCCTTGTTGTTCGAGGCCGAGATGGCGATGCACTCCGGGTAGGCTCCGGGATAGCCGACAGCGCCGCCCGAGTTGCCGGCGGCGGCGACGATGGTCAGGCCGGCTTTCGTCGCGGCGGTCACGGCGTCGGCCAGGTCTTGGTTGCCCTGGCTGGCCCCGAGGCTCATGCTCGCGACGTCCATCTTGTTGTCGGCCGCCCACTGGATGCCCGCGATGACGTCCGCGAAGGTGCCGCTGCCGTTGGCGTCGAGGACCTTCACCCCGTAGAGCGAGGCTTCCGGCGCGACGCCGATGACGCCCTTGGGGCCGCCGTTGGCCGCGATCGTGCCGGAGCAGTGCGTGCCGTGGCCGTGGTCGTCGGCGAAGTTGGCGTCCTTGGTGATGGCGTTCCAGCCGCCCTTCACGTTGTCCTTGAGGTCGGGATGCGTCGCGTCGATGCCGGTGTCGATGACCGCGACCTTGGCGCCCTTGCCGCGCGTGACCGTCCACGCGCCCTGCGCGTTGACGCGCTGGATGCCCCAGGGCTGCTCGGCGTCGATCGTCGGGTCGGCTTCCGGCTGCATGCCGCGCAGGACGAGGCCGTGCTCCGGCAGGAACGACTGGATCGCCGGGAAGGCGATCGCGTCGAGCGAGGCTGGCTCGTTGTTGATCCAGTTCTGGACGAAGTCCTCATCGACGCGCAGCACCGCGGGGTTGGCCTCGAGGCCGGCCTGCGCGGCGCGGAACTGTCCGGCCGGGAAGGTGACGCCGATCGCGTTGATGAGCTTGAGGTCCTGGGTGACCTGGCCCCCGGCCTGCTGCGCGATGGTGAAGCGGCTGGAGTGGGCGACGGAGCCGCGGAATACGATGATGCGGTGTACGGGCTGCTGCGGAGCGGTCGACTGCGCCAAAGCCAGCGCCGGCAAGCCGGCAAGCAGGGCGACCAACCGCAGGATGAATCGTCTCGGCATCGAGCCTCCTTGTGCGAGCTCCGAATCTAGCACATTTAGGGTCGAAAGGCCTAGGGACAATTAGGCCCTATGGGTTAAAACAGGGAAAGGAACCTTTCCTCGTACTCGTCGAAAAGGCCGTACTCGCGCAGCTTCTGTCCGAGCGCCTCGCGCACCTGGGCGTCGCCGTGCGCGCGGGAGAACAGCGACTCGATCTCCGCGCGGCGGCGCCCGCCCTCCGGGCCTTCGGGGGAGAAGGCGCCGCGGCGCTCGAGGTCGCGCAGGTTGGTGGGAAACGACCTCGACGCCTGCTCGAGCGTGAAGCGCATCAAGGCCAGCGACCACGCGGGGTCGGGGCATCTCAGCAGGACCGAGTCCTGCGCGTCCGAGGATTCGATCTCCTTCTGGATGCGGCCGGCCACCTCGCGCGGGTCGTCGCGCAGGACGCGGCTCACCAGGTCCTGGTTGCGGAACTTGTACTCGAGCGCCCGCAGCAGGTCGCGGTATTCCTGCGACAGCCAGCGGGCGAACTGATGCGACTCCTCGCCGAAGCCCTCGAAGCGCTCGCGCAGCGCGTCGGGGGTCAGGATCTGCGGCCGCTCGCTGACGACCAGCCCCTGGCGCACGCGCGTGCGGTCGCCCAGCTCGTCGATGGGCGAGACCAGGTGGTAGCGGATGCGCGTGGCGCCGAAAGTCGAGAGCCGGTGCTTCGGGCCCACGACCACCGAGGTCTCGCGCAAGAATCTCGCCAAGAGCGCCGGATCCATGTCGAGATCATGGTATCACCCCGTCGCCGCGCGGTCAATTCTCGACGCTTCGGTATCGCCGGCCGCGGGAGCGGGAGCGGGCTAAAGCTTGGTAATATGGCCATTCGCGGACGCGCGTCGGGTCAACCGACGTCCAAGGAGATAACCCTGTGCACGGTATTCGCAAGCATGTCTTTGCCGCCTGCGCGACTCTGTTGCTGGCGCCGGTCGCGGTTCAGGCCGGCCCCTCGACCTATCAGGATGTCATCGTGGGCGAGCGCGCCGCCGGCATGGGGGGCGCCTTCACGGCCCTGGCCGACGACGCCAGCGCCGCCTATTACAATCCCGCGGGCCTGGCCGCGGTCGGTTCCCAGAACCTTTCCTTGTCGGCCAACGTAATGGACTACCAGGGGCAGCGTCTGCGCGGCTACTTCCGCGGCCAGGACTTGCGCACCAACTCCGTCGGTTTCTTCCCCTCAGACTGGTACAGCGTCATACACACTACCCGGGCCACCTACGCGATCGCGATCATCGTGCCCGAGAGCGTATCGGCCACCGCTTCAGCCGATTTCAGCGACCCCGCGCTGCGGCTGAAGTTCGATTCCCGCCAGAGCGTCCAGACCTACCTCATCGGCCCGGCCGTCGGCCTGGCGCTGACGCCCCGGCTGCACGCGGGCGCGGCCGCGTACCTTCTCTACGGCCGCTACAGCAACAATTTTCACGGCACGATCACCGATCCAGCGACCGGCCGGGTCGATGAGCTCTTCCAGCAGATAACTGGATACCAAGTCGGGGCGATGGGGATCGCGGGGCTGAAGTATTTCCTGAGCGACCGCGTGCGGCTGGGCTTGGTCCTGCGCACCGGCGCGCAGCCGAGCCACCGGGATGACCGACTCAGCATCGAGTACTCAGACGTCTCAGGCCCCACCGGGACCTTTACCCGCACGGGCAGTGAAGCCAAGGGCCAGACCTATTATTCGCGCATCCCCTGGAGCACCACCATGGGCGCGGCCTACCTTCCCAGCCCCGCCTGGACGCTCGCCGCCGACCTGTCGGTCTACGCCGGGGCCCGGACATCCGCGTACGGGACGGAGTACACGAACAAGGCGACCTGCAACGTGAACCTGGGCGCTGAATACGCCGCCACCCCGTCCATGCCCCTGCGCTTCGGTTTCTTCACCAATCGCTCGGCCGCTCCCGGCCCGACGGACGGCTCGGAGCCCCAGCCCGGGCACGTAGACCAGTACGGCGTGACCGCGAGCGTGGGGCTGGTCAAGGGCTCGGTCTCGACCGCACTCGGGCTCAAGCTTGCCGCGGGCTGGGGCAAGACCAAGAGCATCGAGGGCCAAGTCATCGACGCCACCACGCGAGAGGCGGCGTTGTTCATGGCCGGCACTTTCCACTTCTAGCCCGGATGCGCCGGCGGCCTCATCCCGTCGCCACGCTGCCCCCGCCTTGCGGCGCGCGGTATCGCGGGGCCCATGAGAATCATACAATGGGGTCGTGAGCATCGAAAAAGGGAGATCCCCGCGCCGTCCGAAGGCGCCCCCCGCGGGCTCCGACGGCTCGAGCCTGGAGTCGCGCCACCGGACCCTCCTGCTCCTCCACCGGATGTCCTCGGAGCTCTTCTCGGACCGGCCGTTCCGCGAGGGCCTCGCCTCGGCGGCCGACACCCTTCTCGCTCTCACGGGCGCCCGGAGCGTAGCGGTCTATTTCCTTGACGATTTCGGCGTCCCCTTCTGCGCGCTGCGCCGCGGCGACAAGCGCCAGCAGGTCCTGAAGGCGCTGCACGAGGAGAACACCCTCGTCTCGCGGGCGCTCGAGGCGCGGCGGGTCCTCACCCCCGGAGACTCCCGCTGGGGCTGGATCGCGGCCCCGCTCCTGCCCGCCGCCAAGGACCTGCCCTGCGAGGACGGGGTCCTGGTGGTCGGCTACGCGCAGGCCCAGAAGCCGAGCGCGGAAAGGGACCGCATCCTCGTCGAGGCGAGCCGGCTCGTGCGCAGCGCCAGGCTCATCCAGATCAACCTCCAGCAGCAGAAGACGATGGCCGCCATCACCGAGCAGTCGGCCGACGCGGTCATCCTGACGAACCTCAACTGGAGGATCCTCGGCTGGAATCCGAGCGCGGCGCGGCTCTTCCAGTTCTCCCGGGCCGAGGTCGTGGGATGGCCCGCGCTCGTCATCGTGCCCCAGGACAAGCGCGAGGAGCTCCGCCGCATCGAGCAGGAGGCCCTGGCCTCGGGGAGCGCGCGCAACGTCGAGACCGTCTGCCGCCGCAAGGACCAGAGCCTTGTCCCGGTCGAAGCGACCTTCAGCGTCCTCCGGGACGAGGAGGGCTCCGTGTTCGGGATGGTGCGCGTCTACCGCGACATCACCCGGCGCAAGAAGACCGAGGAGGAGCTCAAGGCGTCGACGAAGGGCCAAGCCGACATCCAATTTGCCGTCGACAACTCCGCCGTCGTGGCCGTCACCGACGCCCAAGGCGTCATCATCTATGCCAACGACCTGTTCTGCGAGCTCTTGAAATACAGCCGCGAGGAGCTCGTCGGCCGCACGCATCGGGTGATCAATTCCGGCTACCATCCCCCCGAGTTCTTCCAGGACCTCTGGAAGACGATCACCGCGGGCCGCGTCTGGCGCGGCGAGATCCTGAACCGCGCGAAGGACGGCACCCTGCTTTGGGCCGCCGCGACCATCACCCCGCTCATCGGAGCGGACGGCAAGCCGGAAAAGTACGTCGCCATCCGGCACGACATCACCAAGCGCAAGCGCGCCGAAGAGCGCCTCGCCGCCACTTCCGCGGAGCTCCAGGCCATCCTCGACCACGCGACCCACGTCTCCATCATCTCCACGGACGTCGAGGGCGTCATCCAGGTCTTCAACAAGGGGGCCGAGAACCTGCTCGGCTACGCGGCGGAGGAGATGGTCGGAAAGCGGAGCCCCGTCGTCGTCCATCTCCCCGACGAGCTCCAGGCCCGCGGCAAGGCCTTGAGCCTCGAGTTCGGCCGCCCCATCGAGGGCTTCGACGTCCTGGTCGAGCACGCCCGGCGGGGCGGCTTCGAGGCCCGCGAGTGGACCTACGTCCGCAAAGACGGGTCGCTGCTCTCCGTCAACCTGTCGGTGACGGCCCTGCGCGGGCCGGACGGTTCCATCAAAGGCTTCCTCGGCATCGCCATCGACCTCAGCGATCGCAAGCGGGCCGAGGCGGAGCTGGTCAAGGCCCGGGACGCGGCCATGGAGGCGGCGCAGGCCAAGGCGACCTTCCTGGCCACCATGAGCCACGAGATCCGCACCCCGATGAACGCCATCATCGGCATGACGGGGCTCCTGCTCAACACCGACCTCACCAGCCAGCAGAAGGAGCTTGCCGAGACCGTGCGCAATTCCGGCGATTACCTGCTGAGCGTCATCAACGACATCCTCGACTTCTCCAAGATCGAGGCGGGCAAGCTGACCCTGGAGGAGCGGAGCTTCGACCTCCGGCAGGTCATCGAGAGCACGCTCGAGCTCGTGGCGGTGCGGGCGCACGAGAAGGGGCTGGAGCTCGGCGCCGTCATCCCCCTCTCGGCGCCGCTCGCCCTCGTCGGCGACCCGGGGCGGCTGCGCCAGATCCTCCTCAATCTCCTCGGCAACGCGGTCAAGTTCACCGAGAAGGGGGAGGTCGTCGTCCATGTCGACGTCGAGGCCCAAGACGACAAGAGCGCGACGCTGCGCCTGCTCGTCTCGGACACCGGCATCGGGATCGCGGAGGAGGCGATGGGCCGCCTCTTCGATTCGTTCACGCAGGCCGACGCCTCGACGACGCGCCGCTTCGGCGGCACGGGCCTGGGCCTGGCGATCGCCAAGAAGCTCACCGAGACCATGGGGGGGGAGATCGGCGTCGACAGCGAGCCGGGCAAGGGCTCCACCTTCTGGGTCAGGCTGCGGCTGCCCAAGGGAGCGCTCGCGCCCGCCGTCGAGGCGGCCGATCTCGAGCGGCTCAAGGGGGTGCGCGCCCTCATCGTCGACGACATCCCCACCAACCGCAAGATCCTGGCCTCCCAGCTCGACCACCTGGAGATGCGCTACGAGATGGCCTCCGGGGGGAGGGAGGCCGTCGCCGTCTTGGAGGGGGCCGCCGGCGGGCCGGACGCGTTCGCCGTGGTCCTGCTCGACATGATGATGCCGGGGATGGACGGCCTGCAGACGGCCGCGTTCATCGGGGCCGTCGGCGCGCTCTCCGGCGTGAAGATCGTCATCCTCAGCTCGATGGGAAAGGTCATGAGCCGCGAGGAGCTGGAAACGGCGGGCATCTCCGCTTTCCTGACCAAGCCGGTCAAGCAATCGGTGCTCGGGCACGCTCTGCTGGACGTGCTCTCCTCGGAGGCGGGCGCGCTCCTCAAGGGGGCTCCCATCGAGCCGCGGCGGCAGAGGGCCAGAAGGCCGTTCTTCAGGATCCTCGTGGTCGAGGACAACACCGTCAACCAGCGGGTCGCCAGGATGCAGCTGGAATCCCTCGGCTACGAGCCGGACATCGTGGGCAACGGGCAGGAAGCCCTTGACGCGCTCGGCCGGATCCCCTACGACCTCGTGCTCATGGACTGCCAGATGCCGGAGATGGACGGATTCACCGCGACGCGCGAGCTCCGCAGGCGGGAGGCGGACCGGCGGCGCACTCCCGTCATCGCCATGACGGCCAACGCTTTAGAGGGAGACCGGGAACGGTGCCTGGCGGCCGGCATGGACGATTATATCTCCAAGCCGGTGCGCGTCGAGGAGCTCGAGGCCGCCATCGGCCGATGGGACCTCGACTTCGACCCCGAGCCGATGCGGAAGCTGCGGGAGCTCGCCGGGCCCGAGGATGCCGGCACGGTGGCCGAGGTGATCGCCGACTTCCTGGCCACGGCGGCCCGCCTCCTCGCCGGGCTCAAGGAAGCGGCCGCCGCCAAAGACGCCAAGGCTCTCCAAGAGAAGGCGCACTCGCTCAAGGGGTCCTCGGGCAACGTGGGGGCGCGAACGCTGCAGAGGATGGCGGGCCAGCTCGAGAAGACGGCGCGCGCCGGGAACACCGACGGCGCCGGCGAGCTCGTCGCGAGCATGGAGCGGGAATTCTCGAAGGCTCGCGCCAAGCTCGAATAAGGCCCGCCGCCGCGCCGGCGGGCTAGGATGCGGGCGGTTCCGACAGGATCTTCAGGACGAGGTCCGGCAGCGCGAGCGGGCTGAAGGGCTTGGCGATGATGCCGGCCGGGCGCAAGGACCGGTACAGCTTCAGAGTCTCGGGGTCCGTTGCGGCGGACAGGAAGATCACCGGGATGCCCTTCGTCCGGTCATTCTTCCTGAGCTTGAGCAGGGCCCCGGGACCGTCGAGCACCGGCATCATGCCGTCGAGGAGGATCAGGTCCGGCGGATCGGCCTCGGCCAAGGCCACGGCTTGGGCGCCGTCGGCCGCGCAGACCACCTTGTGGCCGCCCTTCTTGGAAAGGCTGAGGGCGGCGATCTTGAGCATCGCGGGGTCGTCGTCGGCGATCAGGACCTTCATCGGCCGTCCCCGGATCGGACCACGCCCATCATGCGCACATGATACAAGTATCGCGAGCGGCGTGTTATAATCCCAGCGACTTATGAGCCCGACCCCGGACCCTCGCGCCGGCCGCGCCCCGCAGGTGCTGGTCCTCGATGACGACCCGGCGATCGTCAAGGTCGTTTCGGCCGCCCTGGCCGGGGTGGGCCTGGGCACGCGGGGCGTCGGAAGCCTCAAGGACCTCGAGGGGGCCCTCGCCGCGGGCATCCCGGACCTGATCCTGCTGGACATCGGCCTCCCGGACGGCGACGGTTTCGAGGCCTGCCGCCGCCTGCGGGCGCACCTCCCAACGGCTCAGGTCCCGATCATCTTCCTGACCCGGAGGGAGGAGGTGGAAAGCCGCCTGCGCGCCTTCCAGTCGGGCGCCCAGGACTACGTCATCAAGCCCTTCTCGGTGGAGGAGCTGACCGCCCGGGTCCAAGCGCATCTGAGGATCAAGCTCCGGCGCGACGAAAAGGAGGCTCAAGTCGCCGACCTCGACTTGCGCGCTCGCCTGCAGACCGACCTGGTGGACATGGTGATCCATGACATCCGCGCGCCGCTGAGCTCCGTCAAGATGTCCCTTTCCGTCCTTGCCCAGGAAGGGGCCATCAGCGCAGCCGAGCACCACAAGCTGTTCAACATGGCCAACGACGCCATGGACGCGGCCCTGCTGATGCTCAACGACCTCCTCGACCTGCGCGCGGGGCGGGTCTCCACGGAGCTGGCGCCCCTGCTCCCGGAGCGCGTCCTGAGCCGGGCGATCACCATCCTCGGCGCCAAGGCCGCCAAGCGCGCCATCGCCGTCACCTCCGAGACCCGGCCGGCAGGAGCGCGAGTCGTGTCGGACGAGAAGATGCTCCTGCGCGTGCTCCTGAACCTGCTCGGCAACGCGATCAAGTTCTCGCCGGAAGCGAGCGCCATCTCGCTTGTGCTCTCCCACCGCGAGGGCCGCCTGCGCCTCGAGGTGGCCGACCGCGGGCCGGGAGTTCCCGCCGAGGACAGGGAGCGGATCTTCGAGAAATTCGAGCGCGCCGGCGAGGCGGCGTTGTCGGCGCCCGGCACGGGCATCGGCCTCGCCTTCTGCCGCCTGGCCGCCGGCTCTCTCGGCGGCCGCGTCTGGGTCGAGGACCGTCCCCAGGGCGGAAGCATCTTCGTATTCGAGGTCCCGGCCGAAACAGCTCCCGAAGAGAATCAGGCCCGCGAGCTGCTTGGGACCGAAGAGATCGGCGAGTACCGCGCCGAGTGCGCCGCCCAGCTCGGCGCGCTGGCTTCCGGCTTGGCCGAAGGCAAGCCGATCAGCCCGGAGCTGCTTGGCTCGATCCGCGTGACCGCCCATCGCCTGGCGGGATCGGCGGGAACCTACGGCTACGCGGAGGCCGGCCAGGTCGCCGCGGGCTTGGAGCGGCGCGTCGGCGAAGCAGCAAAGGCCGCCCTGCCGCCTCCGGACGCCGCGGAGGTCCTGCTCGCCGTCCGGCGATTGCGTCGCGCCCTGAGTCTCCCGGACTGAGCGCTCCCGCCGCTCCGCGGCGGGCGGGCCGGCGGCCGGTCAGTCGACGGCGCTCGCGTTAAGGTGGGCCAGGACGATGTGCGGCTGGGGAGGCTTGCTGATGAAGTCGTCGGCCCCGAGCCGCAGGGTCTCCGGCTGGGTGTTCTCCCCGGCGAAGGCCGTGAGGATCAGGATGAGCGGCCGCCACAGCTTCAGGGACTCGCGCATCGCCCGGATGACGCCCTGGCCGTCGAGGTTCGGCATCTGCAGATCGAGGATGACCGCGTCGGGGGCGACGTCGGCCACGGCCTCCATCGCCTTGACGCCGTCTTCCGCTTCCTTGACCTCGAACCCTGCCTTCTCGAGCGTGAGGCGCAGGATGAGCCGGACCCCTTTGTCGTCGTCGACGACCAGGACGCGCCGCCGCTTGAGATGAGTCGCCGCGGGCGCGGGCTGCGGGGCGGCCTGGGCCGCCGGAGCCGCCGGAGCGGCCTGGACCGCCGGAGCCGCGACCTGGGGGATGTCACGCTCCTTGCGCCGCCCCAGGTTCAAGTGCGGCATGACCTCCTCGACGGAGGTGTGCCCCTGGGAGACGTGCCAAAGGGCATCGGTGGCCATGGTCCGCATGAGGCCCTTGGATAGGGCGGCCTCCCGCAGCTGCTCCTCGACGGCGCTCACGCTGATGAGGTTCTTGAGAACCTGGGAGACCTCCAGGAACTCCACGATCGAGACCCGCCCCTTGTAGCCGGCGTCGCACTGCGGACAACCGGCCGGCTCGCGGTTCGCGGGCGCGATCCCCAGCTCTCGGAACAGGTCCAAGACGGCGCCCTCGATCTTCGAAGGGTCGCCGGGCGTCGAGCAGGCCGGGCAGAGGCGGCGGACCAGCCTCTGGGCCGTGATGGCGATCAGGCCGGGCGCCAGCTTGAAAGGCTCGATCCCCATGTCGCTGAGCCTGGTGATGGTCGAGAGGGTATCGTTCGTATGCAGCGTCGAGAAGACCAGATGGCCGGTGAGCGCGGCTTGGAACGCGATGTCGGCCGTCTCCCGGTCCCGGATCTCGCCGAGGAGGATCACGTCGGGGTCCTGGCGGAGGACGGACCGGAGCACGCCGGCGAAGGTGAGCCCCTGCTTCTCGTTGACCTGGACCTGGTTGATCCCGGCGAGCTTGTACTCGATGGGGTCCTCCACGGTCACGATGTTGGTGTCCTCGGACTTGATCTTGTTGATCATCGAGTAAAGCGTCGTGGTCTTGCCCGAGCCGGTGGGGCCCGTGACCAGGAAGATCCCCTGCGTCATCTTCAGGATGGCGTCCATGCGCGCCGCGAGCTCCGGGCTCAGCCCCAGCTTCTCGAACGGGACCTCCGCGGAGCGCTGGTCGAGGATGCGCATCACGACCTTCTCCCCGAAGTTGGTCGGCAGGATGGAAACGCGCAGGCCGATCTCCTGATTGCCGACCCGGAGCTGCGCGCGGCCGTCCTGCGGGCGCATGTGCAGGGCCACGTCGAGATCGGCCATGATCTTGATGCGGGAGACCACCGGTTTGGCCGCGATCGCGCGGGGGATGGTCATGTAGTTCTTGAGGGCTCCGTCGATCCGCAAGCGCACCACGCTGACGGACTCCTCATGCTCGATATGGATGTCCGAGGCCTTCAGTTCGACGGCCTTCGCGATGATCCCGTTGACCAGACGGATGACGGGCGCGGTGACGGCGACGTCATCAGAGTCGCTGTCCCGCTTTCCACCGATGACCTCGACGGGCGCGTCGCCTACCATCTTATCCAAGAGGGCGAAGACCAAGGCGTCCGGCTTATAGAACTCGTTGATCAGCGCCTCGACGCGTTCATCGAGGAGATAGAAGGGGACGGGGTGGCGTCCGGATGTCGCCTCCACGTCGGAGAGCGCGGTCTGGTCGATGGGGTTGACCATGGCCACGTGGAGCGATTCGCCGGAGATGCGCATCGGCATGAGCCGGTGCCGCCGGCAGAGCTTCTCCGGCACGAGCCCCACCGCCAGCTTGTCGATCTCGGCGGAGTCCGGGTCGTGATACGAGACGCCGTAGGTCTTCTGGACGGCTTGCGCCACGGCCTCGGGCTTGATGAGCCCGGCCTGGATGAGCGCGCCGGAGATATAGGGCTTTGCCTCCTTCCGGAGCTTATCGACGGCCGCGGCGGTGACCCGATCGACGCCCACCAGGCTGCGAAGGAGCCACTCGTCCTTGAACTGATGCATTTGAGCGGAGTCCTTAGGGGATCAAGATCCCGGCCACCGCGGCCGTCATGAAGGTCGCGAGGCACCCCGTGAGCATCGCCGCCATCCCGAGCTTGGCGAGGTCATGGCGGCGGTTCGGCGCCAACGCCGAGATGCCGCCGATCTGGATGGCGATCGAGGAGAAGTTGCCGAAGCCGCACAAGGCGTACGCCGTGATGACGAGCGACCGTGGCGACAGCGTCGTCCCCGCCTTCAGCAGGTCGCTCATCTGCAGGTAGGCCACGAACTCGTTGACCGCCGTCTTGACGCCGATGAGCCTGCCCACCGTCAGGCAGTCTTTCGCCGGGATGCCCATCAGGAAGGCGAACGGCCAGGAGACGTAGCCCAGGATCATCTCGATCGAGAGCTTCGGGTATCCCGCAAGCCCGCCCGCCGCGCCGATGATCGCGTTGAGCATCGCGATGAGCGCGATGAAGCAGAGCAGCATCGCCGCCACGTTGATCGCGAGCCCCATGCCTTCCGACGCGCCGCGCGCCGCCGCGTCGATGACGTTCGCGTCGAGCTTCTCATCGACCATGTCCATCGTGTTGAGCGTCACGGGGACTTCCGTCTCCGGGACCATCACTTTGGAAATGACGAGCGTCGCAGGCGCGCTCATGACGCTCGCCGCGATGAGG
>JAPLKK010000004.1 GCA_026388115.1 Elusimicrobiota bacterium | reverse complement strand
GGAGAGGGTCGGGGTGAGGGCAGTCACCGTTTCAGCTCGCGCCTGCGCGATGATCTGCCTCACCGACGCGGGGTCCGGCACCTTCTCTCCTCGCGCGCGCGCGTTATCTATCACTTGCGCCAGCCGGCGCTCGAGCTCTTGGGCCGGGATGCCGGGCCTGGCCACCGAGGCCAAGGCCGCCGCGTCTGTCGCGTCGAGGCCCGCTTCGCTCTGCAGCCGCTTCGCCAGCTCGGCGTTCTCTTTCGCCTGCGAAGCCGCAGGGGGCGGGGGCGATGCCGTTTCAGCTTCCGCTAACTCCACGCCGAGCGCGCGGACGATCTCGTTGGCCTTCAGCGCTTCCTGCCACAAAGCCGGGGACGCGCCGAATCGGGCGAGCGCGACGTTGCGGTGCGGAGCGTCTTCTGGAAGGAGGGGCTGCTTCTTGTACTCTTCGTCGAGCCCCGCGAACGCGGCCGAGCATCGTCCGGCGTCTTGGCCGCAGCGGGACCTTGCTTCGCTCAGGCGGGAGCGCAGTGCGTCGGCGGCCGCCCGCAATGCGGCCTCATAGCTCGCGGCGTCGCCGGCGATCTTGTCGAGGTCGAGCTCCGGGTGTCCCGCCAAGAGCGAGGCGAGAGTGTCCTGATAGCGGGGCTGCTGCGCGGCGGCGAGGGAGGTTTCTTCTGCGAAAGAAGAATGGATGCCCAGCTGCCAAGGCAGGAGAACGGCCGCCTGTACAATGGCAAGGCATCGCCGGAGGGGGGACGGCGAGCGCATAGCGAAAGTTTAACAGCCGGCGTCGCCCTGTCAAGGGGAAATTCTATTGACAAATCAAGTCTAAAAGCCTGGCACCGGCTGCGGGAAAGTGCTTGCAATCCCGGGTATGTCCGAGTTATCTTGGGACGTACATGAGGAGAAGCGCAGCAGCAGCACTGGGCCTGTTGGCGGCGTCCTTCTTTTTCGCCGCTTGCCGCCGCCATCCCTCCGGCCCGCAAGTGTTCGTGCCGTATTCTTCGGCATCCGGCGATTTCGAATGCGCCGCGCCTCTGGGCTGGCGCGCCGAGACTTCCGCCGACGCGGACGCGTATCGCTTCACCGTCTGGCTGGGGCCCGAGGACAAGGAAGCGTTGTGGGGAGCGCCTCGTTTCGTCGTGGCTTGGTACGCCGCGGGCAAGCCGGTGAGAAAGGCCTCCGGCGAAACCGGCAAATACGCTTCTATTGACGATTACATCGCGCAGATGGCAGCCACGGTGTGGGGGCCCGACCCGGCATTTTCCGCCCGAAGGACCGCGGTCACCATCGGCGGCCGGCCGGCCGAGCGGATGGTCGTGCGCGTCCAGAAGGACGCCTACATGAACCTGCCCGACGCCAGGCCGGCGGCGGCCGGCGGCGGCCGCATGTGGCGCGAGGACGAGGCCGTCTTCGTCCCCACGCGAAAAGGCTTCTATACGATCGTTTTCCCTTCCTCCGCGGACGCCCGCCCCCGCTACGAGGCGGCGTTCCAAAAGCTCATCGACAGCCTGCGTTTCACGAAGGAATCGCCGGTCGACAATATCTGACGCGCGCGATATTGACTCTTTTAAGACGGTTCTGTTACACTTTATCCGTGCGACTCCGCAGTCTGGTCCAGCGGTTGGGCCACCACGTCACCGTCCTCGTCATCCCGCACACCGACCTCCCTCTCTGGAGAGTGCGTTTTTCCTTTCATTTCCTGCTTTTCATCGCCGCCTTGTGGACGGGCGCCACGGTGATCGCGGGCTTCGCCATCGGCAGCCACGCGGATTACATGATCACCAAGGCCGACAATTACGTGATGCGCGCGAAGATGCTGTATCTGGCCAACGAGGTCGAGCGGGCCCGCAGCGCGCTCGAGATGGCGCGCGCGTCCTGCTCGGGATGCGCGAGCGCAAGGCGATCATCCAGGGAGAAGACGCCACCGGAGGCCCCTCGCCGGCCGGCCGCATGAGCCTCGCGAAGCTGCTGTCCGACAACCCCGCGCGGGCCTCGCAGCCCGAGATCCGCAGGAGCCTCGAGGCCTTGCGCATCGAGAGCGAGAAGCGCATCGCGAGCTTCCAGGAGATCGCCTGGCACATCAACAACGAGCGCAGCCTCTATCGCGCGACGCCCAACATCTGGCCGACCGCGGGCCGCGTCACCTCGCACTTCGGCTACCGCTTCTCGCCGATGCGGGGGGGGAGGACGACAGCGACGAGTTCCATCCCGGGGTGGACATCGCCAACGGCGCCGACACCCCGATCTTCGCCACGGCCGACGGCCAGGTGCGCCACGCCGGGTGGTCGGGCGGCTACGGCCGCATGATCCTGCTCGAGCACGGCTGGGGCTACTCAACGGTTTATGGCCACAACTCGAAGGTGCTCGTCAAGGAGGGCCAGCGCGTCCAGCGGGGCCAGCTTATCGCCTACATGGGCACCACGGGGCGCTCGACGGGGAACCACCTCCACTACGAGGTCCTGCGGCACGGCAAGCCGGTCAACCCGGTGCCGTACCTGCGCGGTTCCGCCGAGGAAGCGCCGCTGAGGTGAGCCCCGGAGCCATCCATGGTCTTTAAGAAGGGAGAAGGGCTCGATTCCGCCGAGATCGAGACGATCGTCGGGCCCGAGGCCTATTTCCAGGGCGCGATGACCGTGCGCGGCTCGATCCGCATCGACGGCCGCGTCGAGGGCGACATCCTCGAGGCTCAGACCGTCGTGGTCGGCGCCACCGGCCGCGTGCGCGGCAACGTGTGCGCGGAGGCCGTGGTCGTCGGCGGGCAGGTCAATGGCGACATCGTCGCCTCGGCCGGGCTCGAGATCAAGGCTTCGGGCCGCGTGACCGGCAACATCCGCGCCCCGCGCCTGATGATCGACGACGGGGCCGTCTTCGACGGGGCCTGCTCGATGAGCTCCGACAAGAAGCCCCTCACCGCTTCGGACCTCGTCGGCGAGACGCTCTCGGAGCGCGCGTGATCCTCAGCACGCTACGCCGGCATCGGCGCTCCTTGTTCATCGGCGTGGTGGCGATCTTCTTGATCGGCATCTTCGTCGGCCTCGGCGGCTACCTCTTCACCTCCCGCGACATGTCCGAGGCGGTGGCGGTCGTGGGCTCGACGAAGATCTCGTACATGAGGTTCCAGAGCCGCCTCAACAGCTATCTTGACGCCGCGCGCACGCAGGGCAAGGAATTGTCCGACGCGCAGACGAGCGAGATCAAGGGCGCGATGCTGCGCGACATGATCGTCGACGAGATCCTCTACCAGGAGGCGCAGAAGATGGGCATCGAGGTCACGGACCTCGAGCTCAACGCCGCCATCCGCAACAACGCCAGCTTCCAGTCGGGCGGGCAGTTCAGCCAGATGCAGTACTTCCAGGCGGTCCGCCAGAGCCTGCGCATGACTCCGGAGGACTACGAGCGCGAGCAGCGCAAGGCGATGATGGCCTCGAAGCTCAAGCAGCAGATCTTCCAGTGCGCCAAGACCCTTCCCGCCGAGGTGCCCGACGAGTACCAGCGCCAGAAGGGCTCGATGAAAGGCTTCGAGAAGGAGCGGGCGGCCTTCGCGCAGGAGCTGGAGCGCACCCGCGCCCTCGACCTGATCAACTTCTATCTGCGCGGGGTCACCGCCGGCATGGACATCCGGCAGTTCCTGCAGGAGCGCGAGCAGGGGAGATGACGCCGCTGACGGATTCCATCCTCGTCGTCGGGTCGGTCGCGCTGGACTCGGTGAAGACGCCGGAAGGCGAGACCAAGGACGCCCTCGGCGGCTCGGCGGTCTATTTTTCCCTCGCCGCGCGGCTGTTCGCGCGGGTTCAGCTGCTCGGGGTCGTCGGCACCGATTTTCCCGCCGAGCACCGCGCGATGCTCGAGGGCCTCGGCATCGACGTCAGCGGGCTCAGGGCCGTGGCGGGCAAGACCTTCCGCTGGTCCGGCCGCTACGGCAAGGACCTCAACAGCGCTAAGACGCTGGATACCCAGCTGAACGTCTTCAAGAGCTTCAAGCCCACGCTGAGCGAGGAGCAGAAGTCCGCGCCCGTGCTCTTCTTGGGCAACATCGACCCTGAGCTGCAGTGGGAGGTGCTGTCGCAGATGGAGCACCCCGGGCTCGTCGCCTGCGACACGATGAATTTCTGGATCTCCTCGAAGAAGGCGGCGCTCAAGGAGGTCCTTTCGCGCGTGGACGTGTTCCTCGTCAACGACGACGAGGCCCGCAAGCTCACCGGTGAGCCGAACGCGGTCCGCGCGGCGCGCAAGCTCGCCGAGTGGGGGCCGCGGGTCGTCGTGGTCAAGAAGGGCGAGCACGGCGCTTTGCTCGTGGTGGGAGAGCGCTTATACGCCTTCCCGGCGTATCCTGTCGAGCGGGTCCTGGACCCGACCGGGGCCGGCGACTCCTGCGCCGGGGGCTTCCTCGGCT
>JAPLKK010000183.1 GCA_026388115.1 Elusimicrobiota bacterium | reverse complement strand
TAGGCCGACAATACGGTTCCCACCGCGAACGTGTTGACCGGGTTGTAGTTGCAGATGCGGACCCCCGTGATCAGCTTGCTGATGTCGCCTCCCGGGCCTATCCATTGTCCGCCGCTGAAAGTCGCTACCACGTTGCCGGTGGCCGGAGGGGCGTTCGGTCCGATGCCTACCGAGGTGTAGGGCTTGTAGGAGCCCGCGAAGTTGAAGATCACGTCGATGAGCTCGAACAGCTCCTGCTTGTACGTGGTCTTGACGCCGACGAGCTGAGCGCATTGCACCAGCTGAGAGTCGGTATGTCCTCCAAAGAGCTGCGAGGCCGACCAGCCGTAGTCGCCGGGGTCGCCCATCTCGTTGCCGGGGCCGTCGCTCTGCCCCGTATAGGTCACGGGGTCGAAGACGGCGGGGTTGCCGTAGCCGAACATCATGCAGGGGACGTCGACGGCGGATTCGGAGGGCGCGTAGAACCGGAACGTGTAGGCGATGTAGGGCTGCGGCCAGCTCACGCTGACGCAGCCCGCCGGAGTCGTCAGCGTCACGCTGCCGATGAAGATCATGGGGTTCTGGTCGATGGCTTGCGGCGGGATGACCGGAGGGGCGTCGGTGGAGATCGTGAGGCCGGAGCCGTCCCCGGTGAAGAAGGCGGCCTGGATGCCGCCGGTGGTGGTGATGCCGGTCGAGGTGATGGGAATGCTCTGGCCGATCAGCGCGGCCGCTCCGGTGAGCGTGACGCTAGAGCCGCTCAACGTGAGGCTGCCCGTTCCGCCGATGGCGACGCCGGTGCTGAAGGTGTTCGTCCATACGGGCGCGACGTTCTTCCCCTGGCTCAGCAGGAACTGTCCCGTGGTGCCGGCGATGTTGTTGGGCATGAGGGCCTTCGAGTACCCGACGTTGCCGGCCACGTCGAGCGGCTGGACGGGGACCGCCGTCCGGATGCCGACGTAGCCCGTCGTGGGGTTCAAGAGCACGTTGCCCGAGTTGTAGGCGGAGGCGCCGCCGCTGATCACGAGATTGCCGCCGGCGTTGGAGCCGTTCGCGGGGCCCCCGATGATGTTGAGCGGCACGCCCGCGCCCGCGGTGGGCGAATCCACGTAGATATAGCGCGGGCCGGTCGCGTCGAACTCCAGATCCGAGAGCTGCGATGTCTGCGCGCGGGCGCCCGCGCCCGGGAGCGCCGCCAAGAGCGCCAGGCAGGCCCAGAAGCGGGACGTCCTCATCTCAGTACGAGCCATAGACCATCATGATGGCGCCGGCGGCGAACTTGTTGGCGGCGGTGGCCAGGCAGATCTTCGCGCCCGTGATCAGCTTCGTCTTGTCGCCGGCGGGGCCGACCCAGGAGCCGGCGCTGAGCGTCGGGTTGTCGTTGTTGACCGTGGACGGCGCCTCGTCCATCATGCCGGTCGAGGTCATCGGCTTGGCGACGCCGCTCACGTTGTAGAACGCGTGGATGAGGAAGAACTGCTCATAGTTGAAGGCAGTGTTCTGCGTGTCGGTGAGCTGCTGGCAGTTGTCCTGTTTATTGGACGCCATATGCGAGTAGAGATGGCTGGCCCACCACGCGTAGTCCGTGTTGGCGGCGCCGTCGTCGAAAGTGGCCGGGAGGGTCCCGCCGTAGCCCCACATCAGGCAGGGGATGTCGCCGGTGGATTCGCTGGGGGAGAAGAACCGGATAGTGTAGCCGACATAGGGCTTGGTCCAGCTCAGGCTGACGCAGTTCTGGGGGGACGTGGTCGCCACGCTGCTGATGAAGATCATCGGGTTGCCGATGATGGCATCCCCGGGGATGGTGCCGGTGGAGGAGAACGTGACGCCGGACATCTCGCCGGTCAGGAAGGCGGCGTGGACGCCGCCGCTGGTGGTGATGCCGGTGGAGGTGGCGGGCATGTCGTTCTGGCCGATCAGCGCGTTCGCGCCGCTGAGCGTGACGCTCGAGCCGTAGAACGCGAGGCTGCCGCCGCCGGCGACGGCGATCGGGCTGCTGAAGGTGACCGTCCACACCGGCGCGGTGTTGCGCCCCTGGGTCAGGATGAACTGTCCCGTGGTGCCGGCGACGTTGTTGGGCATCAGCGCCCCCGTGAACTTCACGTTGCCGTTCACGTCCAGCGGTTGCCCCGGGTTGCTCGTCCCGATGCCGACGAAGCCGGTGGTGGGGTTCAAGAGGACGCTGCCCCAGGCGAAGGTGGAACTCCCCGCGGTGACGACGACGTTGCCGCCCGCGTAGGAGCCGTTGGCCGGGCCCGCGACGATCTCCAGCCGATTGCCCGCCCCCGTAGCGGTAGGCGAATCGACGTAGATAGTGCGGCCGGAGGTCGAATCGAACTCCAGGTCCTTGAGCTGCGACGTCTGCTGGGCCGCGGCATAGGAGCCGAGCAGCGCCGGGACCGCGAAGCACGCTACGGCAAGGACCTCGCGGACCCCCTTGCAAGAGCCGATCGATGTCTTCACGACAGGTCTAAAAAGCATACCAGGCAAACGTAAAATTAAAGGTAAAGAAACGCCCGCTTGCCGGCCGATTCGGGCCCTCGACATCCTTGGGTCGGGGCTGGCGTTCCGATGCCGGCGTTGCCGCCGGCGGTGGGTCGGTTCACGAAGATATAGCGTGTGGCGTTCGCTGTGAGGCCCTTGAATCTTGAGGAGTTGAGCCAACGTTCATTCTCTCGCCTGGGCCAACGGCCGCGCCGGCTCCGCGCCCGAGACAGCGGCGTCGGCTCTATCCGCGAGGCGCTGTGGTGGGGCTCGTCAAGGGCCTCCTCCGCGCGGCGCTCCTGAAGGCCTTGTCCTGCAGCCTCGCGAAGCCGGTCTTGAGCCCCGGCACGACGGTCTGCGCGATGAACGTCCTCCCGCTCTCTCGGGCCGCCTCCAGCCAGGTCCGCGTCATGTCCCTGGCCACGTCGGAGTATACCGCGGCGAGCCATAGGCTTGCCATCATTGCTTCCAGTATGCTCCTGATCATACCCCGTCCCTCTCGTTCGCGCGGGTCATCCTAGTTCCCTCCGAATACCTGGAAGACGGAGTTCGCCCCGAAAGTCTTGCCGGTCAGGTTGCAGATGCTCGCGGAGGTGATGGCGGAGGCGGTCGTCCAAAAGCCTGCCGAGTTCCAGGCCTGGACGTTGTTCGCCGCCGCGCCCGAGGCCATCCCCACCGACGTCACTCCCTTGAAGACGGTGCCGTATTGATTGTTGCTGACGTTGATCGTGAAGTACCGCATGGTCGTGATCGCGCCGCCGCCGTTGTCGTCGGTCAGCTGGATCTGGGCGACGCCGTGCGCCGCGTTTGAGGCGTTGAACTGATGGGAAGCCGACCAGGAGTAATTGGTGTTGCCGTCGGCGTCGCCGTTGAACCGGATGTACGGGATGTCGGCCGCCGAGACGGAGGGCGCGAAGAACCGGAAGGTCAGGTTGGCATACACGGGGAAGGCGGGGAGGGTCACGCAGGCGCCGCTGCCGGTCACCGACGCCAGCAGGACGCTGTAGAAGACGCCGTTGTTCACGTCGATCGAGATCTTGCCCGGGGCGTTGGTGATCGTGATCGTGTTCGAGGGGGACTTCAGCGTGCCGGTCGCGGGGGTGACGCCCGTACCCGCGCCGATGATGAGCCCGCCGTCGGCCATCGAGGGCGTGGCGACGAGCGCGTTGGAGCCTTGGCCGACGAGGACGCCGCCGTTGGTGAAGCTGGTGGCCCCGGTCCCGCCGTAGGGGACCTGGACGGTGTTGCCATGCCAGACGACCCCGTTCGCGATCGTGCCGTTGATGTTGCCGCCGGTCAGGTTTGTGATGAGTTGGCCGTCGATCGCCGGGTAGTATCCGAGCGAAGTCAGCTTCACAAGGTCGTTCGCGGCATTGAAGGTGTTGCCGGCCAACGTGACCGACGCCTGGTTCACGTCGGTCTCGATGACGCCGTTCGCGGTGGAGACGATGAGCGCCGGCCCGCCGGGGACGTTGACCGTGGTGCTCAAGATATCAGGCGTCGGCACGCCGACCAGGTTGGTAGTGGAGATGTTGGTCAACCCCGAACCGTCGCCGTCGAAGAAGGCAGCCTTGACGCCGCCCGTCGTGGCGATGCCGGTGGAGGTCGAGGGGAGATTGGTCTGGGTGAGCGTTCCCGCGGCGCCCGTCATCGTGATCGCGGTGCTGACCAAGACCGTGTTGTTGGAGAAGGTCTGCTGGGCGCTCCAGGTATGCGCGGAGCCGAACACGTCGCCCGCCAGCTTGGCGTTGGTGACGTTTCCATCGAGGATGGCGGCCGTGGTGACGGCGTCCAAGGCCAACTTGCCGGTGTCGATGGCGCCGGGCTGGATGGTGAGCTTGCCGTCGACGGCGAGGGTCGCGTCGTTGTAGACGGTCTGCGGGGCGGCGGTGTTGGCGGTGCTGCCGATCCAGATCTTGTCGGTGTTGAGGGTGCCGCCGGTGGCGGTGACGCCGGTGAGGTGCGAGCCGTCGCCCCAGTAGGCGGAGGCGGTGACGGAGGACTGAGTGGTGATGGTGCCGGCGGACCCGTTGAGGGTCAGGGGCGCGTTGTTGAAGTTCATCCCGGAGCCGGTGACGCTCGCGGTGGAGAAGGTCTGCGCTCCGCTCCAACTGTGAACCGAGCCGAACACGTCGGCATTGAGCTTGGCGCTGGGAGGTCGTGACCGCGTCGAGCGCGAGTTTGTTGGTGTTCACCGAGCCGTTGAGGATGGCGGCGCTGTTGACGGCGTCCGTGTTGAGCCGCGTCGTGTCGATGGTCCCTGCCTGGATGTTGGTGCCCAGGAGGTTGGTGATCAACGACCCGTTCAGCGCCGGGTAGTAGCCCGCGCCGGTGGTCTGGATGAGTTGGCTGGTCCCATTGAAAGAGTTGCCCTGCAGGGTCACCGAGGAGGACTTCAGGGTCAGCGCGTCGCCCGTGACGCCCGTCCCGGTGAACTGGTCGGCATTGGACGCGACCCCGCTGAGCCCGCCGCCGGCCGTGCCCGTGGCGATCGGCACCCAACTGAAGCCGTCGAGGGACACAAAAAACGCTCCCTCCCCGCCGGCAGAGGTGGGATTGTAGTAGATGCCGCCCTTGGTCGCGCTCGGCGCGATGGACTCGTTGGCGAAGGTCATGTAGCCGGAGACGGAGACCGTCGACGCGTTGCCGTCGGTGCCCACCACGAGGTTCCCGGTCATCGTATCGCCCGCCTTGGCGACCTTGGTGCTGTCCGTGCCGCTGACCCCGATAAGCCCCGCGCCGTTGCCGAAGAAGGCGGAGGCGGTGACGGAGGAGCCGGCGTTGATGATGCCGCCCGAGCCGGTGAGGGTGATGCTCGAACCGGTCATCGTGAGGCTTCCCGGGGCGGCGATGTCGACCTCGCTCGTGAAGGTGTCGGAGCCGCTCCAGGCGTGCGAGGAGCTGAAGACGTCGGCGGCCAGCTTGATATTCGTTACGTTCGCGTTGAGGATGGCCAAGGTCGTGACCGCGTCGGTCGCCAGCTTGGCCGTCTGCACCGCGCCGTTCAGGATGGCGGAGTAGGTCACGGCGTCGGCCGCGAGCTTCGCCGTCTGCACCGCGCCGTTCAGGATGGCGGAGTAGGTCACGGCGTCGGCCGCGAGCTTTCCGGTGTTGATGGCATTGGGGCCGATGGTGACCTTGCCGGTGTCGTCCATCGTGGCGTCGCCGGACATCGGATGCTGCTGGGCCAGATTGGTCGCGTCGCCGATCCAGATGTTGGCGTCGGCCAGGCTGCTGCCGGTGGGCTGGATCCCCGAAAGATGCGATCCGTCGCCGAAGAAGGCGCCGGCGGTGATGGAGGAGACGCTGACGATGACGCCGGCGGAGCCGGTGAGCGTGACGCTCGAGCCGCTCATGGTCAGGCTGCCGGGAGCGAGGATGCCGACCTCGCTGGTGAAGTCGTGCGCCGCGGTAAAGGTCTGCGTCGAATTGAGCAGGGCGACCGAGGAACCGTTCACGTCGAGCGTGATGCTGCCGGGCATGTTCGTGATCGTGATCGCCCCGGAGCCGGCGGTAAGCGTGCCGGTCGAGGGGGTGCTGTTCGTTCCGGCGCCGATGATGAGCCCGCCGGGCCCGAGCGGAGGCGTGGACTCGACGGCGTTCGACCCTTTTCCGATCAGCACGCCGTTGTTGGTGAAGCTCGTGTTTCCCGTGCCGCCGTAGGGGACCTCGACCGTGGCGCCGTTCCAGATGATCCCGTTGGAGATGGTGCCGGTGTTCAGGGCATCCGCATCGAGATTAAAGAGCGCACTACCGTCGAGGGCGGGCAGGTCGCCGTCGGGCTCGAGCAGCACGAGCTCGTTGCTGCCGTTGAACTCATTGCCTTGCAGCGTGACCGAGGAATCGTTCACGTCGACCGTGATCAGCCCCGGCGAGGTGGAGACGATCAGCGCCGGCCCGTTCGCGACATCGACCGTCGCGCTGAAGATGTCCGGGGTCGGTATCCCCGAGATGTTCTCCGACGAGATGTTGGTCAGCCCCGAGCCGTCGCCGGTGAAGAAGGCGGCCTCGACGCCGCCCGTCGTGGCGATGCCGGTGGAGGTCGAGGGCAGGCCGGTCTGGGTGAGCGTTCCCGCGGCGCCCGTCATCGTGATCGCGGTGCTGACCGAGACCGTGTTGTTGGAGAAGGTCTGCTGGGCGGTCCAGGTGACGGCGGTGGGGATGGAGGAGTTGAGGGTGATTTTGGCGGAGTCGGTCCCGGCGTCGTAAAGGAGCGTGGCGTCGCCCCAGGTGTAGGCGGCCTTGGCGGTATCGAGGTTGTTGCCGATCCAGATCTGGCTCTGGACCAGCTTGCCGCCGGCGGCGCTGACGTTGGAGAGGTGCGAGCCGTCGCCGAAGAAGGCGGAGGCG
>JAPLKK010000126.1 GCA_026388115.1 Elusimicrobiota bacterium | reverse complement strand
GCGGCCGCTGTCATCCGACCCGTCCCAACTGACTGAATTGAGGCCGGCCTTTCCTCCCTGCGAGCCGGCTCCGAACTTCATCCCGCGCACCTTGACGCCGAAAGCGTCGACCACCTGGAGCTCCGTGTCGGCGCTCGCGGACAGGGTATAGACGATCGTCGCGGGGGCGACGCGGGAGTCGACCGGGTTCGGGTACGACGACACGTTCGAGATCTGCCCGCGGTCGATCGGTCCCGGGGTCAGGCCCGTGATGCGCGTGAGCCCCGACTGGACCGCGGAGGCCGTGGCCGAGCTCGGCCTGGCGATGATGAAGGAGTCGGGGCCGGACAGCGAGGCTCCGAGCGTCGCGCTCGAGGTCGCCAGGGGGGCGACGTCGTAGGCGAGGAAGTACGTCTTCGTGGACGTGGTGATCGTCTGGCTCGCGAGGAAGCCGAGGACCGCCTGCCCGTTGACGAAAGCGCCCGTGGCGATCAGCGTGCCGAACGTCGCGTTGGCGGTCTGGATCCGCTCAGGGAGCGCGTAGAGGCTCACCCGGGTCGTGTCCGTGTCGCTCGCGGTGCCGATGCGGCTGACGGTGAGCCCGCTCCAGCGTCCGGTGTACGTCTCCGTGTGCACGCGCAGGGAGATCATCGGCACCGCGGCCGTCCCCTGGACCGCCGTCGGCGGCGCGACGTCGGCGCCGCCCACCTCGATGATGTTCGGCGGATGGCGGACCTCCACCAGCCCCGAGGCGAATGAGACCGGGGCCGGGGCGTTCGGGGCGTTGACGGTGAAGTACGACGCGCTCGCGGCGCTCAAGCCGACCATATCGCCGAAGAGGGCCCCGGTCGACAGGTCGAGGGCGAGGAAGAACGTCTTCGCCGCCGTGCTCAAGGTGACGGGAGAGGCGAGCAAGAGGTCCGCCGAGCCGTTCGCCAAGACGGTGGCGCCCACGAGCTGATACTGCGCCGTCCGCGTCGAGTAGAAGACGCCGAGCTGGTTCGCGTCGTAATAGAGCTTCACCGCGCCGATGTCCGCGTCGGCGCTGGAGCCGGCGCGGTCCACATGGAGCTTGAGCCAGCTTGCGTTCGAGACGTTCGTCCGCAGGGTCAGCTTCATCAGGGCCACGTCGAGCGTGCCGGGCGTCGCGGAGGACACCATCACGGACGCGGCGTCGACCGCGACCACGTTCGGATACTGGGTGACGGGGACGGGCCCCGCGTCGAAGGGGAACGACGGCGGGCCGGTCGACGCGGCGTTCGGCCAGAGGACGTCGAGATCCCCCGCGCCCGCCAGGCGCACGCCGACGGTGTCTCCAGGGGCCGCGCCCGGGTCCAGGGTCACCGCTACGAAATACGTATGCAGGTTCGTGTCGATGAGCTCCGGCGCGTTGAACGACAGGGCTGCGCGGCCGCCGCTGAAGGCGTCCTGGCCGGAGGTCATCAGCGCGTCCCCGCTCCCGAGGATGCCGTTGCCGTCGGAATCCTTGTAGACGGCGACGCCGCGGATATCCGGATCCGGCCCGGTTCCCAAGCGCGTGAGCTGCACTCCCGCCCAGGAGAGCGTCTTGCGGTCGGCGCGGACCTGCAGGCGCAGGAGCGCGACGTTGGTCGTTCCCTGGATGAGGCTCGCCGGCGCGACGTTCGCGCCGAAGGCGATCAGACGGTTCACGGCGAGGATGACCTGGCCGGTCGGGCTCGTGAAGGGCAGGTTCGCGGCCAGGCTCGTGTAGGACGCTTCGCCCTGCGCGCCGGCGAGCACGGCGCCGAGGGTGTCTCCGACGACGGCCGAGGGGCTGACCGAGTAGACGACGAACAACGCCATCGGCGCGCCGGCCGTCACCGTCAACGGCGGGAAGGCGACGGCCGCCGAGCCGTTCAAGAAGGTCCCGGAGCCGAGCAGCGTGTCGACGCTCGGGTCGAACGGCCTGCCATCCAGGACGGCTTTTCGATAGAGCTGGACGTTATCCACGTCCGCGTCGGTCGAGCTGCCCGTGCGCGCGACCTGGACGCTCGTGAGCTGCGCCTGGCCGTAATCGACCGAGACGTCGGCCTGGATCAGGGCGTACGGATAGCCCTGCGTGAGCTGGGCCGGCGTCGCCGGGGAAGCCGTCAGCGTGAGCGTGTTCATCACCAGAGTCTGGTTCGAGGCGAGCGGCGCGCCGGAGAATGTCACGGTATCCACCGTGCTCGCCAGGCCGATGGAAGACGGCGTGTCGACGGAGACGCCGAAGGTCGAGCCGGGCTGCGCCGCGGCGGCCAGGTCGACCGCGACGAACAGGGTCACGGGGGCCGATTCGATCGTTCTATTCGCCTGGGAGGCGGTGAGAGCCATGTCGGCGACGCCGTTGGCGAACCGATCGGCGCCGGAGGTGAGCAGGGCATCCGAGGCGTCGAGCACGCCGTTGCCGTTCAAGTCGCGGTAGAGCTTCACCGCGGCGACCTGGCCGGCGGCCAGCGTGCCGGCCAAAGACAGCCTCAGCGCGCTCAGCACGCTCATCCCGGCGTCCGCCGAGGCGGTCAGTTTCAGGACCGGCAGCTTGGCGGCGCCGGGAGCCGCCTTGGCCGGAGCCACGTTGGCGGCGGCGAACGTCAGCGTGTTCGGCGCGTACTGGATGGACGCGGCGTTCGAAGCGGCCGGGAACGCTCCGACCGGCGCGAAGGGCGATGACACGCCGATGTCGGCCGCCGACGCGATGGAAGCTCCCGCCGTCGCGAACGGCGTCGCCACCGGGCTCAACCGATAGACGACGAAGAACGGAGAAGGCGAGGGCGTGACCAAGAGGGTGAGCGGGATGACCGCCGCCCCGCCGGCCATGGGGGCCGAGCCGAGCAGCTGGTCGGCGGCTGGGTCGAACACGCCGCGGCCGGAGGCGTCCGCGTAGACCTCGACCGCCGTCACATCGGAGTCCAGTGTCGTGCCGATGGAGCGGACCTTGACGCTCGACCAGGTGGCCGTCGCTCCGGGGTCGGTCTGAAGGCTGAGGCGCAAGAGCGGGACGCGACCTCCCTGTATGGCCGGGGCCGCGACCGGGAGTCCGGTCGACACGTAGACGTTCGCCTGAGTGAAGGCGGACAGGACCGCCGATGGGGGGCCGACGTTCCCCAGACTATCCCGCGCGGTGACGCGGACGTAGTAGGCCGTCGCGACCGGCAGGGCGCTGAAGGTGAAGTTGGACGCCGCGATGAAGCCGGAGCTCAAGACGCCGGAGGCGAAAGAGGGCGAGGGCGAGGTCTCGAAATTCAGCGTGACGGCTCCGGCCCGGCTGGTCACGGAGGCGGCGGCGGTGAGCGCGTTGCCGGCGACGGTCAGGCCCGTCAGAACGGCCGCGGGCGCGGTATAGATCGTGATCGGGCCGTTGAAAGGAGTCGCGACCCACTCGGCGTTGCGGGCGTGCGCTTGGTAGTAGTACATCGAACCGGGCGTCAGCCCCATGTCCGTGTAGCCGGCGGCGGCGCTCGAGCTATAGACCGAGCTGTAGGCCACGCCGTCAGCGGAGCGCTGAAGCTCCCAAATGGTTCCGGCGGGGTTGCCGTTCGGCGACCAGGCGAGCGTGGCGCTGCTCGCGCCCACGGCGGTCGCGGCGAGCCCCGACGGCGTGACGGCCAGCGTGTAGCGCGACGCGCTCGCCGAATCCCCCGCGCCGCCGTCGTTGAAGGCGCGGACGAAGCAGGGGCCGTACAGCGTGTTCGCCGACAGCCCGGTCTGGAGCCAGGAGGAGGCGCTGGCCGCCAAGTCCCCGGATGCGTTGGCCGCCCCGCACATGACCCTGAAGCCCGCCTGGTTGGTCGCGTTGTTGGTCCAGGCCCACAAAATCGAGGTCGCGCTCTGCGCCGCGGCCGTGAAGGCCGAAGGCGCGGCCGGGGGCTGTGTGGCGGTGCGGACGGTGATCGGGCCGTTGAAAGCGGTGAAGACCGTATTGCCGTTCGCGGCGCGCACTTCGTAATAATAGGTGGTGCTCGGCGACAGCCCCGCATCGGTGAAGCGAGCCGCCGCGCTCGAAGTGTAGATCGAGCTGAAGCTGGAGCCGTTGAGCGAGCGCTGCAGGTCCCAAATGGTCCAGGAGGGATCCCCGTTCGCCGACCAGGTCAACGTCACGCTGCTCAGGCCGATACTTGTCGCCGCCAGCCCCGACGGCGAGTTCGCGAGGGTGTAGCGAGACGCGCCCGCCGAATCCCCGGTCCCGCCGATGTTGAACGCGCGAACGAGATAGGGGCCGTAGAGCGTGTTCACCGACAGACCCGTCTGCGGCCAAGACGTCGCGCTCGCCGGCAAGTCGCCCGACAAGTTCGTCGCTCCGGACATGACGCGGAACCCGGCTTGGTTGGCCGCGTTGTTGGTCCAGGTCCAGAATATCGAGCTCGCGCTCTGCGCCGTCCCCGCGAATCCGGAAGGCGCGGCAGGCGCCGGCGTGGCGGTAAGCACCGCGACCGGGCCGTTGAACGCCGTGTAGCTCCCGTCGCCGTTCCTGGCGCGCACTTCGTAGTAATAGGTGGTGCTTGGCGCCAGTCCGGTGTCGACGTAGCCGGCGACGGCGCTCGCCGTGGAGATCGAGCCGAAATTCACGCCGTCGGTGGAGCGTTCGAGGTCCCAAGCCGTCCCGGACGGATCGCCGTTCGGCGACCAGGCCAGCGTCGCGCTGCTGAGGCCGATATTGCCCGCCGCCAGGCCGGCCGGCGGATTCGCGAGCGTGTACCGCGACGCGCTCGACGAGTCGGCCGTGCCGCCGCTGTTGAAGGCGCGGGCGACGTAGGGCCCGTAGAGCCTGTTGGCCGACAGCCCGGTCTGAAGCCAGGAGGTCGCACCCGCCGGCAAGTCTCCCGAGACGTTCGTCGTCCCGGACATGACACGATAGCCTGTCTGGTTCGTCGCGTTGTTGGTCCAGGTCCACAAGATGGAGCTCGGGCTCTGCGCCGTCCCAGAGAAGCCTGAAGCCGCGGTAGGCGCGGAAGGGGGCGCGGCGACCTGCACCGCGAAGGGGCCGAAGCGCGTCGCATTCCCGGCCATGTCCGAGGCCGTGAAGATGACCTGGTTCGTCGCTGCACACGGCGAGACGCTGCCGCAGGTGACGCTATTAGTGGAGGGCGCGAAATTCAATCCCGTGGCGGTCAGCGTCTGAGCGGACTTGGTGCCGTCGGCGCCGCTCAGCGTCGCCGGCACCGGGGTGAGCTGGTAGAAGTTCCCGCTGATCCAATCTCCGCCGTAGAGCTTGCCGTTGAACCCGGCCAGGGGGAATATCATGACGCCGACCGCGGCGCCGCCGTTCGTCGCGGTCCACGCGTTTCCATCCGCGCTGACGTAGATCTTGCCGTTGCCCCAATCCCCTGCGTACAGTTTGCCGTTGAACGCTGCCAGGGCGTAGATGGCGGAGCCGACCGCGGCCCCGCCGTTCGTCGTGCTCCATGCGTTCCCGTCCGCGCTGACGTAGACCTTGCCGTGATCGTCCGCCGCGTAGAGCTTGCCGCTGAACGTGGCCAGGGTCCACACAGAGGGTCCGACCGCGGCCCCGCTGTTAGTCGCGCTCCACGTGTTTCCGTCCGCGCTCGCGTATACCTTGCCGTTGCTCCTATCCGCGGCGTATAGCCGGCCGTTGAACGCTGCCAGGGCGCCGATCATCTGGGCGACTGGGACCCCGCCGTTAGTAGCGGTCCACGCGCTTCCGTCGGAGGTGACGTAGACCTTGCCGTCGTTGTAGCCTCCGGCGTAGAGCTTGCCGCCAAAAACGGCCAGGGAAGCGATCTGCTTGCCGGCGAGGCCGCTCGTGGAGCTCCACGCGTTCCCATTGGCGCTCACTGAAACGCCCCCGGCGGTCACGTCCCCGGCGTAGAGCTTGCCGTTGAACGTCGCCATAGCCCAGATGCTGATGCCGGCGGCATTGCCTCCGTTCATCACGCCCCAGGCGCTTCCGTCCGCGCTCGCGGAGATCATCCCGCTCCCGGTCCCGGCGTAGAGCTTGCCGTTGAAGCCGGCCAGGCTCTGCATATGAAGACCGAGGGCGGCGCCGCCGTTCGTGGCCGTGATCGCGGACGCGTCGATCCAGGTCTGCCCCGCGTTCGTCGAGTACATCACGCCATAGCCGCTCGCGTATTCAGGATCGTCGCGCCCGTCGCCGAAGAACCGCAGGGCTGAAGTCGAGACGGCGAGGCCGCTCGTCGCATCCTGGATCGCGATCTGGACCGTCACTCCGGCCGCCAAAGCGCTGACCTGCGACTCGCTCAGCCCGGCGCCGATGGAGAACGCCCCCGACTGGACCGGCGGAGTGAAGTCCGTGACGAAGGAGTAGGTCTGCGAGTACGGGCTTCGATTGCCGAGGTAGTCGAAGTCGCTCACGCGCCAGTAGTAGGTGGCGTTGTTGATTAAGGTAAATGTTGAAACATACGCCCAGGTCGCCGTTGATATGCTCGTGTTGACCACGGCGGGCGTGGAGATGGAGATCACGATATTGGACGGCCCGAAGGCGGGGTCGTTCTTTGAGACTTGCAGAGAGAACGAAGCCCCCGCGCCGAGCCCGGCCACGCCCAATCCGAGCCAATCGAAGTTCGGCTGGACGTTGACGTAGGCGCCGTTGGGGGGGTAGGTGGGCGAAGAGAGCGCGACCGAAACCCCGGCAAGGGCGGAGGCGGACGCCCAGTTCGAGTCCGCTGTTCCGCCCGCGTTGAACGCGCGGACGAAATAGGGGCCGTAGTACCAACCCACGGTCAGCCCCGTCTGAAGCCAGGATGTCGCGCTCGCCGGCAAGTCTCCCGACAGGTTGGTGGCCCCGGACATGACGCGGAAGCCCGTCTGGTTGGTCGCATTGTTGGTCCACGTCCACAGGATCGAGATCACGCTCTGCGCCGTCCCGGCGAAACCGGACGGGGTCGTCGGGGGGAGGATGGCCGGCGCGATCGGGAACTTATGGAAATAGGCCAAGTTGTTGAGCGCGCCCACGGCATAGGCCGCCCCCGCCGCGGTGTCGACGGCGACTCCCAGGCCGGTGTCCTGGGTCAGGCCGGGCGTGGTCACGCTCGAAAGGAGGACGAGCGAGTTCGAATACTCCGCGAAAAGAAGGGTGGAGCTTCCGCTTATCGAGTTTACGCTTCCGTTCACTATGACGTCGCCGTTGTTGCCGAGCGCGAGGCCGCGGTACTGGTCGTTGGCGTTGGCCGAGCCGTTGAGCGTCGCGCTCGCGAGGAGGTTGAGGGAGCCGTCGTACTTGGCTACCCAGGCGTCGCTGACCGCTCCGGGGACGCTGATAGAGCCCGCCGCATAGATCGTTCCCGCGGCATCGACGGCGATGGCCGCGCCTGTATCCGAGTCGGCGCCCGGGCCGTGCGTCAGGATGCTATTGAGCACGTGGAAACCGCTGTCGAACCTCGCGAGCCAGATATCCGAGGAAGTGTTCATCGCATGCGGCTCGATGCCCGTCACGACGATGTCTCCGTTGGGAGCAAGGGCGATGGCGCCGGCGTTGCCGGCCCAACTGCCCCAGGTGGTGCCGTAGAAATAGGTCGCGCTGGATTGCAGGACCAGCGAGTTGTTGAACTTCGCCAGCCACGGCAGTATCTTCGAGCCGTCGGTCATGCTGCCCGCGACATAGACCTCGTTCGCCGGCGAGATGGCCACCCCGGCCGCATAGCCGCCCGGCTGTCCGGCGGTGACAGGAGCGTAGACAGTCACGCTGCTGATCGTGTTGAGTGCCGAGTCGAACTTGCCCAGCCAAGGCTGCATACTTAGTCCAGGCGCCGTCACATAGCCGGCCGCGAACACATTGCCGGCGCCGTCCACCGCCACCGCGAGGGCGGCGTCGTCGCCGTTCCTCAGGCCGTTGATGGTCCGGCTCGACAGGAGGTTGGCGTTGGCGTCGTACTTGGCCAGCCAGATGTCGTTGCCCGTGACGGCGTTGCTCGCGTTCCCCACAGCGTAGAGGTTGCCTCCAGGGGCCCGCGCGACCGTCCAAGCCCTGGAGGAGGTATAGGCGGCCGGGGTGGGCGCGACCTGGATCGCGAACGGGCCGAGGGTCTTCACGTTCCCGGCGAGGTCGGAGGCGGTGAAGATGACCTGGTTCGTGGCTCCGCAGGGCGAGAGGCCGAGGCAGGTCGTCGTATTCGTCGAAAGGGCGAGCGTCAGGCCGGTGGCGGAGATGGTCTGCGTCGCGGTCGTGCCGTCGGCCCCGGCGAGGGTCGCGGAAAGCGGCGTGAGCTGGTACACCTTGCCGGTGCTTCCGTCGGCGGCGTAGAGCTTGCCGTTGAAGGCCGCCAAGCCGACGATGCTCGAGCCGACGGCGGCGCCGCCGTTGGGGCTCGTCCAATTGCTGCCGTCCGCCGTCACGAAGAGCTTCCCTTTGCTGTCGCCGGCGTACAGCTTGCCGTTGAAGACCGCCAGCGCTTGGACGCCGCCCGCGCTCACCGCCGAAGCGCGGTTGGTGGTGCTCCAATTGATCCCATCGGGACTGGTGTAGATCCTGCCGTTGCCGGCGTCGCCGGCATAGAGCTTGCCGTTGTACACGGCCAAGGCGCCGATGTTCGTCCCGACCAGGGCTCCGCCGTGCCAGGTGCCGCCGCTGTAGGACGCGTTCCAATGGAGGCCGTTCAGGCCTTGGTAAACCCTGCCATTGGAATCTCCGGCGTAGAGGTTGCCGTTGAAGGAGGCGAAGGCCGTCGCGGGCGGGAAGCCTTGATTGAACCATACGCCGAACGCGGGCCTGAGGCTGAGGATGTAGCCGCCGGCGTAGCTGTCGACGATGGACAGTTGGTCTTGGAACGTCGCCATGGTCTTGCAGCCGGCGCTCGGAGAAAGGTTGATGTTGTCCCAATACCAAGAGCTCCCATTCGTCGTCTGGTAGGCTCGGCCGGCGTCGCCGACCCACAGCCAGCCTTGGTAGACCGCCATCGGCCCGGGCTTAGTGCCCAAAGAGGAGCCGCTCCAGTTGAGCCCATCGGCGCTGGAATAGACCTTGGCGCCGCCCGAATCGGTGGCGTAGAGCCTGCCGTTATAGACCGCGAGTCCGCCGAGCGAACTGCTGCCGAGCGCACTGCCGCCGTTGGAAGTCGTCACGTTTGAAAAGTCAATCCAGGTCTGGCCGGCGTTGGTCGAGTAGAGGACGCCGAAGCCGCTCGTCGTCGCCGGGCCGTCGTGGCCGTCGCCGCCAACAGCCAGAGCGCCTTGCGACACCGCGAGGCCGCTGGTCACGTCGCGTATCGCCATCTGCACCGTCACGCCGGTCGACAGCGAGGTGACCTGCGACTCGCTCAGCCCGGCGCCGATGGTAAAGGCGCCGGACGCGGTGGGCGCCGAGAAATCGGTCGTGAAGCTGAACGTCCCCGACCACGGTCCGAGAGAGCCGTTGGTCGTCGCGACGCGCCAGTAGTAGACCGCGTTGTCGGAGAGCGTGTAGGTGGACATGTAAGTGCCGTCCACCGGCGCGGAGTTCGAATTCGTCGGAGCCGGGATCGAGACGTTGATGGCGATGTTGCCCGGCGCGAAATTCGGGTCGTTCTTGGAGACTTGCAGAAGGAAGGAGTTGCCCGCCGGCCAGCCGGTATTGAGCGTGCTGGCCGGCCCGGTCCAGTTAAAGTTCGGCTGGACGTTGACGCGGGCGCCGTTGGGCGGGTATGTGAGCGTCTCGACGATGGTGGGCGGGGGCGGCAGGGAGGCCGTCCCGACGAGGACGGCGTAGGGGCCGAACTTGGACACGTTGCCTGCGAGGTCGGTGGCGGTGAAGATGACTTGGTTGGTTGCCTTGCAAGGCGAGACGCCGCCGCAGACGGCCGCGCTGGTGGACACGGCGAGGTTGAGACCGGAGGCTGCGAGAGTCTGCGCGGCGGTGGTGCCGTCGGCGCCGCTGAGCGTCGCGGTCGCCGGCGTGAGCTGAAAGACCTTGCCGGTACCGAAGTCTCCCGCATAGAGCTTGCCGTTGAATCCGGCAAAGCCGTTGATGCTGGAGCCGACAGGGACGCCTCCGTTGGCTGCGCTCCATGAGTTGCCGTCCACGCTTACGTAAATCTTCGAGCTGTGGTCGTCGCCAGCGTATAGCTTGCCGTTGAAAACGAGGAGGGTGATGATCCCCACGCCGACCGGAGCTCCGCCGTTGGTTGTCGTCCAGGAGTTGCCGTTCGCGCTTACGTAAATCCTTCCGTCGACTTCGTCTCCCGCGTAGAGCTTGCCGTTGAACGCTACTAGCGGGGAGATATTGCCGACGCTGACGCCGCCGTTGGTCTCGCTCCAGGAGTTGCCATCCGCGCTCATGTAGATCCCGCCGTCGAAGTCCCCGGCGTAGAGCTTGCCGTTGAACGCGACCAGGGCCTCGATGCTGCAGTCACCGCCGGATATGCTGGCGCCGCCGTTAGTCGCGGTCCAGGAGTTGCCGTCCGCGCTCACGTAAACGTGGCACTTTAGGCCGTCTCCCGCGTAGAGTTTTCCGTTGAACACGGCTAGGGCAAAGATAGAAGTGGCGACGGGGGCACCCCCGTTGGTCGCGCTCCAGGAGTTCCCATCCGCGCTCACGTAGATCAGGGCTTGATTGAATCTTGGCGAGTACGTTCCCGCGTAGAGCTTACCGTTGAACGTGGCTAGGGAGGTGACGTGGCCGAGGCCGGCGCCCCCGTTGGTCGCGCTCCAAGAGTTGCCGTCCGCGCTCACGTAGACGATGCCGCTGCTCATGTCCCCCGCGTAAAGCTTGCCGTTGAACTCGGCGAAGGAGGAAATATCGTTTCCGACCGCGGCGCCCGCATTTGTCACGCTCCAAGTCCCGTCGATCCAGTTATGCCCCGCGTTGGTCGAATACATCACGCCGTAGCCGCTCGTGTATTCAGGGTCATCGTGGCCGTCGCCGAAGAATCGCAGAGCTGAGGTCGAGACGGCGAGGCCGCTCGTCGCGTCCTGGATCGTGATCTGCGCGCTCACGCCTTGGGTCGATGGGTTCGACTGCGCCTCCAGGACCGAACCGCCGGCCTGGCCGGCGCTCGTGAAGTTGCCGGACATGACGGGGGGTGTGAAATCCGTCGCGAAGCGGTAGGTCTGCGACCAGGGGCCGAGGTTCACACCGTTGCTCGTCGCCACGCGCCAGTAGTAGACGGTGTTGTTGGTCAGCGTGAACGTCGAGATATACGCGCCGGCCGTCCCGACCGGCGTTGCGACGTTGATGACCAGATTGCCGGCCCAGAACGTCGGGTCGTTGTTCGAGACCTGCAGCAGGAAGGAGGAGCCTGCCGGCAAGCTCGCTATCGCCGCGGCGCTCGGCCCGAGCCAGTCGAAGTTCGGCTGGACGTTCACGTACGCGCCGTTGGCGGGGTAGCTTGGTGGGGAGATGGCTAGCGGGATGGGGGCGGGGGCGGCGGCGGAACTGACCAGGATCGCGAACGGGCCCGCGTCGGTCGCGTTGCCCGCCATGTCACTGAACGTGAAGATGACTTGGTTCGTCGCTCCGCAAGGGTACCCGTGGAGCCCATTGCAGGTGGTCGAGTTTGTCGATACGGCGAGATTCAATGTCGCAATCAAAGCCTGCGGCGCGGTCGTGCCATCGCTTCCCGTCATGGATGCGGCTACGGGCGAGATCTGATAGACGTTCCCGTTGACGCTGTCGGCGGCATAGAGCATCCCGTTGAACGAAGCCAAGCCCGAGATGCTCGCCCCGATGGGAGCGCCGCCGTTGGCCGCGACCCAGGTGTTGGTGTCTGCTGTTACGTACAGCTTCCCCGAGGCATCACCCGCGTAGAGCTTGCCGTTGAAGACTGTCATCGCCTGGATGGTGGAGCTCACCGGCCCGCCCCCGTTGGTCAACAACCAGTACGACCCATCGTAGGTCACGTACACCTTTCCGGTCGTCGCGTCGGCGGCGAAGAGCCAGTTGTTGTAGACGGTCATGGCGGCGACGCCGCCGCCTGGGAAGGCGGAGTTCTGCCAGCTCACCCCGTCCGCGCTCTTCCAGATGGCGGCGTGCGACGGGTCGCCGGCGTAGAGGTTGCCGTTGAAGGTGGCGAGCGACGCGACCGCGCCCGGGCTGTCCGTGAACCACCAATTATTCGGGCTCCTCAGGTTGACGATGGCGCCGTCGGGGTCGTCGGCCATCGTCAGCTGGTTGCCGAACGGCACCATGGACGGGATCGGGCCGAAACTGCCGATCCACGACCAACTCACGCCGTCGCCTGTCCAGTAGAGATCGGAGTTCGCGTTGGTGGTGTAGAGGGTCCCGTTGAAGACGGCCAGCGGCCCGGGGCTGGGCCCGTCCGACGGGCTGTTGTCGATGGTCGTGCTCGTCCAGTTGAGCCCGTCGGCGCTGGAGTAGATCTGGTTGCCGAGATTATCCGTCGCCCAGAGCTTGCCGCGGAAGACCGCCAGGCTCTTTACCGAGGGGGCGACGTTGACGGCGGTGATGGTCCTGCGGTCGATCCAGCTTTGGCCCGCGTCCGTGGAATACAAGACGCCGAAGCCGCTCGTGTTGCCGGGGAAATCGTGGCCGTCGCCGGTATAGGCCAGCGCTTGCGCCGAGACGGCGAGGCCGTGCGCCGGGTCTTGCACCGTCAACCCGGCCGAGACGTTGGCGATGTTGTTCCACTGGGACTCGGACAGGGCGGCGCCGGAGGAGTTCAGCGTGTAGAAGCCGGTGGCCGTGAGCGCCCACGCCCTCGGGGCCGCGAAGAGAAGCGCTGCCGCGAGGACGGTGAAGGCGCGGGGTCTCATCTAATTCCACCCTCTCGCGAGCATGAAGCGGTGATAAGCCTTCTTGGCGCGCTCGATGTCGCCCGACGCGAGGGCGGCGGAGCCGAGGCGCGTCCAGGCGAGCGCGTTCTCGGGCTCGAGGACGATGATCTCTTCCCACTCGCGCAGCGCTTCGGGGAACTGCAGGCCGAAGAGCGCGCGGCGCGCCCGTGCGTCCTTCACCGTGATCAGCTCGCGCAGGGGGAGGATGTCCTCGCGGGGCGTCTTGCGGCCGGTGCGCTTGTCCAGGAACTCGAGCAGGCCGTGCAGGGCGTCTTCCTGCTGGTAGGTGCCGAGCGCCGCCTGGGCGAAGAGCTGGGCCTGGGCGTTCTGGCCTTCGAGATACTTCATGACCGCCTTGCCGGCCAGGACGTTGGCGTCGTTCTCGACGACGAGCTCCTCCTGCCTCGCCGGCAGGCCGAGGAGGTTGAGGCCGGTGATCATCTCGTGGAGCCGGCGGGCCATGTCCATCTTCGCGCCGGCGAGCAGCCGCCCTTCGCCCTTCAGAGCCTTGTCCATCGACCACACGGCGGCGACGTAGCGGCGGTCCTGCAGCGCCTGCATGGCTTCCCGCCAGGGGTCATCGGGCCGCGGCGTGTCGGGACCCTCCACCTTCTCGGCCGTCGGCAGCCGCCAGCCGACCGACAGCCGATTCGACAGCCCGGTGGTTACGTCATTGTACACCGCGTAATCGACCTGGAACCCGTTCCAGAGATAGAGGCCCGTGCCGAACGTCAGCCCTTGCTGCTGGACGCCGACGCGGAAAGCTGCGAACCGCCAGCCGTACTCGGTCCCCATGGAGAACTGGCGGTCGGAGGAGAAATCCCCGACGAGCCGTAAGCCGGGCACGACCTGCCAGGCTGCGCCGAGCTTGAGCAAGAGCGGCATCTTGTCGCTCGTGTCGCCCATGGAGGCCTGAAGGAGGTTCTGCGCCATCCCCGCGACCTGGAGCCGGGAGTCAAAGCCGGGCACGATGTAGCTCGCGCCGGCGTCCAGGCCGTAGAGCCGGTTCGTGTCGCCGGGGAAGTTCCGCTGGAGCATCTTCGCCGAGACGCCGATGGACGCCTGCCCGTCGAGGAGGCCCCGGCGGCCGTAGCCCGCCGCGAACGCCATCTCCGAGTAGCCCAAGCTTCCCGTCGCCTGGTTGTTCTCGTCGCGGCCGTCCACGCCGCCGACGCCCATGCGCAGGAGGTTGAGGCCGAACCCGCCGCCGAGCGCGGGCTGGCCGAGGCCGATGTAGTTGTAGTTCACGCCGTCGACCAGAGTCGCTTCGGTGAGGCTGACGCTGCGCTTGTCCATCGAACCGAGGCCGGCGGGATTGTAGTAGACCGACGAGTCATCCTGGGAGAGCGCCGTGTACGCGTTGCCCATGCCGAGGGCGCGCGCGTTCGCTCCGAAGTTGAAGATGGCGCCGGGGTGTCCTCCCGTTGCGGCCGCGGCGGAAGGGGGGAACAGCGCCGCCGCTATAAGGAGAACGTGAATCACCCGACATTGATAACACCCGTTCCCCTCTCAATCACGACTGAATTCCGACAATCCCGACATTCCGGCGATTGGAATTGTACTGGTTTATGCGGTCTTTTTCGCGCGTTCGAGGAGGGCCTTGACCCGGGCGAGGAGGACGACATGATCGAATGGTTTCGCCAGGTATTCATCCGTCCCGGCGTCGAAGCCTTTGAGCTGGTCCTTATGCTCTTTTCTGATGGTCAACATCAAGATGGGTGTGCGGCAGAAACGCTCCGATTCGCGGACTTTCCGGCACAACTCCAGGCCGTCCATGCGCGGCATGTTGACGTCGAGCACCATGCCGTCGGCGTCGTTCGTTTGGAGCAGCTCCCAAGCTTCCTGTCCGTCTCTCGCCGCGAGGACCTTGTGTCCGCCGTGCGTCAAGGCGAAGTTGAGGAGCTCCCGGACCTCGTCGTCGTCGTCGGCAATGATCAGGGTCGCCATATCACATTCCTCGGAAAACGTACCCTCTTCCGTAGACCGTCTGGATCCTCTTGGCCATCGGACCAAGCTTCTTGCGCAAAACCTCGACGCGCCGCTCGACCGCTCCGACCGTCACATCGCTCGCGCGATCGAGCCACACGCCTTCGAGGATCGCCCAGGTGTCCATCACGAGGTCGCTGCGCTGCACGAGAAAGCAGAGGATGCGCGTCTCCAGTTCGGTGAACGAAGGGGTGGAGGCCCATTTCCCTTTCGCGTCCCGGATCTCGACGAGGTTGGCGGCTCGGTCGATCCTCAACGTTCCGCTGGGGTCCTCGATCTTGTCGCCCGCCTGGGCGAAGCGAGGCAGCAAGCGCCGGACGTGGCCGCGCATCTTGGCGACGAGGATCGTCTCGTCGAACCCGGCCGGGATGTAATCCTCCGCGCCCTCATCGAGGCAGCGCGCCGCCTCCGGCCCGTCGGTGGGCCCGGTGGTGCCAAGGACGATCCAGACCATATGAGGGGCCCGGCGCTTCAGCTCCGCGATGCCGCGGCCCTTGAGGACCTTCAGATCGATGATCGCGAGCCCCGCGCGGCAGCCGCCGGCCAGCGTGAGGAACTCGTTGCCGTCTCGAGCGAGGTCCACCGTCCAGCCTTGGGCGCCGAACAAGTGCTTCCACTTCACGCCTCCCTCGGCGTCGCTGGTGAAAAGGCAGAAGCCTAACGGCTGCTTGGCGGCGGCTTGTGGGTTTCCGTCTTTTGGCTCGGCGCGCATGCTTCCCATGGAAGAGTCCCACGAAGTATGGGGGGCGGGACGCTGGAAATCAAGAGGAAAATCTCCGAGTTCCCGTAGTTTCGGCTGATCCGCGCCGTGCCTCCGTCCCGGCCTCTCTCGCCCCTGAGCCAGCGAGGAAGAACCACCGCTTCGGCCGACCTGACCAACGGGCCAATATAAGTGTGCGTTTTTCGAAAAAAAGCGCTGATATTTTCTGCGTGATTCACTTCTCGCGCGAGAAGTGAATAACCCCGGAAATCGCAGCACTTTTTTCCTGAAAATTCACACTTGAACGGGAACTATTTTCGTTCTCATTCGTACTGTGTAGTGAGGGTGCCATGGACCGCGGCGACGTTTTGCTGGACGAGTGCAAGAAGCTCGGCAACGAGGAGTTCCTTCATCAGCTCGACGAGATGGCCGCGGCCGAGCGGGTCGAGCTGGCGCGTTTGCTCGCGCGGCTGTCGGAGTTGGGAACGCGAGAGCTGGCACAGGCATGCGGCTATCCCTCCGTCTTCCTCTTTTGCCTGAAGAGGCTCCGATATTGCGAGTCCGCTTCTTGGAAGCGCAGCAAGGCGGCAGAGGCTTGCGGCCGCTTCCCCTTCCTGCTTGCCATGATCGAGTCCGGCGAGCTGACATTGACCGCCGTCGCCTTGCTTGCGCCGCAGTTGACCCGCGAGAACTGCAGGAGGCTGGTTCATGAAGCGATAGGCAAGACGACGCGGCAGGTCGAGGCCCTCGTCGCGGCGCTTGCGCCGCAGGCTCCTCCTAGAGATCGCGTCCGGGTGGTCGCCGTTCAGGCCGAACCGCCAAGACCTAGCTCGCCGGCCTCCGATGCCGCGATTGCCCAACCTCTGGACATGTTCGCGGCCCCGCTGGCCGTGGAGCTCGCGCCCGCTCCCGCTCCGATCGAGTTGCGCGCTCAGCATTCTTTCACGTGCAGCGAAGACGTGCACCGAATGATCCTGCGGGCGCAGGAGCTCCTTTGGCATAAGTATCCGCTGGGCCGGCTGGAGGACGTGCTGCGAGACGCCTTGGCCTTGCTCTTGCAGAAGCTCGATCCGACGAAACGTCGCGAGCCGCGGCGCGCCGCGCGGCGGCCTTCCGTTCGTCGCAGTCGCTACATCCCAAGGTGGGTCCGCGACGAGGTCACCAAGCGCGACGGCGACGCTTGCTCCTTCGTAGGCGCGGACGGCCGCCCGTGCGGCGAGCGCAAAGGCCTGGAATACGATCATATCGTCCCATTCGCTAAGGGCGGATCTTCCGACGACCCGAAGAACATTCAGAAAGGTCTGCCGGCCGCACAATCAATGGCGGGCCAGGAAGGAGTTCGGCGCGTTCGCAGCGCGAGCATAGATCCCGGCCCTGCGGGGTGGCGAGGCCGAAGCGTCGGTTCATCCTCCGGCGCCCATGAGGGACCGCCGCCGCTCACGCCATAACGCGGCGGTCCCGTTGGGTTGCGGCGGCCCAAAGCCGCCGCAAGAAGCCGGAGGATGAACCGACGCTTCGGCCGTGCGATCTCAGGCGGTCGTTTTGACGGGGACGGCAACCGGGGCTTGGGCCTTCGTCTGCGCGCCTTCGACGAATTTCGCGTAGGCGCGCATCGCGCGGTCGGCGGCGCGGAACGTGGGCAGTCCTCGCGCCTGGGCCAAGCGCACGTAATCGTCGTACAGCTCGCCCGAGGCCACGCAGAACAGCACCGGCTTGCCGGAAGACTTGGCCAGCGGGGCCAAGAGCGCGGGCAAGGACTTTTCGAGCCCTTCCTCAGGCAAGGTCTTCATGGTCGGGGTGAGAGGCACCGGCGAGACGATGGCCGCGTCCACGGCTGGGGAGGCCAGCGCCGCCTCGCACACTTTCGCGATGGCGTCGTCCGGCGCCATCGGCGTCATGTCCAGCGGGTTGCGG
>JAPLKK010000283.1 GCA_026388115.1 Elusimicrobiota bacterium | reverse complement strand
TGACGGAGGCGTACCTGCGCCGGTTGAAGCCGTACAGCGCGGCAACCGACGCCGGAGCGCCGGACTACGGCATCGAGTCGAACCTGATATCGTTGACGCAGGGATACAGGCCCAACCCGCGAATCTACACGCGATTCACCACAGGCTACGACTTGCGGAACCGCCGCGGCCAGAGCATCGATCCCAAAGACCGGGTCCAACCGATCGGAGCCGATCTCACGATGATCTTGACGCACACGTGGACCCTGGCCGCCCATGAAGAGTTCAAGCTCGACGGAGGCAACGACTCCACGTTCGTGCAGCTGGACTGGGACCGCCTCGACGGGCGCTACGTGAGGCTCGGCGTCGCCAACGTCGCGCCCACGCTACCATTGGCGCCCAACGCCCAGGCTGATCAGGAGAATCACTATTACATCTCGCAGCAGGTGGGATGGAAGCCGCCGGGAGCTACCTGGGACATCACCGCCATCCTCCGCTCCGACGTGTACAGCTACGGCGGCTTCAACCTCGGCAAGCTGTATGCCTTCGACAGGGAGCTGATCCTGATGAAGGACTTCCACGACTTTCACACGATGTTCGCCCTGCGCTCGCGTCCCGGCGGCGTCCGGGAGTTCCAGTTCCGCGCGAGCCTGCGCATCGAGCCCGCCGACGTGTGGCGCCGGCAGAAGGGGACGGACTACGTCGGCGAGCCGAGATAGGCCGCCGCCGCGGAAATGCTAGAATCCGGCGCGATGCGACACGGCAGCGTTAAAGGAATCATCCTGGCCGGCGGTTCCGGCACCCGGCTCTACCCCGTCACGCGGGCGTTGAGCAAGCAGCTTGTCCCCGTTTACGACAAGCCGATGATCTACTACCCGCTCTCCACGCTGATGCTGGCGGGCTTGCGCGACATCCTGGTCATCACGACGCCGGACGACCAGCCGGCCTACCGGCGCCTCTTGGGCGACGGCAGCGCCGTCGGCCTGCGCCTCTCCTACGCCGCGCAGCCGACTCCGGGCGGGCTCGCGCAGGCCTTCCTCATCGGCCGCGATTTCATCGGCAAAGACCGCTGCGCGCTGGTCCTGGGCGACAACATCTTCTACGGCCACGGCCTGCCTCGCTCCTTGAAGGCGGCGGCCGCGCGCAAGAGCGGCGCGACCGTCTTCGCCTATCAGGTGCGCGACCCGGAGCGGTACGAAATTGATCAAGTTGTACTGCGACGGGATTTCCTTGATGTCAGGGAGGTTCAACGTCACGGGCCTCTACTTCTACGACAACGACGTCGTGCGCATCGCCTCGGGCCTCAAGCCCTCCGCCCGCGGCGAGCTCGAGATCACCGACGTCAACCGCGCCTACCTGAAGGCCGGACGCCTCCACGTCGAGCACCTGGGCCGCGGCATCGCCTGGCTCGACACCGGGACGCACGAGAGCCTGCTCTCCGCCTCCACCTTCATCCAGGTCATCGAGGAGCGGCAGATATTGAAGGTGGCCTGCATCGAGGAGATCGCCTACCAGCATGGCTGGATCGACGCCGCGCAGGTCGAGGCCTTGGCCGAGCCGATGCGCAAGAACGAATACGGCCGCTACCTGCTGCGCATCATCGGCAAGTTGAAATGATAAACTTCGCTCATGCCTAAAGATAGAGAGCGGATCTGGCTGGTGACGGGCGGGGCCGGGTTCATCGGCTCCAATATCGCCGAGGAGCTGGCGCGCCAGGGCAAGCGGGTGCGCGTGCTCGACAACCTCTCGACGGGCAAGAGAAGCCACATGGCTTCCTTCATCGACCGCGTGGATTTCATGAAGGGGGACATCCGGGACCTCGATGCCTGCCGCCGCGCGATGAAGGGCGTGGACTACGTCTGCCACCAAGCGGCCATCCGGTCGGTGCCCAAGTCCGTGGACCGACCGACCGAATCCCACGACTGCAACGCGACCGGCACCTTGAACATGCTGATCGCCGCCCGCGACGCGAAGGTCAAGCGCTTCGTGTACGCCTCGACCAGCTCCGCCTACGGCGACGACACCAAGTTCCCGCAGAAGGAGGAGTATCGCCCCGCGCCCTTGAGCCCATATGGGGCCTCGAAGCTCTGCGGCGAGCATTACTGCATCATCTTCACGAAAGCCTACGGCCTCGAGACGATCGCCATGCGCTATTTCAACGTCTTCGGCCCTCGACAGGACCCCGAGTCGCTGTACTCGGCGGTCATCCCGAAGTTCATGGAGCAGGCTTATTACGGCAAGCCTCTCGAGGTGCATTGGGACGGCAAACAGAGCCGGGACTTCACGCACGTCAAGAACGTCGTGTCGGCCAATATCCTCGCCGCCAAGAGCAAGAAGGGCATCGGCGAGATGATGAACATCGCCAACGGCAGGAGCTACTCGCTCGTGGATATCATCCGCGTGCTCGAGAAGATCGTCGGCCGCAAGCTCGAGCAGCACCATACGCCCAAGCGCGCCGGCGACGTCCGCAAGACCTGGGCCGACATCTCGAAGGCCGAGAGGCTCCTGGGCTACAAGCCGGTCATGGGCTTCGAGGACGGGCTCAAGGACACCTGGAGCTACTTCCTCGATCACTATTTCAAGGCCGGCGCCAAGGCCTCCCGGCCGTGAAGCTGCTTGTCACCGGCGGGCTCGGCTTCATCGGCTCGAACTTCATCCATTATTTCCTGCGCCGCTACCCTCGCGCCCAGATCATCAACCTCGACAAGCAGACCTACGCGGGCAACCCCGCGAACCTGCGCGACCTGGCCGAGGACCACCGCTACCGCTGGGTGAAGGCGGACATCTGCGACCCGCGCGTCGTGGACAAGTGCATGCGCGGCGTGGACGCCGTCGTGCATTTCGCGGCCGAGACCCATGTGGACCGCTCCATCCTCGACGCCGGGGCGTTCTTGCAGACGAACGTCATCGGCACCCAGGTCCTGCTCGACGCCGCCCTGCGCCACGAGATCCGCCGCTTCGTGCACGTGAGCACCGACGAGGTCTACGGCAGCGTCGCCCGCGGCTACTCGACCGAGAAGGACTCGCTCCTGCCCAACAGCCCTTACGCCGCCTCGAAGGCCGCCTCCGATCTGCTCGTGCGCTCCTTTGTGGTGACGCACAATCTCCCCGCGATCGTCACGCGGGCCTCGAACAATTTCGGGCCGTACCAGTACCCCGAGAAGGCCGTCCCTCTGCTCATCACGAACCTGCTCGAGGACATCCCCTTCCCGCTCTACGGCGACGGGCTCAACGTGCGCGACTGGCTGTACGTCCTCGACCACGCGCGCGCCATCGACCTGGTGCTGCGCGAAGGCCTGCCGGGCGAGATCTACAATATCGGCGGGTCGTTCTCTTGCAATAACCGCGAGTTGGTGCGCCGCGTGCGCACCCTCATGGGCAAGCCCGAGTCGCTCATCAAGCGCGTGCCGGACCGCGCCGGTCACGACCGCCGCTATGCCCTCGACTGCTCGAAGCTCCGGTCCCTGGGCTGGAAGCCGGAGACGGACTTCCGCCGCGCCCTCGCCGACACGATCGGCTGGTACCGCACCCACGAGTCGTGGTGGCGCCCCATCAAGCAGAAGCTCGGCTTCAAGACCTACTACCGCAAGCAATACACCGCCGCGCGGTAGTGACAGTCGCCTCTAGTATCATGGTCCTGAGCGCCGGAAGACCGGCCGCGGGATCGTCCTGCTACCCTGGACCGAGCTCGATGAGGTGCTTGAGTCCTTGACCTGAGCGCGAACGACCCGTTTCGGGATTCCTTCGTGAATTGCGGGGAAACCTTGGATACCCTATCGGTGAAAGGCCGACTGGCACCGGAGGCAAAGGTCGATGCGGGTACATGGGCCGAGCATGTTCCTGGTCGCCGTAATGTTTCTCGTTTCACGAGAATCATATGCCGGCCTGGAAGGACAGTCTGCCGAGTTGGTTGACGGCCTTCTCGCCGGAGCCCCTATCGAGGGGAAGCACTTGGCGGTCGGCGATTTTTCCGACTCGACCCCCGACCGCGTTTCGAAGCTTTCAGACTACATTTCGGACTGTCTGGAAGCCGCCCTTGTCCAGAGATCCAGATCCTTGAGATTCAAAGTGATCGAGCGCCGGAATTTCGACGCGCTGGCGGGTGAATGGAAGTTGGGGTACACGGGGCTGGTGAGCCCCGACTCGACGAAGAAGGCGGGGAAGCTGCTGGGTGTCGACGTCTTCCTGATTGGAAAGTTCACCGTGGCTAGAGGATGGGTGCGGGTGCGCGCAAAACTGGTTGAATCGGAAACGGGCGAAATTCTGGCAGCCGGATCATTTCATTTCGAAGACGTGTGGTCTGGAGAGCCAAGGCAAGGCGTCCGAGACGTGCCGCCACAACCGCCGAGAGCAGCGGTCTCTCAACCGAAGCCGGAGCCTCCGCAAGAAGCTAGGCAGGGTCCCGGAGCGTACTCCCTGGCAATCGGAGCAAATTACTTCGGCGGCCAGATCCAGTACCTCTCCTCCTCAGGAAGATGGGCCGCTGAACTGCGATACGTCACTGGACGGGAAAGCTCTGACACGGGGACCATGGAGTCGCGAGTGACTGGACTGAGAGGCTACCGCTTCTGCGGGGGAAAGAGGCTTCGGCCTTTCTTGGGAATAGAGGCAGACTACGTGACTTCCAACCAGAAGGGGACGGCCTATAGCGTTTCAGGATTTGCCGCCGGGGGTTTCGGGGGCATCCAGTTTCCGATTGGCTCACGGCTCTCATTCGGGATAGATATCGGTCCCTATGTCTTTTCTTTGCGGGAAGAAAGCGGTCGGACATCATCATCGTCCCTTGAGTTCGTGGCTAACTCGTTCTTGAACTTCTACGTGTTCTAATCATGAAGCGAGAGGAAATCGGTATTTTGGTAACGAGCCTCTTGATCATTCCTGCAGCCGTCGACGCCGGATTCTTACATCTAGGATTGGGCAGAGCGGCGGCCAACAAGACCGCCCAAGTTGTGGAGAAACAAAAGACCGTGCATCCTCTGAACTTCACGTTGGCCGTTTCGGTTTCGGGGAACGGGACAGTAAGCTCTTCGCCCGCTGGAATAAGAGATTGCGGTTCGAGCGGCGGCGTTTGCCGCGCCGATTTTAGGAATGGGACCCAGGTTGTGCTGACGAAAGCGACGGGGGGAACCGCGATTTTTGCCGGTTGGAGCGGAGGAGGATGCTCAGGCACACCGAACTCCTGCGTCTTGACCGCGAACGCAGATAAAGCCGTCGCAGCGGTCTTTCTTGGTCCGTTCTCGTTGACCGTCTCCGTGTCTGGGGCAGGCGCGGTCAGTTCTTCATCGCCTGGGATAAGCAATTGCAGTTCGACCGGCGGAACCTGTACCGCTGAACTTCAGCTTGGGGCTCAGATCGCGCTGACGGCAACGGCGAATGGCGGCTCGACGTTTTCCGGCTGGAGCGGCGGTGGATGCCTGGGGACCGGGACGTGCACTGTCACCATGGCGGCGGCTAGGTCTGTCACGGCGATGTTTGCCCCGATCATTCAGCTCAGGGTAGGCTCGAATGGGGCAGGGAGCGGAACAATAGCGAGCTCACCGTCAGGGATCGATTGCGGTGCAATCTGCTCATATGGATTTGCGGCCAAGACCAGCGTGACCCTGACAGCCACCCCCGCCTCGGGCTCGGCGTTCACAGGTTGGATCGGTGGGGGCTGCTCCGGTATCGGAAACTGCACGATCACGCTGACGGGCTCTGAGTCCGTAACCGCCCTCTTTCTTAATGGAACGATGCTTCCCCTAGCTTCAGGGCAACACTATCCGGCGGGTATCGCCGTAGATGCTGCAAGAGCCTATTGGGCGAACGGCGCCACGGTAATGAGCGTCCCAGTCGGCGGCGGGACCCCCGTCGCGCTCGCATCCGGACAGGGCGGCGCGTTCGGCATTGCAGTCGATGCCGTCAACGTCTACTGGACGGATTTCAGCAACGGCACTGTGATGAAAGTATCGAAAGACGGCGGCACCCCAGTTACCTTGGCCTCGGGGCAGAATGGGCCGGTTGATATCGTCGTGGACCCTACCAGAGTCTATTGGACCAGCCTCTATAACGGCACCGTCGAAACGATACCGATCGCCGGCGGCACGCCCGTCACGCTGGCATCGGGTCAGAACTACCCAAACGGCATCGCCCTGGATGCCACGAACGTCTACTGGCTGAACAACGGCAATGGCACCCTCATGAAGGTGCCCAAGAACGGAGGCGCTTCCGTCAGGCTCGCCTACACGGGGGAGGTGCCGGCGGATATCGCGGTGGACGCCACGAACGTCTATTGGATAACCGCTGGGTGGCCCGGCACCGTGATGAAGGTGCCTATCGGCGGCGGCTCTGCCGTGACCCTAGCCTCAGGACAGAATAGCCCAACGAATATCGCCGTGGACGCCGCGAGCATCTACTGGACGAATTGGGGACTCAATAGCCAGGATGGGAGCGTGATGAGGGTTCCCATCGGTGGCGGCATGCCGACTGTACTGGCAACAGGGCAGAATTACGCGTCGGGCATCGCGGTGGATGCTAGTAGCGTCTACTGGACAAGCTACGGCAACGGAACCGTGCTGAAACTGACGCCGAAGTGAGGGCCAGTCTCGAGCTCTCCCGATAGGTCCAGCGCAGGCCGAAGCGGAGCTTTATCCTCCGGCGCCCATGAGGGGTCGCCGCTACTCACGCTGATTATGCGGCGACCCCGTTGGGTTGCGGCGGCC
>JAPLKK010000130.1 GCA_026388115.1 Elusimicrobiota bacterium | reverse complement strand
GACCTCGCGGGCCATCTCGGGCGTGACGCCTTTCTTGCCGCCGTCCGATCGAGCCTGGAGCGCCGTGCTGAGCATGTCGAGGTCTCGGTCTCGCGCGGAGCTGGGAGACGGGCTCACCGGGGGCGTCCGGGCGGCGTCTTCTTCATGGGAGGCGCGCTCCGGATGGCGCTTGAGGAACTCGCGGACCTCGGCCCGCTGGAAATCGTCGAGCCGGTCCCATTGGTCGTCGCGCGGCGCCGCGCCCTGGCGCAGCTGGAGGCTCGCTTGGAAGCGCTTTCGCGCGCCGCGCTGGCAGCGGAGCAGCGCGTCCAAGGTGGGGAACGCCTTGTCGGCGGGGTCCTTCGGCTTCACGCAGGCCGGGAACCCGCCCGCCGCGCCCGCGAAGACGGCGCAGGCGAGCAGCGCCGCGAAGGGGATCACGTGTTCCATGATGCCCCGCCGCCGGCTTGGCGTCAATAGGATGGCGCCGCCCCGTGCCGGAGGCTGACGACCCCCTGCAATTGCTATCTTCAGGGTCCTGGGAGGAGGCGCCCATGAACGATCCCCGCAACGAGACCCTGGCCAAGCTGCTCGTGGACTATTCCACCGGCCTCAAGAAAGGCGAGACGCTCTATCTCGAGGTCAAGGGAAAGGACGCCTTGGACTTGGCGAGGCCCATCCTGCGCCGCGCCACGGAGAAAGGCGCCACCACCTTCTGGTACTACAACGACGAATCCATCATGCGCCAGTTCGTGGGCCATGCCGGCGAGGCGCAGTTCAAGAAGCTCGCCAAGATCCACTTGGGCCTCATGAAGCAAGCCGACTGCTACATCGGCCTGCGCGGCTCGGACAACCCCTTCGACATGGCCGACATGCCCGCAAAGCAGATGGACATGCTGCAGAAGCTGTTCATGCAGCCGGTGCACATGAAGCAGCGCCTCAACCATACCCGCTGGGTGGTCCTGCGCTACCCGAACGCCGCCATGGCCCAGTTGGCCAAGACGTCCTCGGAGTCCTTCGCGGACTTCTTCTACGACGTCTGCTGCGCGGACTACCCTCGCATGGACAAGGCCATGGACCGTCTCGTTGCCTTGATGCGGCGCACCGACAAGGTGCGCCTGACCAGCCGCGGCACGGACCTCTCCTTCTCGATCAAGAACATCCCGGTCATCAAGTGCGCGGGCAAGGTCAACATCCCGGACGGCGAGGTCTTCACGGCGCCGGTGCGCGACTCGGTCAACGGCACGATCCGCTACAACACCCCCACGCTGCACGACGGCATCGTCTACCACGGCGTGACCTTGACCTTCAAGAACGGCCGCATCGTGGAGGCTGTGGCGGACGCCAACTCCGACAAGCTCAACAAGGTCTTCGACACCGACGCGGGCGCGCGGTACGTGGGCGAGTTCGCGATCGGGCTCAACCCCTTCGTCCGGGAGCCGATGCTCGACACGCTCTTCGACGAGAAGATCGCCGGCTCCTTCCACTTCACCCCGGGCAACTCCTACGACGACGCGGACAACGGCAACAAGTCCGCCGTCCACTGGGACATGGTGGTCATCCAGCGGCCGGAGTACGGCGGCGGGGAGATGTGGTTCGACGGCAAGCTGATCCGCAAGGACGGCCGGTTCACCGACGCCAGCCTGGAGAGGCAGTTCTCCAAAGAGAACCTGAGAGCCCGGCGTTAAGCCTCCCTTGCGATGCGGGTTCACCCCTGCGCCCTGACGGCGCTGGCCCTTGCCATGGCGGCCGCGTTGAGCGGGGCCCAGGAGCATTCGCGGCAGAGGCAGGACGAACTTGCCGACGAACAGGTCGGAAGTACCATCGAGTTCATCCTGAGGGCCTCGATGGGCTCCCAATCCGATCGAAGGCGCTGGAAGCTGGCCGGCAGCGGTGCCTCCGACGACGATAAGGCCATCGAGAGCATCAGAACGCGCCTGCACGCCGAGGGCGACCGGATCATGCCTTCCGTCGACCGGCTCGACGCTCTGCGGGCTCTTTACGCCCGGGCGGACGATCTAGCGCCTTTGGAGCGCGATCGCGCCGCGTTGGCGGCCGAGGTGGACCGCGCCTGCGGTGACTTGGCCGACGGGACGAGGCAGCTCATGCGGCTGTTCCGCATCCGGGTCGCGGCGGGATTGCCGGAACTCATGAAGCGGAGCAAGAACGACGCCGGAAGCTACGTCCGGTTGAACGACGCGTACGAAGACTATAAGCAGTTGCGGCGCGTGAGGGTGAAGGTGTGTCAGACGCTGCTCGAGGACCGCGCGGCCTTCGAGCGGCGGCAGGAGGAGATCCGGCGCAAGCGCGCGCGTCGCGCGCAACTGCGCTGGATCGTCGCCGGGGTGCTCGCGTTGGGCGGCGGCGCGGTTTGGTTCTGCTGGCGGGCGATGCGCCGGCGCGCCCGGCTTGAAAGGCTCGGCGCCGTCGGCCGTTAGCGATTTGCGGCGCTTTAGTTCCCCGCCGACGCGAGGATTTCGCGGCAGGTCTGAGGGACGCCGGTCTGGGCCTGCATGGACTTCATGACCTTCGCGTGGTAGCCCTTCGTCTCCTTGTTGTTCGGGTTGAATCCCGCCCCGCCGTTGTACGCCCGGACCGCGTTCTCGATCCCCGAGCGCGCGCCGTGGTGCTTGTCCAGATAGTCTTTCAAGTAGATGGCGACCATCGGGACGCAGCCATCGAAGCCGAAGAGGTTGGGGCCGTCGCCGCCGAAGTCGCGCCGGAAGGCCGCGAGCTGTCCTTCCGCCGTGCCGGGGAGGAACTGGCATATCCCGGCCGCCCCGGCGGATGAGGCCGGAGCCGTCGTCGCCTGCCAGGGCCCGAACATCCCTTTGGCGCCGATCCGGAAGGCCGCGTTGCGCTGGGCCCCGTTCATGGCTCGAGAGACCGGCGAAGGCGATCCGCACGAGCCCGACCGCGAGCGGTCGCAGCCCTGCCCGAAATTGGTTTCCGCCCGCAGGATGCCCAGGATGGCGCGCGGGAAGCCGTCGCCTTGTTTATCCACGTCCGAGTACTTCTGACAGATCTTAACGAAGGCGGCCTTGTGGGCCTTGTACACTTCTTCGGCCGAGCCGCCGGACTCCGCGGCCGCCGAATCCTGCGGTCTCGCGCTCAGCGCGGCCACGATCTGCTGGCGGTTCGGGTTCTGCACGGGAGCGGCATCCGGCAGGGCGCGGCTCTGGAAGGCATTGACCGTCTCGCGCCAACTCCGCTGCATGTCCGGCCTGTTGTCCGAAGGGTCCCCGAAGAGGCTCTTGTATTTTTCCGTGCCCGCCAGTTCGGTGATCCGCTCGTGCAACAGTTCGTTGACCTTCTCGGGGCTGTTCGTCTTGGCCCACTCCGCGGTCTGCTTGCGAAGATCTTCGACCATGTCGCTCTCGAGGACCATGGAGGCCTCGATCAGCATCGCCCGCTGCTCCGCGGTGAGCTCCACATCACGCGCCTGCGGGACGGGGGGGACATCCGCCGCTCGGACGGCGTCTCGGGCGGCGTCGACCTGGATGTCGGGGCTGGAAACCCGCTCCAGCACGGCCCCAAGCTCCTCACAGGCGCCCGGCAAGGATAAAGACAGGAGGGAAGCGATAGATGCCGCCAAGAAGGTTTTCCGTTTCATGAGGGGAGTATGCTCCACAAGCGCGGACGGCTCCCACTAAAGTCTTTTTTAGGAATATTGTTGATGCGGAATAAGGATTAATCTGCTGCGGGCCGGACATCTTGGACGCGCCCTAGCCCGTCCGGAACTGAGTGGAAAGCCGCGGCGCCGCGATTTCGTCAGGCGCCGGCAAGCCGCTAGCGAACGACCACGAACTCGCGCACGGCGGACGTGCCTTCGTCCTGGCCTTCTTCCAGCGCCCGAGCCCTCAGCGTATGGGGGCCCTTGTCGAAGTCCGACCAATCGTACCACCAATGATCGCCGCTGCGGCGGCAGGTGTGCCAGGAGCCGCCGTCTACGCTGACTTCGACCCTGCAGTGGTCCCCGAGCACGCGGATGCGGAAGGTATAGGAGCTGGCCGTGATCTTCTCTCCAGGACATGGGTAGTCGATCGTCGCGACCGGGCCCGCGGGAGACTCGATCGCGTGGAAAATGGCTCTCAGGTCCGCCAAGCAGGACGGCTTGCCGAATACCGCTATCCGCCCCGCGGGCCGGGGACCGGCCGTGTCGGCCACCAGGACGATCTTGAGGGCCGGCACGGACTTCGCGAGCTCGTCCGCCAAGGCCGTTCCATCGCCCTTCCCGTCGATGTCGCCATTGACCACGGCCACGTCGAAGGCGCCGGTGCGCGCCTCTTTGCGCGCCTGCGCGACTCGGGCGGCGACAACGACATCATGGCCGCTCTCGGCCAGCGCTTGGCTGCCCCACGGAGCGTCGGGGCTCGAGGTGACGAGCAGTATCTTCATGGAATACGGATGCGGCGACGATAGCAAATGCGCGCGTCGCTCGGCTTTAGACGCCGGACACCCGGCAATGGTGTCGCTTGCGATTATCCGGCCAGCGCCGGCACGGGGACGCCGCCGGCGATCGCGGGCCGCAGCCGCGACAGCGTCTCCTCGAGAATGAAGTCGCGCCACTCGTGGCGCAGCGCGGAGCGCGGGACCGGCAGCGTCGTGTGGGGGATCGCCAGCTCGTTGAGCACTTCGTTGAGCCGCTCGTAGATGTCCGCCTGGAACTTGCGGCTGTCGGCGTCGCGCACCCCGTCGGGTAAAAGCTCGCCGACGAGCGGAAGCTTGTAGACGGCGTCGTAGGGGAACTCCTCGGCGTAGCGCCTGATGAAGTCGAGGATGAACGAGTTGGCGCCCCGGCCGCAGCGCCGCTCCAGGTAGACCCAATTGTCGAACACGCTGCGGTCGCACACCACGACCTCGTAGTTGCGCAAGCCGCCCTTGAGCTCCTCGCAGATGTGCGTGAGCATGATGTAGAGCTGCGCCGAGAGGGTCGTGGACTGGTTGATGGGGATGCCCTGCTCGAAGGCGAGGGAGGCGACCTCGGAGAACACCTTCGTCCTGAGATTGATCTTCTTGAAAGCAGCGGCGACGTCGTAGCAAAGGGTTGTCTTTCCCGTCCCATGCGTCGAGATGATCGCGATCTTGTACGGCTTCTTCGTCACCTGCATCCAGTTCCCTCCCCGTCCGGCCGCGGCTGGCGCGGCGCCTGCGCAGGGAGAATACGCTAGAGCGGCCTCGCCGTCAAGCGGGAAAGGGTCGCAAGGCAACGTTGGATAACGTCTGCTGGTGTAGTATGGGAATGGATGGGACCGAAACACAATAGATGTCACGCAGTGATACTCAGCGGACGACTGGCCAAGGCACCGACGGACAAGATCGGCCGCGAGGTATTAGGCGGCCCGCTTCTTTTGAGCCGCAGGCAAAGAGAAGCTGAGGATCGCGCCCGCCGGTCGCCGGTTCTCCGCCCAGATCCGCCCGCCTTGCGCCTCGATGAGCCGCCTTGAAAGATAGAGCCCCAGCCCCGTGCCCTTGCCCGGCGTCTTCTCCCGCGTCCCCGGCGCCTGATAGAAACGAGTGAAGAGCTTCGCGAGGGCCTCGTCCGCTATCCCCGGACCCGAGTCGCATACCCGCGCCAGGACCTCGCCGCGGCTTTCGGCGCCCGCGAGCACCTCCACGACGATCTCGCCGCCCTGCGGCGTGAACTTGAGCGCGTTGCCGAGCAGATTCGTGAACACCTGGGCCACCGAATCCGGATCGGCCCAGGCCGACAGCCCCTCATCGGGAGGCACCCGGATGGAGACTCCCTTCTCGCGCGCCAAAGGCAGCAGCGAGTCGGCGGCGTCGGCCGCGGCGTCCGCGAGCGGGACCTCGGCCGGCGCGAACTCCAGAAGCCCCGCCTCGAGCTTCGCGACGTCGAGAAGATTGTTGATCATCGCGCCCAGGCGCTTGGCGGAGCGCTTGATGGCCTCGGCCCACTCCTCCTGCTTCGGCTCGAGAGGGCCGCCCTCGCCGCTCAGCAGCATGTCGGAGTAGCCCGCGATGGAGGCGGTGGGGGAGCGGAGCTCGTGGGTCATGGAGGAGAGGAAATCCTCCCGGCTCCTTTCGGCCTGCTCGAGCCGCTCGGCCATCGCGTTGAACTCCCGGGCCAGGTCGCCCACCTCGTCGGCGCCCCGGACCGGGATGCGATGGCGTAGGTCGCCCGAGGCCAGCGCCCGGGCGCCTCGAGAGAGCTCCTCGACGGACCTGGTCACGAGGAAGGCGAGATAGAAAGCGAGCAGGACGCTCGCCGCCAGCGCCGCGAGCGAGACGGCGCCGATGCGCCGCAGATTGTTGCTCAAGGCCGTTAGCCGGCGGGCTCTCAGGTGAGCCGGATCGAAGCCGAGCGCGGCCACGCCGCGTTCGCGTCCCTCGGCGGTCACCTTTTGCAGGAGGATCTGAAGGGGATTGCCGGTGTGGAGGTCCGGCTTCGGGACCTCCGAGGATCCCTTCGCCATCAGCTTGCGGACCGACGCCGGCGGGATGATGGCCTCGCCGCGCAGCGAGGGGTCGCTGTGGATCACCGCCGTCCCGTTGGGCGGGAAGAAGCCGGCGAAGACCCGGCCGGGCTCCTCGGATGCCGAGAGGACGTAGGCGACGAGCCCCGCGTCGCTCTTGAGCCGCAGCGCCTCGCCGCAGCCTTGGGCGAAGCGGGAGAGCAGGAGGAGATTCTCCTCGCGGTCTTTGCGCACGAGGTAGCGGTCTTCGGCCCATAGGGTCAGGGCGGCGGAAAGCCCGAGGACCGCCACGGCGAGCCCGCCGAACGCCCAGGAGAGCCGGGTCCTCAGCCGCATCGGGTCAGCGGCTTTCGAAGCGGTAGCCGAGCCCGCGCACGCCGACGATGCGGTCCTCGTAGGGCCCCAGCCTCTGGCGCAGGCGGTGGACGAGGAAATCGACCTGCCGGGTGTTGCCGTCGTAGGGGACCCGCCAGACGGCCTCGTAGAGATGTTGGCGCGTGAGCATCCGGTTCCTCGCGCGGAGGAAGGCTTCCAGCAGCAAGAACTCCTTCGGCCAGAGCTTCAGAGGCTTTCCTTTAAGATACGCCTGGTGCGCGGCCAAGTCCACGCGCAGTTCCCCTTCCGCCAAGCTCTCGGCCGCCCCGCCCGCGCCTTTGGAGCGCCGGAGCAAGGCCTCGACCCGCGCGAGCAGCTCGGGAAGCTCGAAGGGCTTGGTGAGGTAGTCGTCGCCTCCGAGCTTCAGCCCCAGCACCTTGTCCGCGAGGCTCTTCTTGCCGGTCACGAAGAGGATCGGCAGGCTCGCCGTGCGCGGCTCGGCTCTGAGCTCGCGGCACAGGTCGAGCCCGCTCTCGTCCGGCAGGCCCACGTCCAGCAGCATCAACGCGGGGGGGGCGCGCTTGACTTCGATGCGGGCTTGGAAGACATCCCGCGCGGTGGAGACCTGGTACCGCTCGGCCTGCAATCCTTCCTTCAGCAGCCTGAGGAAGGCCAGGTCGTCTTCGACGATGAGGATCTTTTCGCCGGCCATGGATCTGCACGTCGGCCGCGACGGCAAGGCCGACGAGAGATGATAACACGTAATCCGGCGGCCGGTAAACGAACAGGGGGTCAGAAGACGTTTGCATGGCGTCCGCTTGAGAGGTAAAGTCGAAGTGGTGATGGCGCTGTTGCTGATGCTGACCCTCATGCCGCTCTGGGCTGCCCAGCCCGGAGGTGGGAGCGGCGGGCCCCGGGCCGGGGCCCGCGAGCTTCGCGCGCCCGCGAGCTCGACGGCGGCGGTGGATGGGTTGGGCGCGCCGGTCAGCGTCGAGGCGCAGGCCCAGTACGCCGAGCTGCTCGCGGCCCACAAGGGGCGCCGGTTGTCGGAGGTCGAGAAGTCCTTCATCCTCACGGTCCTCAACATCCCGCAGCTGCCCTCCGAGGTGTACAAGGACCGGCCGGCCCTGATCCGCCACTTCTTGAAAAAGGGCGTGCGTTTGGACGTGTCCCGCGACGCGGGCTTCGCGGCCACCGACTTGTGGCGGCTGGTGCGCGCCACCCGCGCGGCGGCCGAGAACTTCGACATCCCTTCCGCCTTGCTCATGTGCCTGACCTTCCGCGAATCGAGCTTCGACCCGCGGGCTTCGGGCTGGACGACCTCCGCCAAGGGCGTGGCTCAGCTCACCAACGACACCGTCGCCATGGTCATCTCGCGCCTGCGGGCAGATCCTACGCTTTGGGCGCAGACGGAAGCCTACGCGCGGCAGCTCGGCGCGAGCATGCCCGCGGGCGTCGAGGGCGCGCCCGACGTGGACGCGCTCGCGAAAGAGATCCGAGCTCTCCAGGCTTCCGGAGCGCCCGCCTCCGAGATCGCCGCCAAGCAGAGGGCGAAGCGTCGCGCCGTGCTCTCCCACAAAGACGAGCACGGCCATATCTTCAACCTCGAGACCAACTTCGGCTTGGGCGCCGCGTACCTGGCGTATATGCGCCGCGACCGCTTCACGGAGGTGACCGGCGAGCGCAGGGGGTGGCTCACCGCCGTGGCCGCCTACAACCAGGGCGCCGGGCCGGTCAACGAGCTCATCCACAAGGTCTTCCACGGAGCCAAGTCCTACAACGCCGCGCCCCTGCGCGAGATATTCTCGAAGGCCTCGATCGGGCGCCTGGACATCACCCCCGAGTTCCGCGAAGAGCTCTATTGGGAGGTCCACTCCGTGGACCGCTGCTCGGCCAAGTAGCCTGCTCATTGCGCGCCACGCGTCGCGTAACCGGTAGTCGCGCCCTGCGCTACGGAAGGGCCGCGAAGTGTTTGGGGTCCAATCGCTTGGCTTCAGCGTACTCCGTCGTCGCCTCGTCGATGCGGTTCTGGAACCGCAGGCATTCACCCAGGTTGAAGTGGGACTGCGGGTGGTTCGGGCTCAACTCGATCGCCGTCCGGAACTGCTCCTCGGCCTCCTTCCACTTCTGTTGATCTGCGAGGGTAATTCCAAGATTGACTCGGGCCTGAAAGAGCTTGGAATCCCAGCGGATCAACTTCCGAAAGGCATCCGCGATCTCATCGAAGCGGCCTTGGCTCGAAAGTTTCTCCGCTTCGGCGTTGATCGCTTCCGCATCAGGTAACTCTGCGAGCGCGCCGGGCCCGTTCGACGACGCTTGCGCGCCTCCGGTCAGCACGTCCCGGACATAGATTGCCGCTACCCTCTCCTGTGGCGCCGGAAGTTCGATCCACTGCGGCGTGGCCGTCGGATGAGGATCGGGCTTCGGGTGCGCCAAGAGAAGGAAATCGGACTCCTCGGCGACCTTCACGTAGCCCTCCCGCGCCAGGAAGGTCAGCACTTGCAGCTTGTACGGCGAGGGCGCGTAGTACGAGAACTCCCGGGGATAGAGGACGAAGTCGGGACGGAACAACCTTCCGTGCTGGGCCTGGCGATACATGGTCAGCGAGTCGATCCACGGGCGGTTCGCCAGGACGGGAGAAGCCCACTCGTCGGTCCAGACCCGGGCGTCCGGAGGTATCCGCGAGGCGAGGGCGGGAACCGCGTCGAACCACTGTGCCTTGACCATCGAGGCTGCGCTCAAGGTGCGATGGGCGACCCGGAAGCCGAAGCCGGCGACGAGGAGAGCCCATACGAGAAGCCACCCTTCCCATTTCCTGGAGCTTAACCAGAGGTAGGCCTTTTGGATGCCGTAGGCGGTCGCCCAGAACAACGGACCCCACACGATGGCGCCATAGCGGAGGCCGAAGTTCTGGAACCCGACATCGTTCGGGATGCCGCCAAGGAGGCTCTCCGGCCTGATCTGAAATGTAGCCAAGAGGTGGGGAAGATCGGCGCACGCGAAGGGGAGCAGTTGCCACGGCGACAGCAGAGGCAGCAACCCCGAGGAGAACAAGAGTTGCAAGGTCGGGTAGAAGTTGTAATGGGAGGAGAAGAGGCCGGCGAACGTGCGAAGCGGGTGCGAGACGATTTCGATGAGGATGCGGTCCGTGGGCGTCCCCTCGGGGACGAGGAGCCGGAAATGCTCCGGCCGCACGAGGACCCCTCGCCCGACCGTGCCTTCCAATGCGCTGAAGTGGCGCATGACGTCCTGCTCGTAGAACCAAAGGCCGAGGCTCGCTGCGCAGATCCCGAGGCCGATCAGCCAGCTCCTCCACTGCCTCCAGCCGAGCGCGTGGATCGAGTACAGGCCGAGCCCGAAGAACACCACCGGCATCTCCTCGGTGCAGCCGGCCAGCAGGAGCGTCAACAGCCCCGCACTCCACCAGCGGCGACGCAAGGCGAAAAGCATCGCCCAGAGCATGAGGACTCCCTGCCAGTTGAAGGAGAGTGAGAAGTTGGCGGTGAGGACCTCGTAGAACACCGGAGACGACAGCGCGAGGAGCAGACCGGCGAAGGCGGCGAAAGACGATGCGGTCAGCGTCCACACCAGGCCGTAAACGGCGATGGGTCCCGATACCAACAAGAAGTTCTCCGCCAGCAGCAGCAGGACAGGGCTGCGCGAAAGGAGCGTGAGCGGCGAGAAGACCGCCTCGAGCAGGGTGAAATGCTCGGACAATCCGTTGCTGATCCCCTCGGCCGGGCGGACCAGCGTCCCGAAATGCACGAAATGATGGGCCATGCTGATGCTGTCGGTGGTGTCGACCGCCAGCCCGAAGCTTCGGTACTGGCAATAGCGGATGAACCACAGCCACGCCCACAGCGCCAGAAAGCCCGCCCCCAACCAGATGGCGTGGGCGCGCGCAGGGCGCCGGCCGAGCGAGTCCAGGTGGTCGCGGACCGCGTCCCGGACTCTGGCGCTGACCGCGAGGCCGGCGGCGGCGACGAAGCAGAGGATCGAGAGCGCGCTCAGGACCTGGTCATGGACGAACGTCGCCTTGTGAGGGAAGTCGTGCTCAGCGAGCGCGCAGCGCATCTCGTAGATGGGGAGGGCCAGGAAGAGGAGCGCCGGCAACCAAAAGGGGGAAGGAGGCGGGGGCACCTCCGGGGCGTGCTTCTTATTTTTTGACATGCGGACTGTCGTCGCGCGCTGTCTTACCGCGCCTCGTCCAGTATCTCGGCCAGATCCTTGACGGCGATGCCCTCGCGGCCGATGTCGGCGACCCCCGTCTCCAGCATCGTCAGGCAGTAGGGACAGGAGGTGGCGATGACCGCGGGCTGGGTCTCGGCCAGCTGGCGCACCCGCTCGTAGTTGATGCGCTCCCCCTTCTCCTCGAGCCAGAACATCCCTCCGCCGGCCCCGCAGCAGAAGCCTCGCTCGCCGGAGCGCCGGGGCTCCGCCGCTTCCACGCCGCCGACGGCCGCGAGCAGGTCGCGCGCGGGCTGGAACACGCCGTTGACCCGTCCGAGGTAGCAGGAATCATGGATCGCCACCCGCGCGGCCGTTGCGGCGCCAGGCCTGAGGCTGCCTTGGCGGACCAGGTCCTGCAGGAGCTGGGTGTGATGGACGACTTCGAGCTTCGCGCCGAAATCCGGGTACTCGTTCTTGAACGTGTTGTAGCAATGCGGGCAGGAGGTCAGGATCTTCTTGACCCCCAGCTCGTTGAAGAGCGCGACGTTCTGCTCGACCAGCGTCTGGCCGAGGGCCTCCTCGCCCAGCCGCCGGGCGGTCTCGCCGCAGCACGGCTCTTCCTCGCCCAGGACCGCGAAGGAGACCCCGCAGCGCTTGAGCAGGCTGACCAGGCTGCGGCTGACCTTGACCGCGCGGTCGTCGAGGCTGCCGGCGCAGCCGAAGTAAAGCAGGTATTCGGCGCCCTTGGTCTGTCGCCACAGCGGCAGGTCCAAGCCCTTGGCCCACTCCATGCGGCGGGAGGAGCCGACGCCCCAGGGATTGGAGTTCGTCTCCAGGCCCTTGAAGACCCGCTTGAGCTCCGCCGGGAACCTCCCCTGCATCATCACTTCGCTTCGCCGCAGGGAATTGATGCGCTGCACGTGGGAGATGTTGACGGGGCAGGCTTGTTCGCAGGCTTGGCAGGCGGTGCAGGCCCAGATCTCCTCGGCTGAGACGACGGCGGGCGTCAGCTCCTCGGCCTCCTTGCCGTCGCTGCGGAGCAGGCGCCCGGCCTCGCGCTGCAGGCATTCCTTCTCGGCGGTCACGATCTCGCGCGGGGCCAGCTTCTTGCCGACGCCGTTGGCGGGGCACGCTTCATTGCAGCGGCCGCATTCCGTGCAGGTGTAGAGGTCCAGGCCGTCCTTCCAGGTCAGCTGCTCGATATGGGGCGTGCCGAAGGTCTCGACCTTCTCATCCGCCATGTCCAGCTTGGTCAATCTTCCGCTGCGGTGCAGGGGCCGCAGGTAGACGTTGAAGACCGACGAGATCACGTGCATGTGCTTGCCCGTGGGCAGATAGGCCAAGAACACCAGGATGCCGACGCAATGGAACAGCAGGGCCGCGTGCCCCGCGGGCGCCGGGATCGCGCCGCGCAGGGCCGCCTCGAACACCATGTCGCTGAGCATCAGCCCCAGGATCATCAGCAGCACGAACAGGGCGGCTCCGGTGTTGCGCAGCCTCGGCACGCGGGCCACATAGCGGCGCCAAAGAGCCACGAGCACCATGACGCTGACGGCGATATTGGCCGTGTCCTTCGACAGGCCGTAGCAATGCCCGAGCACGGTCTCGCGGCCAAGCCACGGGAGGTGGAATTCGAAGCCGGCGAAAGACATGCCGAAGAGGGTCAGGGCGCGCAAGAGCAGCACGCAGAAGCCCCAGAAGATGACGGCATGCATGATCCCGGGCACGGGGTCTTGGAAGAGCTTCTCCTGCCCGAGGAACACGGTCAAAAGCTCCCGCAACCGACGCGGGTGCTCCGCCACGGGTTCGGGCGACGGGGCCAACGCCCGCAGCAGCCGGAACTTGCCCCAGACCGTCCGCAGGAACAGCCCGACGGCGATAGGGAGGACGGTCCCTACGACGACGGCGTCTACAGTGTGCCAGCGCACGGGCGCTTAACCGCCTTTGCGGTACAGGATGGCGACCACGGTCTTGTCGTCTCCGCCCATGTTGATGGAGAGGCCGTAGGGCCGCTTCGCATCCGGCTCGAGCTGGCAGTCGCCCGCCTTGCCCGTGAGCTGTTCCCAGAGCGTCACCGCTTGGTGCACGCCGGTCGCGCCGGTGGGATGGCCCCAGCCGATGAGGCCGCCGGTGGTGTTGACGGGCACGCGCCCGCCGCGGGACGTCTCGCCGGCCAGCACGAAATCGGGCCCCTCGCCGGGCTTGGCCAAACCGATGGCCTCGACCGCCATGAGCCCCGCGATGGTGAAGCAGTCGTGGGCCTCGACGGTGCGCAGCCGGTCTGTGGCGACGCCCGCCGCCTTGAGCGCCTGTTCGACCGCCTGCCGCGTGGTCTCGAGACGGGTCGGGTCTTCCGGCGCTCGCGTGAGGTCGGCCTCCACCTGTCCCCAGGCGACGATCTCCACCGCCTCGCTCTTCGGGATGCCCGCGCGGCGGAGCCCCTCCTCGGAGAGGACGGCCGCGGCGCAGGCGCCGTCGGACACCTTGGAGCAATCGTAGAAGTTCAGATGCTCGACGAAGCTCTTCGGGTTGGGCTCGGCCATGGCCAGCGCCTCGAGGTCCTTGGCGGTGTTGTGGTGCTCCTGGGCCGTGGGGCACAGCCGCGCGTTCTCGATGGCGTTGCGGTACCAGCGCGCCATGGCTTTGCGGGTGCGCTCGCGCCCGTGCTTTTGGAAGTAGGCGCCGGCGCGGTCGCTGAACTTGCCGGGGAAGAAATACGCGTGGCCCGCCTTTCGCTCCCGGCTCCAGCCGGCCGTGGCCAGTATGTCGGCCCCGTAGACCGCCTTCACCGTGTTCTGGACCTCGACGCCGACGGCCAGGACGGTCTCGGCGGTCTCGGCCAGCACGGACTTGACGGCGGACATCAGCGCCAAGGCTCCGGAACAGCAAGCGCCCTCTGTCCGTGTGCATGGCTTGTACTGCAGGCCCGGGTCGATGGCCGGGATGAGGGCGGCGAGGTTTCCCTGGCTGTTGAAGCGGGCAGCCATGAAGTTGCCGATGACGCCCTCGTCGACGTTCTTGGCGCCGCCGATCTGTCCCAACACGCCCCGGCCGGCCTGCTGGATGTAATCTTCCAGCCCCGGGCGCGGTTTCTTGGGGCTGAATTCCTTCCTGCCCGTCCCCATGGAGACGGTGTTGTAGCCTGCGGCCACGTACACCTTTCGTCGCGGTCTGTTCGCGGTGTTCATCGCGCCACCTTTTCGGAGAAGTAGTCGTTGATCGGTCCGTAAGCGTGGAAGAAGCCCGTCAGCAGGACCGTGTTCACGTCCTCGGCCTTGGCGGCCACGCCGTCGCGCACCAGCCCGAGGCCGATCTCGCGCGAGCGCGCGCCGTAGCGCCGCGCCAGCTCGGCTCCCGGCGTCCGCAGGGTCTCGAGCTTGCCGAAGAAGTCCGCCAAGACCTTCTCCCGGGCGGGATGCCGTACCGCCGCCTTCCACGCCAGCGCCGGCTCCGGCAGCGGTCCCAGCTTCGCGTCCGCCGTCGCCTGGAACTCGGAGATCGGAACGTACCGCTTGCCCTCGGGATCGTACACCCCGGCCGGCTTGCCCCGCTCGTAGCGCAGGAACCCGTCCTTCTGGGAACCGTCGTGGTTCTGGCCGCCGCGCACGCCGAGGCCCAGCAGGCGGTCGATCAGCGGGCTGCGCAGGTTCTGCCCCGGCAGCCGGGGGTCCATCACCCGCAGGATGCACTGGCACACGTCGAGCCCGACGTAGTCCGCGAGCTGGAAGATGCCCATGGGCCGCACGAGGAAATCCTGGCTGACCCGGTTGACCGCGTACACCGCCTCCACGAACGGCATCTCGCGGCTCAACCGCTCGGCCTCGGCGATGGCATGGAGCAGGTCGCGCATGAAATGCCCGTTGCCGATGAAGCCGGCGGTGTCGCTGGAGGGCACGACGGTCTTGCGCAGGCTCTTCGTGAGCGCTTGCGCGAACTCCGCCACCTCCGGCAGCGTGGTCCGGCCGCGGATGAGCTCCACCAGCTTCTGCACGGCGGGCGGGTTGTAGAAATGGAAGCCCATGATCCGGCCGCCGAGCCGGGCCTTGGCGTCGATCTCCTCGATCGGGACCGAGGAGGTGTTGGTGAACACCCACGGCCGGCGGGGATTGTCGGCCGCCACGCGGGTGAGCAGCCGTGCCTTGAGCTCCACGTCCTCGCTGACGGCCTCGAAGATCACGTTGGCCTCGCAGGCCGCCTCGAGCACGGTGACCGGGCGGATCACGTCGAGCACGTCGCAGACGTACTGCTCGATGATGTCCCGGTTCTCGACGAGGTCGGGCCGGTCCGCGTAGACCGCGCGCAAGGCGACGATGCGCTTCTCCGCGGTCTTGCGCGCCTGCTCCCGCATGTACTTCATCAGCCCCGACAGGGCCGCGTGCGAGACGTCCACGGCATGGAGCACGTATTTCTTGCCCTTGTTCTCCGGCTTCAGGCCCAGGTCCGCCATCTCCACGGCGACCAGCAGCACGATGCCGCTGCCCATCTTGCCCGCGGCGCCCAGCACCGCGACGTTCTCAAGCCGTTGCGCGTAGTCCATGGTTCACCATTTGGGTTGACGTTTTTCCAAGAAAGCCTTCATGCCCTCGCCGCCCTCGCCGCCGAACAGGGAGGCGAACTCCGTCGACTCCATCGCGCAGCCCGCGTCGAACGTCGAGAGCAGCCCCTGGCGGACGAGGCGCTTGACCTTGCGCACGGACTGCGGGCCCCTGGCGGCGATCTTCTTGGCGAGGTCCAGCGCCTCGGCCATCACTTGCTCCGGGGCCACCACCTTCTGCACCAGCCCCATGCGCAGCGCCTCCTCAGCCGTGACCATTTCGCCGGCGAGCAGCAGGTACAGTGCGTTGCCCGCGCCGACGTGCCTCGGCAGCCGCTGGGTCCCGGCGTAGCCCGGCGTCAGGCCCAGCTTGACCTCGGGCTGGCCGAACTTGGCCGCGGCGCTGGCGATGCGGATGTCGCAGGACAGGGCCAGCTCGCAGCCGCCGCCGAGGGCGAAGCCGTTGACGGCGGCGATCACGGGCAGCTCGAACTCCTCGATGGCGCGGAAGGTGCGCTGCCCCGCGCGCGAGAACTCCGCGGCGGCGGCGGCGTCCATGCCCGCCATCTCGGCGATGTCGGCCCCGGCCGCGAAGGCCTTGCCCTCGCCGGTCACGATCATGGCCCGCAGGCCGGGCTTAGCGGCGGCCGCCGCGAGCACGTGGTCCATCTCCCGAAAGAACCGGGAGTTGAGGGCGTTGAGCGCCTGGGGCCGGCTGAGCGTGACCGTCAGGACCGCGTCCTTCTCGTCGGTCTTCAGGATCTCGTAGTCCATCAGTTCGTCTTGACGACCTTGGCCAGCTCCTCTTTGAGGATCGGCAGCACTTTGAATAAGTCTCCCACGATGCAGAAGTCGGCCTTCTCCATGATCGGGGCGTCCTTGTCCTTGTTGACGGCCATGATGAACTTGGACGAGCCCATGCCGGCGAAATGCTGGATGGCCCCCGAGATGCCGCAGGCGATGTAGAGCACCGGCGAGACCGCCTTGCCCGTCTGTCCCACCTGGTGGTTGTAGTGGATCCAGCCGGCGTCCACGGCCGCCCGCGACGCGCCCACCGCGCCGCGCAGGGTCTGGGCGAGGTCGGCGATGAGCTTGAAGCCGTCGGGGCCGCCGACTCCGCGGCCTCCGGAGACGATGATGTCCGCCTCGGTCACGTCCAGGGCGTCCCCGGCGTCCTCGATCGCCCGGAGCACCTGCGCGCGGATGTTCGCGGCCTCGCAAGGGAGCGGCTCGACCTGGGCGGTCTGCTCGCGCTCCGCGCCCGCGTGGAAGACGTTCGGGCGCAGCGAGAGCACCTTGCGCTCCGCCGCGAGCTCGGTCACGGCGAGGAGCTTGCTGGAGTAGACGGGCCGGATCACCGTCAGCGGGGTCTTGCCCCATTGGATGTCGGTCACGTCCGTGGCCAGCGCCGCGTCGAGCCGCGCGGCCAGGCTCGCCGAGAGGTCGCGCCCGAGCGCGGTAGCCCCCATCAGGAATACGTCCGCTCCCATGCGCGCGCCCGCGTCCGCGACCGCCGCGGCGTAAGCCTCGCTGGAGTACTTCTCGAACGCGGGTCCGGCCGCGGCGTACACCTTGGAGAACCCGAGCCGGCCCAGCCCGGCGGCCGCCTCCGGCGTCGCGCCGCAGACGACCGCGGCCAGCGGCGCCCCGGTCTGTTCGGCCAGCTTCAGGCCCACGGCCGCGGCTTCGCGGGTCGCCTTGCGCATCCCGTCCTTCGACGTCTCGGCCCAAACCAGTATGCCGCCCATTTCAAACCACCTTGGCTGTCTTGGACAGCCACTCCGCCGCCTGCCCCGCCGCGACGGCGGGCTCTCCGTCCACCCGGATGCCTTTCGGCCGGGCGGGCGGGAGCCGGAGCTCCACGACCCGGCTCTTCGCGGGTAGAGACTCGAGCCCGAGCTCGGCCAGGGTGAGCCGCTTGATCTCCTTCGTCCGGGAGCGCTTGATGTCGAGGATCTTCGGGTAGCGCGGCTCGTTGAGCCCCTTGCAGCAGGAGACGGCCACCGGCAGCCGGGCTTCGATCTCGAGGTCGGCGCCTTCCACCTCGCGGGTGACCGTCGCCTTGCCGCCGTCCACCTCGATCTTGACCGCTTCGAGCACGTGCGGGATGTCCAGGAAGTGCGCCACGACCGCGGCCATGGCGTCGTCCGACGTGTCGATCAGCTCGCGGCCGCAGAGGATCAGCTCGGGCGCGAAGCCCTTGATCGCCGCGGCCAGGATGCGGCCTTGCGTGACCACGTCCGCCTCCACCGCCGCGGCGTCCGTGATCAAGACCGCGCGGCGCAGGCCCACGGCCAGGGCGCCGCGGATAGCCGCCTCGGAGCGGTCGGGGCCGATGCAGAAGCCCACGGCGTCGCCCCCGGCCTTCTCGGTGATCTTCACCGCTTCCTCCACCGCGTACTCGTCGAACGGGTTGAGGACGAACTTGAGCTCCGCCTCTTGGATGCTGCCGGGCCGGGCCGCGTCCGGCTGGACGACGGCCTCGGTGTCCGGGACCTGCCTGAGGATGACCGCTATGTTCATTTGATTTACCCTAGAATGTTCCTGGCGATGACGACCCTTTGGATCTCGGAGGTGCCTTCGTATATTTCCGTGATCCGCTGATCCCGGTACAGCCGCTCCACCTTGTACTCCTTCATGAATCCGTAGCCCCCGTGGATCTGCACCGCCTTATGGCAGACGCGATGGGCCATCTCCGAGGCGAAGAGCTTGAGCATGGCGGCTTCCTTGGTGAAGCGTTTGTGCCCCGAGTCCTTCAGCCAGGCCACCTTGAAGAGCATCGTCTTGGCCAGCTCCACGTCGGTGGCCATGTCCGCCAGCAGGAACTGGATGCCCTCCAGCTCCGCGATCGGCTTGCCGAACTGCTCCCGCTCCTTGGCGTAGCGCACGCTCTCGTCCAGCGCCGCCTCGGCGATGCCGATCGCCTGGGCCGCGATCCCGATGCGGCCGCCGTCGAGCGTGGACAAGGCGATCTTGAGGCCCTTGCCCTCCTCGCCGAGCAGCGCCTCGGCCGGGAGGCGGCAGTCCGAGAACACCATCTCCGTGGTGCTGGAGGTGCGGATCCCCATCTTGTTCTCGTGCTTACCGACCTGGAAGCCGGCGGCGTCCTTGGTGAGCAGGAACGCCGACAGCCCCTTGCCTCCGGGCTGCGGGTCGCAGCGCACGAACACGACGATCGCGTCGGCGATCGCGCCGCTGGTCGTGAAATTCTTGGTCCCGTTGAGGACGTAATCTCCGCCGTCGCGCACCGCGGTCGCCACCATCGAGGCGGGGTCGCTGCCGGCCCCTGCTTCGGTCAGAGAGAAGCAGCCGATCCATTCGCCGCCGGCGAGCTTGGGCAGGTACTCCTTCTTCTGCTTCTCCGTCCCGAAATGAACGATCGCGTCGTTGACCAGTGAATTCTGGACCGAGACGGCGACCGCCGTTCCCGCGTCCGCCTTGCTGAGCTCCACCATCGAGCCGGCGTAAGCCACGGCGCCGAGCGCGGACCCGCCGTACTCCTCCGGGACCGTCATTCCGAGATAGCCCAGCGAGCCCAGCTCCTTGAGGGCCTCGAGATTGACCTCGCCTTTCTCATCGAGCTCCGCGACGACCGGGGCCAGCCTCTCGGCCGCGAAGCGGCGGGCCCCGTCGATCGTCATGCGCTGCTCATCGCTGAACTCGAAGTCCACCCCGGTCCCTCCTCCCGGAATCCGACGGAAAACGACTAGGAACGATTATAGGATTTCTGCCCAGACCAGGGGTAACAGCCGTCCTGGGACCGAGCGGCACCCTGTTCCGCTCGGTCCCGACGGCGCCATAGGGGGCGGAGCCCCCTTGGAGAGCGCCCCGCGCGCGTTCCTCTTGCGCGCGGGCTTCAGCCGGCACGCCAAAGGCGTGCCGGGCGCGACCTAGGCGTACTTCGGATACTCGGGCTGGTACTGCTTGCTCCGGATGAAGGCCAGCAGGTTCTTCGGCTTCGGCTCGGTCGCGAGACCTCGCTGATAGGCCACCTGGGCCGTCGCCGCGGCCACATGCGCCGACACGTCGCGGATGATCGAGAGCGGGGGGAACAAGCTGCCCTGCTCCAGGTCCTTGTTGCTCACCCGCGAGGCCAGCGCCCGCGCCGCCTCGAAGAACATCTCGTCGGTGATGCGCTTGGCGCCGCAGGCCACCGCTCCCATGCCCACGCCGGGGAAGATGTAGGAGTTGTTCGACTGGCCCGGGACGAAGCGCTTGCCGTCGTACTGGACCGCGGGGAACGGGCTGCCGCTGGCGAAGATCGCCCGGCCGCCCGACCACGTGTACGCCTGCTCGGCGGTGCACTCCGCGTTAGCCGTCGGGTTCGACAGCGCGAACACGAGCGGCCGGTCGTTGATGCGCGCCATGAGCGCCACGATCTCCTCGGTGAACTGCTGCGGCTTGCCCGAGACGCCGATGAGGCAGGTGGGCTCGAGCTCGCGCACGGCCGCCGCCAGGTCGGAGACCGGATGGAAGGCGTGGGCGTACGGCTTCTTGTGGTCCTGCAGGTCCTTGCGGCCCTTCTCCACCAAGCCTTTCGAGTCCACGAACCAGCAGCGCTTCAGCGCCTCGCCGCGCTCGGCGCCGTCGGCCACCATCGCGCTGACGACGAGATCGGCGATGCCGATCGCCGCCTCGCCCGCTCCCAGGAACAGGAGCTTCTCCTCGCGCAGCGTCCGGCCGGTGATGCGGCTGGCGGAGTACAGGCCGGCCAGCGTCACGCCCGCCGTGCCCTGGATGTCGTCGTTGAAGCAGAAGGCGCGGTCGCGGTACTTGGCCAGCAGGCGGAACGCGTTGTGGTTGGCGAAGTCCTCGAACTGGATCAGCGCCTTCGGGAACAGCTCCTGGACGGCGAGCACGAACTCCTCGATGAGGTCGTCGTACTCCTTGCCGGTGATGCGCTTCTCGCGCACGCCGAGGTACAGCGGGTCCTTGAGGAAAGTCTCGTTGTTGGTGCCCACGTCGATCGTGATGGGCAGCGTCTGGCTCGGGGGCACGCCGCCGCAGGCGGTGTACAGCGAGAGCTTGCCGACCGGGATGCCCATGCCGCTGGAGCCGAGGTCTCCCAGGCCCAGGATGCGCTCGCCGTCGGTCACGACGATGACGCGCACGTCCTTGTGCGGCCAGTTGGCGAGGACCTCACGCACCATGCCGCGCTCGTGGCGCGTGATGAACAGGCCGCGCGCGCGCCGGTAGATGTGCCCGTAGAGCTGGCAGCCCTTGCCGACCGTGGGCGTGTAGACGATGGGCATCAGCTCCTCGGTGTTCGCGATCAGGCGCTGGTAGTAGAGCGACTCGTTGCGGTCGAGCAGCGAGAGCATCTCGAGGTACTTGTCGAGGTCGGTGGCGCCCTTGCGCACGCTGTTGAGGGCGCGGCCGCGCTGCACTTCCTGCGTGGACACGGCGGGGGGCAAGAGGCCGAGGATGCCCAACTGGCGGCGCTCCTCATGGGTGAAAGCGGTGCCCTTGTTCAAGAGAGGGTCGTGAAGCAGGTCCGCGCCGCGCTTCGGGGGCGGGGTGGAGAGTGGAGTCTTTTGCTTCGTGGGGGCTGTGTCAGCGGTGCGTGGCGTCATGATGACCTCCGGATACATCATTAGGTAACGCAACGAAGCCGCCACCGGCCGATATGTTGCTAACAGCTCAGTGCTTAAGAGTCTTTTAATAGGATACGCCTCGTCAGCGCGGTCTGAGACGCCTGGCGACGCGAGGCGGCGCGTGCTATCCTTGGATCGATGGCCTTGGCCACCGAAACGGCGGAGACTTACGCCGACGCCCTCGACACGTCGCTGGTGACGATGATCATGGTGGGCGTGCTCTGTCTTGGGATGGCCCTGGGCCTCGAGATCTATCCGCATTTCGTGGGCGGCGGATTGAACACGCAGCGGCTTTCGGTCAACACGGAGGACAAGAGCTACGAGGCCGTGGACGTGGCGGCGCCGGCCGAGCCGCAGGCCCCCGCGCCGCGCGGGCCGCTCACCTTCGCCGAATTGATGCAGATATTGTCGCCGCGGCGCGCCGACCCCGCCGCCGTCCGCTTCACCGCGGCCTTCATGGCCAACCAGCCGCTCAAGAAGATCTACTTGGAGTTCGCGGCGGGCCCCGCCACGCGGCCGGCGCAGGAGTTCGTCTCCACGCTCCAGCATGCGCCGGAGTTCGGCGACCTGGTCCGGGTCCATTCCAAGGCGCCCGGCTTCCGCGCCGTCGCCGCGATGGTCACGCGCAACCCCGAGGTCAACCGGCTGCTCCACGGCCTCAAGCGCCCGGGAACCGAGGCCGCCGATGTTTTGCCTTTGCCGGACTCCGCTCCGTCGGACAAAAATGCCGACACTCTCGGCGCCGAGGCCGGAGGCCGCTACGACCCCGTCAGCCGCCTGAAGGCCCCCGGCCAGCCGGTCGAGGCTCCCGCCCCCGACCGCTAGCTGAAGGCCGGCACCTTCCTCTCTCGGTTTTGATATCATCGGAGCCCTATGAGCAAGACCATCCTTCTTGTCGAAGACGAGCCGAATTCGCGGGCGATCGCGCAGGCCGCGCTCTCCGGCACCGGCTACCGCGTCATCGCGACCGACGGCGTCACTCCGGCCTGGCACATCTTCACCAACGAGAAGCCCGACCTCGCGGTGGTCGACATCAATCTTCCCGACGGCTCCGGCCTGGACCTGTGCAAGAAGATCCGCAGCCACCCCGAGCTGGGCACGACCCCGGTCGTCATCCTGACGGGGCAGTCCGGCTTCGAGAACAAGGCGGAGGGGTTCTCCGCCGGCGCCGACCAGTACCTCGTCAAGCCCGTGGCGCCGCAGGAGCTGATCCTGTGGGTCGAGGCTCTGCTGCGGCGCCTCGCCTACGACACCGAGGAGGGCGACACGCTCAAGGCCGGCGACTGCGAGATCCAGGTCAAATCGCACATCGTGACCTACAAGGGCGAGCCCATCACCAACCTGACCGGCAAGGAGTTCGACCTTCTCTGGTATCTGGTGAAGAACCGGCCGAAGGTGATGAGCCGCAAGCAGATCCTTTCCAAGCTCTGGCACACGATCACCGTCGACCACGTCGTGGACACGCACCTCACCAACCTGCGAAAAAAGCTCCCCCAAGAGCTGGCCGACAAGATCCAAACCATCCCCGGGAAAGGCTTCCGCTTCTTAGAATAGCCTCGCCGCGGAGAGGCTGGGCCTAAACGGAGCTTTGTTCTTCCGGCGCCCATGAGCGGCCGCCGCTACTCACGCCTATAACGCGGCGGCCGCGTTGGGTGGCGGCGGCCCAAAGCCGCCGCCAGAAGCCGGAGGAACAAAGCTCCGCTTAGGCCCGGGAACTTGGAGGCTCCTTAGGCTTGCATTTGATTTCGAGCGGCGGCATACTTGCCGCATGGATCACCCCTCTTCGACCGGCGATACGCTGAGGCAGGACTCGGAGCAAGCCGAGGGCTCGCGTCGGTTGTCCAACCGCGAGGCCGCGCGCCAGGACCCCTCCGCCCCGGCGATCAAGGGCTACGCGCTCGTCGAGCGCTTGGGCGCGGGCGCTTACGGCGAGGTGTGGAAGGCCTGGCAGGAGCGCACCGGCAAGTGGGTCGCCCTCAAGCTCTTCCCGCGCCGCCACGGCGTGGACTGGCTGCTGCTCCAGCGCGAGGTGGAGCGGCTCATCAAGCTCGACAAGCACCCGAACGTCGTCAGCCTTCTCGACGCCGACTTGACCAACGACCCGCCGTACTACGCCATGGAGCTGATGGAGGGGGGCTCGCTCGCGGCCTTCGTGGACCCGGACAAGCGCGCGACGCCGGAGCAGGCGGCGCGTTGGGCCGAGGAGATCGCGCGGGCCCTTGCCTACGTGCATGCCAAGGGCATCCTCCACTGCGACTTGAAGCCGGCCAACGTCCTGCTCGACGAGGAAGGGCGGGTGCGCGTGGCCGATTTCGGCCAGTCCCGCATCGCCAGCGAGTCCACCGGCGCGCTGGGCACGCTGTACTACATGGCGCCCGAGCAGGCGCTGACCTTCCGGCAGAACGAGCAGCTCTTCCCGGACGTCCGCTGGGACCTGTTCGGCCTCGGCGCGACGCTCTACGCCGTCTTGACCGGCCGGCCTCCGCACGAGGAAGACCTGAAGGCCGCGCTGGACGCGGCCCCGGACTTGGAGCGGAGGCTGGAAGAGTACCGCGACGGCATCCGGCGCGTGAGCGCCCCCGAGCCCGCCGCCGACGAGGATCTGGCCGCGATCACCCGCCGTTGCCTCGAGCCCTGGCCGGAGAAGCGGTACGGCTCGGCGGCGGAGGTGCTGGCCGACCTCGTCGCGCGGCGGACCGAGCAGCCCGTCTCGCCCCTGTCGTCGAGCCAGGCCTATTGTTTCCGCAAGTTCGTGCACCGCAACGCCGCCGTGGTGCTCGCCTGCGCCGTGGCCGGCGCGGCGTTGTCGACGGCCTTCGCCATGCTGCTGAGCCAGCGCTCCGCTTTGCGCGCCCAGCTCGCCGAGGTGTACGCCGTGCGCGCCCGCGAGGCGGGAGACCACGGCGACGACGCCGCGGCCGCCGTGCTGTACGCGCGCGCCAACGTCCTCCATCCCTCGGCGCTCGCGCGCCGCGGCGCGTTGTCGCATCTGGCCATGCTCGCCCGCCCGCGCCAAGTCTGGGACCTCAAGCGGCCGGTGGACGCCGTCGCCGTCAACGCCGACGGCAGCCGGGTCCTCGCCTCGGGCAAAGACGGCGTCATGCTGCTCGACGGCAAAACGGGGGCGGTCGTGGCGCGCGTCGCCGACGAGTCGCTCTACGCCAGCTATATCGGCGAGTCCTCCGGCGCGGGCTTCAGCGCGGACGGCGGCCGTGCGTTCATCCGCCTGCCGGGCGGGCGGGTGCTGTTGCTGGACGGCCGCAGCGGCGGCGAGGTGGCCCGGGTCCAGGGCGGCAGGGCGGCCTTCAGCCCGGATGGGCGCCTGCTCGCGGCGGCCGTCATGACCGAGGAGCCGGAGGTGCGGTTGTTCGAGGCCGAGAGCGGCCGGCCGGCCGGCGTTCCGATGAGGCACCGCGCCGGGCAGAGCAAGTGGGAGATCCCTTACTTCGAATTCTCGAGCGACGGGAAGACGCTGCTCACCTGCCTGCATGAGTCGGTCCAGTTCTGGGAGGTGCCGTCGGGAAAGCGCGCCGGCCGCGACATCGCCTACGACTCGGAGACGAAGCTGGCGATCGGGCCTCTGGAGGAGGCGCATTTCTCCCCGGACGGATCGAAGATCCTTTCGCTCACCTGGGCGCGCGCCGCCCTGTTCGACCGCTCGAGCGGCCGGGCGGTGGGCAAGGTGATGCGCCACGACGGGCGCCTGAACGCCGCCGTGTACACGCGCTCCGGCACGATCGTGACCGCCGGCGAGGACGGCACGATCCGGCAGTGGATCGGGGCCTCGGCGCATGAGGACCAGCTGGGCAAGCCCGTCGAGCGCTCGCTGAGCCACGGCGGCGCCGTCCTGGCGCTCGCGGCGAGCGCGGACGGCAAGCGCGTCGCCAGCGCGGGCGCCGACGGGGCGGCGCTGTTGTGGTCGCTCGATCCCGCGGGCCCGTTCGGCAAGCGCATGGTCCACGGCAGCCCGGTCCTCGCCGCGGCGTTCGCCGCCGACGGCAAGTCGCTGGCCACCGCCGGCCGCGACGGCACGGTCCGGCTCTGGGACGTCGCCGACGCGCCCGCGGGCCGGACGCAGGTCCAGCTGCTCCTGTCTTCCGCGCGGTTCAGCCCGGACGGCTCGCGGCTGATCGGCGTGGACTTCGCCAAGGAGGGGCCGGCCCCGACCATGCTCTCCGTGCCGTCCGGCGCGAAGATCGCGGGACCCTTGGGCGGCAGGAGGAGCGATCTGCGCCTGGTGGCCTTCGACCGGAGCGGCAAGCGCGTCGCGACGATGCTCGGCGAGTCGAAGGAGGCGGAGGTCTTCGACGGCGCGACCGGCGCGCACGCGGCGGGGCCGTTCTCGCCCGGAAAGGACAAGCTCTCGACCATCGCGCTGAGCCCCGACGGGCGCCGGCTCGTCACCTACTCGCTCGAGGACGGCTTGGCGGTCTGGGACGTCGAGTCCGGCCGCCGGCTCGGCGGGACGCGGACGAAGGACTTCGTCCATTCGGCGGTCTTCTCGCCGGACGGGCTGCGGCTGGCGGATTCGGAGACGGGAAAGACGCTGATCCGCTCCTGCGCGGCGCTGGACCGCGTCGAGCGGGAGCTGCCGCATGGCGGCGGCGAGCTGGCCTGGAGCCCCGACGGCCGCAGGATCGCGACGGCCGACGGCGAAGCGCACACGGTGCGCCTGTGGGACGCGGCGAGCGGCGCGCCTCTCGGCGAGCCGGTGGCCCACGAGGCCGCGCTTTCGCGCCTCTTGTTCTCCGCGAACGGCGCGCTGCTCCTGACGGCCGGACGCGACGGGACGGCGCATCTGATGAACGCCAGGACGGGCAGACGGGTCGGCTCGCCTTTGGCGCACGGCGCCGAGATCTGGTCCGCCGCGTTTTCGCCGGACGGCTCCGCCGCCGCGACCGGCGGCATGGACGGCGTCATCCGTCTGTGGGATACGCGCACGGCGGAGCCGACCGGGCGGCCGCTGCGCCAGGGCGGCCTGGTCGAGGACCTCGTGTTCTCGCCGGACGGCCGCACCCTCTATGCGGCAGGCAACTGGTCGATCCAGGGCTGGGACGTCGGCTGGCTCGCGGATAGGCCGTCGGCCGAGCGCCTGCGGGAGGTGTCCGCGGCTCTGGCGCAGCGCCGCGTCGACGAGGCCGGCCGCATCGTGACGATCCCGGTCGGCGAGTGGGACCGGCTGCCGGCGCTGCGCTGAGCATGAGCGCGTTCCTCGAAGCCCTGCGCGAAGGCGAGCGACCGCTGCGCTTCACGCTGGCGGAGGGAACGCCTTCGGTCGTGGGGCGCGGCGAGGAAGCGGATCTGCGCGTCGCGGCGGACCCCAGCCTGAGCCGCAAGCATTTCGTGGTCAAGCTCGAGGGCGGCCGCCTGCGGGTGGACCGGCTGTCCGGCGCGGCGAACCCTGTCTATCTTCAGGGAGAGGCGAAGGACGGCTTCGTGCTCTCGCCGGGCGAGCAGTTCGTGGTGGGCTCGACGCGCTTCGCCTTCCGGGTGGACGGCGTCCGTGCCGAGCCGCCGCCGCAGGCCCAGAAGACGCTGGAGGCGTCCGAGGTTTACAAGGACGCTCCGGGCTCCGACCGCCTGCGCCTGCTCGACCTGCTCGAGCTGCCGGAGCTGCTGCGGGTCAAGAGCGAGCCGGAGTTCTTCCTCCACGTCTCGACGATGCTGCGGCTCGCCGCGCGGGCCCGCTGGGTCGCCGTCGCCAACCAGGAGGGCCGCATCCTGGCTTTGGACGTCGCCGAGGAGGTGGCGGAGCGGCCGGAGTGGAGCGGCACCCTCGTGCGCAAGGCGCTGGCGGAGGCGCCGCGGCCGACGCTGTACACCTGGACGCCGGGCGGCGCCGAGGCGACGGTCCAGGAAGGGGTCGATTGGGCGATCGCCGCCGCGGTGCGGGTGCCCGGCGAACCCGCGATCGTCTTCTACGCGGCGGGGGCCTCGCAGGGCGAGAGCGCGGCCACCCTCGAGGAGAGCGCGAGGCTCGTGGGCTTGGTGGCCGACCTCGTCGGCCGGACGCTTTCGGTCAGGCGCTTGGAAGCGCGCGAGGGAAGATTCGCGCAGTTCTTCTCGAAGCCGGTCATCGAGAAGATGCTGGAGAGCGCCGGCGAGCCTTCGAGCCTCGAGCCTCACGTGGCCGAGAGCACGGTGATGTTCTGCGATATCCGCGGTTTTTCGAAGCGCCTGGAGGAGCCGGCGGGGCTGCTCCTGGAGCATATCGGGGACCTGCGGCGCGCCATGACGGCGATCAGCGAGGAGATCTTCCGCGAGAACGGGGTGGTCCTGCGGTACACCGGCGACGGCATCCTCGCCTGCTGGAACGTACCGCTGCCCGACCGGCACCACGTCGACAGCGCGGTCCGTGCCGCGCTCGCCGTGACCCGCCGTCTGGCCGAGGTGGCGCCGCAGTGGAGCTGCGGCATCGGGCTGCACACCGGCGAGGTCGTCGCCGGCGCGCTCGGCTCGGAGCAGCTCTTCTCCTACACCGTGCTGGGCGCGGTCGTCAACCAGGCCTCGCGCATCGAGGGCATCACGAAGTTCGTCGAGGCTCCGGTGCTGGCGAGCCGCGAGGTCGCGAGCCGGGTCAGCCCCGCCGCCGCCGCGCCCCTGCGCCTCGGGCGCTTCCAGCCGGCGGGCATGGGCGTCGCGCTCGATCTCTTCGAGCTGACGCCGCCTCCCGGCGACATGGACCGCGCCTACGCCATCGGGCAGGGGCTGGCGGCGCTCGAGGCCGGCGACTGGGAGAAGGCTTACGAAGCGCTCAACGAGCGGCCGGCCAAGGACCTGCCCGCGCGCTTCTTGAAATCGCTCGCCGAGCAGTACCGCCGCCGGCCGCCCAAGGACTGGAAAGGCGTTATTGAGCTTTCGGAGAAGTAGACTTCGGGCGGGGAACGCCCAAGGCCGGGTTCTGCTTGAAGAACCCCACCGGCACGAGCTTGACCCCCGCCTTGTGGACGCTCATGATGGGCCAATCCTCGGTCCGCGGGATGTGGGTGATGCCGAAGGTGTACCAGACGACGAGGTCCTTGCCGTCGAGGGACTTGCCGCTGGAGTATCTCGGCAGGCCGTCGCCGCCGGCGGCCTGATTCGGGTACAAGCCCGCGGCGTACATCTCCTCGGGGTTGTACTGCGTGGCCCATAGCGCGTAGTCGAGGAAGCCCGCGCGCCGGCGCGGCGCCGAGCCCGCGTCGGCGTAGGGGACGGAGGTCTCGCCGGGCGCGATCTCGTAGCCCGCGGGATGGCCGTCCTTCGCGGAGGCGACGCTCGCCACGAGCCAGCGGCGCTGCTCGCCCACATCGAGGTTCCGCCGCGCCTCCCTTTCGCTCTCGATCGGCCGCAGGCGCGCCTGAAAGGCGTTGCCGGTCGGGTTGGTCGGGCTGTAGGGCGCGGGCGTGACGGTCTCCTCGTAGAGCCTGTTCTCCGGCCCGTCCACGTCGAAATCCAGGCGCAGGTTGAAGAAGTGCTGATGGAGCGGCGCCGCGAGGCGGGTCGAGAGGCGGACGCTGTAACGGTCCTCGACGGTCGTTTCGTCGGGAGGCAGCACACCCTTGGCCAAGAGCACGCCCGTCAGGTCCGCCTCGAACTCGAGAGTGCCGTCCTGGTGGAAGACCCAATTGAGCCCGTAGTCGTCGTTGCCGATGACGGCGATCGAGGTCAAGACCAATTCCCGCGCCCGGCGCGATTCGTTCGCTTCCGGGTCGAGGGTATAGTGCTTCCACAGCAAACCCCCATCCCGCTCGTAGAGCGCCAGGGCCCGCTTGAGCGTGAGCACCTTGCCGTAATCGTCGACGAAGTCGGCATCGAAGGCGACGGCGTTGTCCGGCACGTCGGTGCCCGCTTCGAGCGGCGAGGCGAGACGGCCGACGCCGTACTCGCCGACGTCGAAGGCGCCGCGCCAGGACCATGCCGCCGACGGGTCGCCGTAGGGCACGACCATCTCCGAGAGCGAGGCGCGGTGCAGGATCTTGCGCGTGCCGGCGCCGTCCTTGTAGGCCACCTCGTAGAGCACCGGCCCCTCGCGCGGGAGCAGCGCGAACCGGAAGGTCCAGTTGAGCCAGCGCACCTGCCAGCCGTGGACCTCGAAGGTCGGGCCTTCGGCCTGCGCGAGCTGGAGCGGCTTGGGTCCCAAGGCCGGCTGGGCGACCGATTGCTCGTCGAAGGCGCCGTCGTCTTGAGACAGATCCACCTCGCCCGTGTCGTCCAAGCGCGTCACGCTGCGCGAGGCCATGTCCACGACCGCCACGAGCCCCTCGACCGGCCGCGCGTACAAGTTCGAGGACTTGCCCTTGAAAAAGGAGAGGACGCGCACCAAGCGCGGGCCGTCGGCGCCCGTCACGCCGGCCGTGCCGGGGGCCCAGCAGTCCAGGAGCACCGCGGAGAAGTCGTTGATGCCGCGGCGGCGCAGGGCGGCCTGCCAGTTCGGGTCGCGCCGCACGATGGCCGCGGCCGAGGTCAGCTCCTCGACCAAGAGTCCCGCCTGCACCCCCGGCTTGCGCGCCAATCTCTCGACCTTGCCGCGCGTGAGATTCACCACCGCCTCATAGGTCGCGTTCTGCTCGCGCTGAAGCAGGACGCCGAAGGCCTTGCGGTCGGGCGTGGAGCCGTAGACCGCCCAGTCCTGGTAGTCCGACTTCGTCGGCTCGTCGAGGCTCAACGTCGCGAAGAGCGCCCCCTGGGGGAAGCGCGAGTCCTCGCGCAGCAGCGACGAGGCCCGCATCAGCTCGCGCGCGTTCAGCGGGTCGAGCGTGGAGGCGACGCCCGCGAGAGCCGGCGCCGCGAACAGCGGCTTGGGCGGCTCGGGCAGCGGGGTCATGCCCGGGACCGGGGCCGAAACGGCCGCGGGCGGGGGGGTATAGTAGGAGGTCGACAATCCGGGCAGCTGGGCGGGGGAGACGGGGGCTTGGGCGAAGGCGGAGGCGGCGAGGAACAGCAGCGTCGTCGCGCTCATTCAATGGCGTGCGGCTTCGACTCGGACCAGCCGGCGGGGGTGATGCGTATGAACTCGGCGTTGCTCCACAGCGTCGCCAGGTCGGGCGCGCCGCAGTAGCTCATGCCCGAGCGCAGCCCGCCTTCCAGCTGGGCGAGCACCTCGGCGACGCGGCCGCGATAGGGCACGAGCGCCTCGACGCCCTCGGGCACCACCTCGGCGAGCTGCTCGGCCTCCAGCTCCGCCTCGCCGGCCTTGTGCTTGCGCGACAGCGTCGCCGCGAGCGAGGCCATGCCGCGGTACGCCTTGTACTTCATCCCCTTGCGCACGACCGTCCAGCCGGGGCTCTCGTCGGTGCCGGCCAGGAGGCTTCCGATCATGACGCAGGAGGCGCCGCCGGCGAGCGCCTTGGTGATGTCGCCGGAGTCGCGGATGCCGCCGTCGGCGGTGATGGGAACGTCCAGCTCGCGCGTGATGCGCGCGCAGTCCATGACGGCGCTCAGCTGCGGCACGCCGGCGCCGGTCACGATGCGCGTCGAGCAGGTGGCGCCGGGCCCGACGCCGACCTTGATCCCGTCCGCCCCGGCCGCCGCGAGGTCGCGCGCGCCCTCATAGGTGGCGACGTTGCCGGCGACGAGCTCGGCCGAGGGCCAGCGCGCCTTGATCTTCTCGACGGCGCGCAGGACGTGGTCCGCGTGGCCGTGCGCCACGTCGAGCACCAGCACGTCGGCGCCGGCCTCGAGCAAGGCCGCGGTGCGCTCCAGGTAGTCGCCGATGACGCCGACCGCGGCGCCGACGAGGAGGCGGCCCTTCGCGTCGTGCGAGGCGTCGGGGGCCAGGCGGCGCTTGGTCAGGTCCTTCGCCGTGATGAGGCCTTTGAGCTCGCCCGAGGCGCTCACCAAGGGGAGCTTCTCCACCTTGGCGGAGCCGAGGAGGCGCTCGGCTTCCTCGAGCGACACGCCGGGCCGCGCGGTGACGAGCTTCCTCGTCATGACCGCGGTGACCGGCTTGGCGTCGTCCTTCGCCGGCTTGAACTTCAGGTCGCGCGTCGTGACGATGCCGAGGAGCTTGGAAGCCTTGTCCACGACGAGGAGGCCGCCGACTTCCCGGCGGCGCATCAGCGCCCGGGCCTCGCCCACCGTGTCGGAGGGCGAGAGGGTGTAGGGGCGCTCGATGACGATGCTCTCGGCGCGTTTGACCTGCGCCACCTCGGCGCACTCCTCCTCGATCGTCAGGAAGCGGTGGATGACGCCCAGCCCGCCGTCCCGCGCCAGGGCGATCGCCATCTGGGCCTCGGTGACCGTGTCCATGTTGGCGCTGACGATGGGGAGCTTCAGGGTGATGCGGCGCGAGAAGCGGCCGGTGGTGTCCACCCGGCGGCGCGAGGTGATCGGCGAGCGCTTGGGGACGAGCAGGACGTCGCCGAAGGTGAAGGTCTGGCGCAGCGCCTCCGGAGACTTCGGCGGCGGCGCGGTGCGAGCGAGGAGCTTCTTGGCGTTGCGTCCGTTGGTGCGCATCGCTTCGATTATCCCAAATTGTTGAGGCGCGGTGCGGCGTCTTAGGCTATACTCCGCCCATGCGGCTGCGCGTCGAACGGTTCAAGCTGGCCAACGGCCTCGAGGTGGTGGTGGCGCCCGATCCGGCGAGCCCGGCGGTCGCGGTCTCCTTGACCTACCGCGTCGGCTCGCAGGACGAGCGGCCGGGCCTGGCCGGCTTCGCGCACCTCTTCGAGCACCTCATGGCCCAGGGGACGCGCAATCTCAAGCCGCGCGAGATCTCGTCCCTCATCGAGAGCAACGGCGGCGTGCGCAACGCCTACACGATGAAGACCAACACCACCTACCACAGCGTGGTGCCGACGGCCGCGCTCGAGCTGGTGTTGTGGGCCGAGGCGGACCGCATGCACGCGCTGCGCGTCGACGCGCGCGCGCTCGCGCTCGAGCAGCAGGTCGTGCTCGAGGAGCTGCGCCGCTCCTATCTCAACCAGCCTTACCGGCGGGCGCAGACCGAGGGCATGGGAGCGGCGGTGTTCGAGCGCTTCGAGAACCGGCACCCGACGATCGGCGACGCCGCCGACATCCGCAACGCGCGGCTGGCGGACGTCCTCGCCTTCTACGGATCCCATTACGCGCCCAACAACGCGGTGCTGGCCTTGGCGGGCGACGTCACGCTCGCGCGCGCGCGCCGCCTGGCGGGCCGCTACTTCGGCGCCGTCGCCGCGCGTGTGCTCTCGCCTCGTCCCGATGTCGAGGAGCCGGCGCCGGCGCAAGAGCGGCGCGTCGATTTTCCGGACCCGCTGGCCAAGCTCCCCCGCCTCATGGTCGGCTGGCGCGCCCCGGCGCGAGGCAGCCGCGACTACTGGGCGCTGATGGTGCTCGCCGAGGCGTTGAGCGGAGGAGAGGAAAGCCCGCTGCATCAGGAGCTGGTGCGCCGCGGGCGGCTGGCGCTTTCGACGGGCGCCAGCATGCCCTGGTGGACGCACCATACCAACGCGCGGGGCCCGGAGATCTTCGGCGTGGACGTCCTGCTCAAGGCGAGCGCCGACCCGCAAGCGGCGCTGAGAAGCCTTGACGCCTTCCTGAGACGGCTGCTCCGGCGCGGGCTCGGCGCCTCCGACCTGTCGCGCGCCAAGACGCAGATCGAGTTCCAGTGGCTCAACGGCCTGCAGTTCCAGCTCGAGCGCGCGCGGATGTTGAGCTCCTATGCGGCGCTGATCGGCGATCCCGCGGGCTTGGCGCAAGACCTCTCCAGGCTCGCCGCGGTCTCCCGCCCCGGCCTGCGGGCCGCCGCCCGCCGCTGGCTCGCCGGGCCGGGGCGCGGCATCGTGGTCGTCCGTCCGGTGCCGCCCCAGCCCGAACCGCCCGAGCCGCCGACGCCCGTCGCCCCGCCCGAGTCGCGGAGGGCGAGCGGCGCGCCGCCTCCGCCCGTCGGGCCGATGAAGCGGGTGCGGCCGCCGCGCCTTACTCGCTGGCGGCTCGCCAACGGCCTTCCGGTCCTCTTCGTGCGCGACACGCGCCTTCCGCTCGTCGAGCTGAGGCTCTCGCTGGCGGCCGGGAAGGCGGCCGAGGCCGAAGGCGAAGCGGGGACCAGCGAGGCCGCGGCGGCGCTGCTGTTCAAGGGCGCGCCCGGCCGCGGCGCGGCCGAGATCGCCCGCTCCTTCGCGAGCATGGGATTCTCCGTCTCCATAGAGAGCCGCCGCGAGCTGGCGCTCTTGTCCGCGTCGGGGCTGGCGCGGAACCTTCCGCGCTTTCTGCCCGAGTTCGCCCGCATCCTCGCGGCCGCCTCGTATCCCGGGACGGAGGTGCGGCTTTGGCGCGAGCAGACGCTCGAGCGCATGCGCCAGGCGCGCCAGGACCCCGACTTCATGGCCGGCGAGGCGCTCAAGGAGGAGCTGTACCGCGGCCATCCTTACGGGCGCCCCTTCCCGTCGGACGGCGAGCTGGCCGCCGTGCGCGGCGTCGCGCTGCGAGGGTTCCGCGCGCGCCATTTCCGCGCCGCCGGAGCGACGCTGGTGCTGGTCGGGGACGTCTCCTTGCGCCGGGCCCGGCGGATGCTCGAGGCGAGCCTCGGCCGGCTGGACGCGGGAGCCGCGCCGGTCCAGGCCCCGCCGGTCCCGCCGCCCGCGCCCGCGCGCCTGCGGGCGGTGGAGCGGCCCGGCTCCCGCCAGGTCGACCTCTGCCTCGCCCAGGTGCTCGACCTGCGGCCGCGCGACCCGGATTACGCCGCCTTCACGGTGCTGAACCACATCCTCGGCGGAAGCTCCACGTCGAGGCTCTTCATGAACCTGCGCATCGACAAGGGCTGGACCTACGGCGCCTACGCCCGGATCGCGACGCTGACGCGCTGCTCGACCTGGGTGGCCGACGCGCAGACGCGCCCCGAGGTGGCGGCGCGGGCGCTGGCGGAGATGCGGCGCGAGGTGTCGCGGTTGCGCGAGGAGCCCGTCGGCGCCGCCGAGCTCTCCGCGGCCAAGCGGTATCTGGCCGGCACGTTCGCGCTGCGTCTCGCCTCGCTCGAGGGCATGGCCGACACGCTCTGGAAGCTCGAGATCGACGGCTTGGCCCCCGAGCGCGAGCTGGCCGCGTGGGTCCCGCGCCTGGAAGCCGTCACGAGCGAGGACGTGCGCCGGACGGCGGCGCGGCTGTTCGACCCCGGCCGGACCGCCGCCATCGCCGTCGGCGAGAAGGCCGCCCTCGCCTCCTTGCTCCGGGCCTAGCGGGCGGGCGCGCGCCTCGGCAGCGAGGCGAGGGCGCGCCGGGCGAAGCGGAGCGTGGCGTTGGCGGGGAGCTTCGCCGCCGCCGCCGCCGACAGCCCCGAGACGCGCCGCAGCTCGGCGGAGCCCTCGGACCCGAGCGTTTCTTCCTGCGTCGCCGCGACCGTGACGGTGGCCTTGCGCCGGCTCTTCGCCTCCCAGATCGACAGGGTCCCCGCCACCATGGCGGGGATCTTCTGGTAGTACTCGAGGTTCGCGTAGACCAGCCGCTCGGCGTTCAGCCAGTGCGCCAGCTCCTCCGGGGTCGCCCCCGCGAGCTGGCCGCCCAGCGTGATGCCGTGCGCCTTGAGGGCGGCGTCCACCTCGCCCAGCGGGATGACCGCGTAGCCGGCCTCGGCCAGCTCGGCCTGCACCGTCTTGCGGGCGGCCGCCGGCCCGTCGGCGCTCGTCGTCTCGTCGGTGAACGGCAGGACGGCCAGCCGAGGCTCGAACCAGTCCCACCCGGGACGCCTTTCGTCGGGCGTTCCGGAGGAACGGGCCGCCGCCGGCAGGGCGAAGCGCTTCGCGAGCCGGTCGGCGCAGTCGGACATGAGCGCGGCGGCCATGCGGTGCTTGTAGGCCGCCGTGTCCGGAGCGCCGTCCTGCCAGACGTCGGCCGAAGCTTCGCCGGTGACGGAGAAGGCGCTGAGCCGCTCGCCGGCGGCGGGGTCGGCGAGCGCGGCGTCGAGCCGGAGGCGGCCGGTCAGGATCCAGCGGACCTTCTCCGCCGTGACGTTCCCCTTCTTGTTCCTTCGTTCGGCCTCGATGCGCTTCTCGGAGGAGACCTCGATCTCTCCGGCCTTCAGGCGCAGGACCGAGGACGCGCCGAGCAGCGCTGGGTAGGGGTCGGGGGCGTTCGGCGGGGCGACCCGATAGACGGCGGCCCAGGCGCCCGCCGCGCGCAGGGCTTTCGCCGCCGCGCGGGCGAGATCCTCGGCCGGCACCCGCCCGAGCGCCTCGTCCTTGAACTTTTGCGACATGTGGCCGATCAGGCCGGCCGGCGGCGCCTTGGGCCGGCGCGGCTCCTCGACGACGACGTAGACGGCCTCGAGCGCCGCGGCGAGCCGTTCCTGGTCGGAGTTGCGCGGGGAGAAGCGGACGTCGCGGGGACGTCCCGTCGCGCAGCCCGCCAGGCAGGCCGCCAGCAGACACCACCGCCTCATGCGCGAAGTATAAGCGGCGGGCTTCTCACCCGCAAGCGCGGGGCTATGAAAAGTCTATGCGGCGGCGGCGCCCGCCGCAGCCGGCCGCGTGGAGAACGCGACCTCCCAGTCGTCCTCGGTCTTGCCGTCCACCGATATCCGCCACACGTACCGCCGGGCGGGCTCGAGCGGGATCGGCGGAAGGTTGAAAGCGAAGGGAACGTCGATCGGCGTCCCCGGCATCAGCCCCGGCGGACGGCCCACCTCGAATTCGCCGCTGATGGCGACCGGCGCCTGCCCCTCCGGCGTCGGCGTCGATACCGCGCGGTAATCGCCGTCGAGGAGCTCGACCTTCAAAACGTGCTTGCGGTTGGTGTCGTTCCACGGGACCTCGATCTTCACCGCGATGGCCGAGGGGCTCGGCGCGGGGCCGGTCAGCGACCAGCCGCCGCCCATGATGTACAGCTTGCCGTTGACCGCCTGGGCGTAATCGGCGAGCATGATCGTGACTCTCATTTCTTCCCTCCGCGGCGGACGAGGTCCGCCTCCCGGCGCCGCCTCTCCTCGGCCTTGATCCGGTCCCAGTTCGCCAGGACTTGGCGAGGCGTCTTGAACCGGCGCTTGCCGAAAACGTGGGGATGGCGGCGGCGGAGCTTCAGCCTCTGGCTCTTCGCCACGTCCTCGATGTCGAAGCGCCCCGCCTCTTCCTCGATGCGCGCGTGGAGCAGGACTTGCAGCAAGAGGTCGCCCAGCTCGTCTTCGACCTCGTGCCAGCGGCCGCGCCTGAGGGCCCGCTCGAGCTCCTTGGCTTCCTCGCGCAGATAGCGGATCAGCGATACGTGGGTCTGTGCACGGTCCCAGGGACAGCCTTTCGGCGCGCGCAGCCGCGCAACGAGCCTGACGAGCCGGCTAAGCTCAGGAAGAGGTCGGAGCATGAAGATGCATTTTATAGAATCCTGAGGTGGCGCGCCGTGATAGTTTGACTCTCTTCTTCCTGGCTTGCGTGCCGGTCGCGCTGGCGGCCTATCTGCTGGCGCGGCGGTGCGCGCCGCGCGCCGCCGCGCCGCCGCAGGCGACGGAGGCGAAGAGCGAGTCGCCGGCCCCCGCGCCGCCCATGCCGATGAGCTTCGAGGAGCTAGCCGCCCTGCTTTCCGCGCGCGAGGGCGAGCCGGCCGCCGCGGCCTTCGGCCGCGACTTCATGAGGCGCCCCAAGCTCAAGAAGATCTACGACCGCTTCGTGACCGAGGCGGCGCAGAGCCGCGCGCGGCAAGCGCCCGGGCCCACCGCCGAGGACTTCGTGCGCGAGCTCAGGGCGCAGCCGGAGTTCGGCGCCTTGGTCGCCAAAGCCGCCAAGGACCCGGCGCTGCGCGCCGCGGCCGAGGACCTGGCCCGCCGCCCCGGCGTGGCCGATGCCTTACGCGCCGCGGCCGAGAAGCGGGCGGCGCTCGCCGCCGCCGGCGCCGCCGTCGGCCCGAGGGTGTTCGGCGTCAGCGCGCCCGGCGCGGCTCCCGTTCCGGAGACCGCGCCCGGCGGCGTCACTTACGGCATCGCCGGCTCCGCCCGTCGCCGCGGCGCGGCCGACCCGCGTATCGAAGGGCACTGGGTCCATGAGGCGCCCCGGGATTTCATGAAGGAATGCCGCCTGCTGGGCCCCGAGGAGGACTGCCGCCGGGCCTTGGCGGAATGCGGCAGCGCGCGCGCGTGCTCCGGGTGGGCCTCCGGCATCCTTTCCCGCGTCGCGGGCGGAGTGGCCGGCTCGACGGCGCCGGCGCATCCTCCTACTCCTTCTCCTACCCCTTCTCCCGGCACCGGCCCCATCCGTGAGCCTCGAGGTCTTCTGCGGACCTTTCACCCCGACGCTCGAGCGGGCCTTCCTGTCCCGCCTGGGCGAGCTCGCGCCCGGGCCGGGCCGCCTCGTCGCCGTGGTCGCCCCCTCCCGGCGCATGGCCGACCGGCTGGAGCGCCTTGTCTCGGTCGAGGCGGGCCGCGCCGTCGTCGGCCTGCGCTTCCACACGTTCTTCAGCCTCGCGCTCGAGGCGGTCGAGGCGGCCGGCGGGCCTTCGGGGAGGCTGGCGCCGAGCGCCCTCTTCCACGACCTCATCCTCGACCGGCTGCTGGAAGCGACGGGCGCCAGACCCTCGCGCGGTCTGGCCGCCGCTTATCGCGCGAGCCTGCGCGACCTGCTGGACGCCGGCGTCGACCCCGCGCAATTTTCGGAGCACCTGTCGGGGCTCATCGCGGATGAGGCCGGCCGCCGTCGGTTGGAGAGCGTGCTCGGCCTGCTTTCGCGCTACCGGCGCCGGCTGGAGGAGGCCGGCGTCACGGCGCCGTCGGCGCTGACGCGCGAGGCGGCCGAGGCCGCGGCCTCGGGCCGGGCGTCGCGCCTCGGGCGGCATCGGGAGCTGATGTACTACGGCTTTTATGACCTGACGGGCGCCCAGGCGGACTTCTTCGAGGCGGTCACCGGCGCCTTCCCTTGCTCGCTCTTCTTCCCGTACGTGAAGGGCCGGCCCGGCTTCGAGTTCGCGCGGCGCTTCCTCGAGACGCGGCTCGGCCGCGCGCCGAGCCGCCACCTGGAGGCGGACGACTCGGCCCTGGCGCTCGGCGGCGCCCTGGAGACGCTCTTTTCGATCGAGCCCGTTCGAGGAGCTCAGGGCAAGGCCCCTCGACAGGCTCGGGGCGAGACGCGGCTGAGGGCCGGCGCCTTCCGCGTCTTCAGCGCCTCGGGTTCGCGCGACGAGATCTGGACGGTCGCCAAGGAGATCCTCGCCCTGCGCGGCCGCAAGGACGCCCCCGCCTTCGCCGATATCGGGGTGGTGGCGCGCACGCTCGAGCCGTACCGCGGCTGGGTCGCGGACGTGTTCGAGGACAACGCCATCCCCTACTGGCTCGGCTCGAGCGGGGCGCTCTTGCGCCTGCCCGCGGTCAAGCGGGCGCTGAACCTTCTCACGCTGCGCCGCCGGGAATTCCCGGCGCGGGTCGTGCTCGACCTGATCCGCTCGCCCGATTTCCGGCTGGGCCGGCCTCCCCGTAGCCCCGGAGAGGGCCGGCACAGCGGGGCTGCCGCCCCGCTAGGCCGCTTCGAGGCCGGCGGCGCGGCGCTGGTCGCGGACTGGACGCGCCTGATCGAGGGCCTCGGCCTGCACTCGGGGTGGCTCCAATGGGAAGGGAGGCTCGAGCCCTGGACGAAGGCCGATTTTCCGCTGACGAGCGAGCCCGAGGGGCCGGTCGTGCCCCGGCGCCGCGCCGCGCAGCTCCTCGATTGGCTTAGAACGCTTCACGCCGCCCTCGCCGGGCCCGCCGGGCACCGCCCCGGAGACTGGCCCGCGATGGCGGCGCACGCGCGGCGGCTGCTCGATGAGAACTTCGAACAAGATCCGGGGGAGGGCGGCGACGGGCGGCGCGAGACGCTCGCGGCCGTCGACGCGCTTGCGCAGTTCGGCCCGGCCGCGCCCGACGCGGGCTTCGAAGCCTTCTTGGACGCTTTCGAGGAGTCCCTGCTGCGGGACGAGGCGCCGTGCCCGCCCGCGAACCTCGGCGTCCGCGTGCTCGACGCGATGGACGCGCGCGGAGAGTCGTTCAAGCATCTGTTCCTCATCGGCTTGCAGGAGGGGGAGGGGGTGTTCCCGCGGCAGGTGCGCGAGGACGCCTTGCTGCCCGACGCGGTGCGCTCCCGGCTGGAGGATCCCGGCGGCTACTGGATCCTCCCGAAGCTCGAGGGCTACGGCGAGGAAAGGCTCCTGTTCGCCCTGCTCGCGGGCTCGGCGACCGAGAGCCTGACCTGCGTGTACCCCCGCTCCTCCGACGACGGGCGGGCGCAGGTCCCGTCGATCTATCTGCGCGAGCTTTGCCGCGCCGCGGGCACCGACCTCGACGAGGCCGTCCGCGCGCCGCGCCGCCCGTTCGAGAAGCTCGCCTTCGCGGGGCTCGAGCGGTTGTCGCCCAAGGAGGCGGCGGCGCTGGCGGCGCTGGGGGGCCGGCCCAGCCGGGCGCTCCTGGAGCCGCTGGGCCTCGACGGCGCCCTGCTCGACTCCTGCCGCGAGCGCTTGCCGGAACTGTCGCGCTACGGCGAGCCCGGCGCCATGGACGGCCTCATCGGCTCTCCGCTCGAGTGGCTCAAGCGGGCCAGCGCGCGGGGGCTGTCTCCCACGGCGCTCGAGCAGTTCATCCGCTGTCCCTTCCAGTTCTTCGCCTCGCGGCTCTTGCGGCTGGGCGAGGTCGAGGAGCCGGTCGAGCGGGGCGAGCTGCCGGCGACCGCGCGGGGCGAGCTGGCCCACCGGGTGCTCGAGCGCTTCCATCGCGCCCTGGCGGACGACCGCTTCTTCGCGCGCCCTTCGGGCTCCTGGCAGCCGGCTTTCGACGCGGCGATCGTCCGGGTGCTCGCGAGCGCCGGCTGGCGGTCGTTGGGCGTCTATCCCGTCGTGTGGGAGGCGGCGCGGCGGCGGCTTGCGCAGCGGTTGCGCGCGCTCGCCGAAAAGGACGTCGAGCGCATCCGCGCGAGCGGTTTCGTCCCCCGGCGTTTCGAGGAGGAGCTCTCCGCGGATGTGGCGGGCCTGCGGCTGCGCGGCCGCGCGGACCGCATCGACGAGGGGCCGGGCGGCGCTCTCTGGATCGTCGATTACAAGTCCGGCAAGGGCCCGGCCAAGCTGGGCGACGCCCTCAAACGCATGGAGTCGCTGCAGCCGCCGCTGTACCTGGAGATGGCGCTCGCCTCGGGGCCGGACGGCGCCCAGGCGGCCGGGGCGGCGCTGTACTGCCTCGAGGGGACGCGCGGCGGCGGGGGCGAGCCGGCGATCGTGGCCCTCTCGCGCGAGGAGTGGGAGGCGGCGCGCGCGGGGCTGGCCGCGAACCTCAAAGACCACGGCGCGCGCATCGCGCGCGGAGAGTTCCTGATCTTCAAAGAGGAGGGACCCGCCGGCTGCTGCCGCTGGTGCTCCTTCGCTCCGGTCTGCCGCAAGTCCCACGCCGCCACCTGGCGCAGGGCGGCGGGCTCGAAGCTCATGCGGGATTTCGAGAAGGCGAGGCGGCTGTCGTGAAGAAGACCGCGGACCAGGCGCAGCGGGACCGGGCGCGCTTCGAGCTGGGGGCGAACGTCGTCGTCGAGGCGGGCGCGGGCACCGGCAAGACCACGCTGCTGACCGACCGCGTGCTGTTCACCCTGCTCGCGGGGGGGGGCGAGGGGCGCGGCGTGGATCTCACGCGCATCGTGGCCCTGACCTTCACCGAGAAGGCGGCCGGCGAGATCCAGCTGCGGCTGTCCTCGCGCCTGTCGGACTTGGCGGCCGAGACGGGCGGCGGCCTGCCCGAAGGCCGCCGGCGCGACGAGGCGCGGCGTATCCTCGCGGAGGTCCAAGAGCGCTTCGGCGTGAGCCCCGAGGCGGCCGCCGTGACCGCGCGGGCGGCTCTGGAGCGCATGGACCGCGCGCTCATCGGCACCATCCACCACTTCGCCTCGCACCTGCTGCGGCTGTACCCGCTCGAGGCCGGCGTGGACCCCGGCTTCGAGGTGGACGACGGCGCGGCCTTCGGCGAGCTGTTCGAATCGGAATGGGCCCTGTGGCTCGACGCCGAGCTCGGCGAGCGCGCGCCGAGGCGCGAGGCGTGGCTCGAGATGCTGCCGTCGGCGGGGCTGGAGGACCTCGAGGCCCTGGCGCGCTCGTTGTGCTTGGAGGAGACGCGCCAGTGCGCCCCGGGAGCGACGCCCGCCATGCGCGAGCGCCTGCAGGCCTTGGCCCGCGGCTTGAGACGGGTGGCGTCCAAGCCCTCGGCCCCCAAGGCGAGCAGGATCGTCGAACGGGCGGCGAAGGCGGCGGCAAGGCTCGAGGACCTGGCCGAGGCTTGCGCCGGCCGCGGCGCGCTCGCCGCCAAGCCGGACCTCGAGCCGGTTCCCGTGAGCGCCTGGCCGAAAGCCTGGGAGGGCGACCCCGACGAGGCGCTCTACAAGGAAGCGACCGCCCTGGCGAAGGCGACCTCGGGCGACGCCGAGAGGCTCGTGCGCCGCGCGGTCGCGCTGGTCGCGCCGTTCACCGAACGCTTCTGCGAGCGCCATCGGCGCCGCGGCTTCGTGTCTTATTTCGGATTGCTGCGCCGCGCGCGCGACCTGGTGCGCGACGTCCCCGCGGCGCGCGAGGAGCTCAAGGCGCGCTTCTCGGCCCTGTTCATCGACGAGTTCCAAGACACCGACCCCCTGCAAGGCGAGCTGCTCCTTTATCTCGCCGAAAAGCGCGGCCGCCGGGCCGGGTCTTGGGAGGAGCTCGAGCTCGAGCCGGGCAAGCTGTTCGTCGTGGGAGACCCCAAGCAGTCCATCTACCGCTTCCGCGGGGCGGACATCGGGGCGTACGAGCGCTTCGCCGAGCTCTTGCTCTCGCAGGGCGCGCTCAAATGCGACCTGCGCACGAGCTTCCGCAGCCACGCCGGCGTGATCGGCCCCGTCAACGAGGTCCATCGAGCCCTGATGCGGCCGGTCGCGCGCCTTCAACCGGCCTATCTGCCCATCGACCCGTTCCGCGCCGCGCCCGAGCATGCGGCGGGTCCGGGCGTCGAGCTGGTGGTCGCGGGCTTGGCCGACGCCTCCGCCGACGAGACGCGCTCGGCCGAAGCCGCTTGGATCGCCCGGTGGATCGCCGAGCGCGCGGGTCCCGGCCGCCCGCTCGGCCGGCCTCCCCGTAGCCCCGAAGATGGCCGGCACAGCGGGGCTTCCGCCCCGCTAGCCTTCCGCGACATCGCGATCCTATTGCGGACCACCACGGCGCTCGAGCCCTATCTCGACGCGCTCAAGGACGCGGGGCTGCCGTACGCGGTGGAAGCCGACCGGTACTTCTACGGCACGCAGGAGGTGCTGGACCTGCTGAACCTCCTGCGCGTCCTCGACGACCCGGAAGACCGCGTCTCCTTGGCCGGGCTTCTTCGCTCGCCCGTGTGCGCGCTCGACGATCGCGAGCTCTACGAGCTGGCGCTGGCCCGCCGTCTCGATTACCGCGAGGCTCCGCCGGCCGCGCTCGCGCCCAAGACCCGCGCGCGGCTGGAGGGCCTGTGGCGATGCCTGCGAGGGCTGGGGCTGAAAGCCGGACGCGAGCCCTTGGGGGATTTCATGGCGCGGGTCTTCCGCGAGACCTTCCTCATCGAGCTGGCATCGGCGGCCTATTACGGCGAGCAGACGGCGTCGAACCTGCTGAAGTTCGCGCGGTTGGCGGCCGAGGCGGGCGAGTCCCGGGGCTCGACGCTCAAGGAGTTCATCGGCGCGGTCGAGCGCTCGGTGCGCGAATCGGCGCAGGAAGGGGAGAGCCCGCTGGCCGACGAGCATCTGGACGCGGTCCGCGTGCTGACCATCCACAAGGCCAAGGGCCTGGAATGGCCGGTGGTGCTGGTCCCGAACGTCGGAGCGCGGCCTTCCGGCGGCGACGGGCCGTCGTGGCGCGTGGATTGGTCCTCCGGGTCCGTGGGGCTGTGCCTGAACAAGGCGCGGGCGGCGGACGCCGCGATGGCGCTGCTCAAGCGCGAGGAAGCCGCGCGCGAGGGGTACGAGGCGGTGCGCCTGCTCTACGTGGCGATGACGCGCGCGAAGGACCACTTGATCCTCTTGGGGGGCCGCAAGCCGTCGGCGGGCAGCTTCGGCGACCTGCTGTCCGGCGCCGGCGCGTGGCCCGGGCCCGAGGCGGAGGCCTCCGCCCTGACGCTCGGCGGCTGGCGCGTGCCGGTGAGCCGCGAGGAGGGCGAGGCCCGGCGGGCGCCGAGGTCGAGGCGAGCGCCGGCGCAGGATCTGCTGTCCGGCGCCGGAGAGGAGTTCGCGCGGCGCTGGACCGAGCGGCGCCAGGCCGCCGCCCTCGCGCGCCAGGCGCGGACGACCAGCGCCACGGCCGCGCCTTCGGCCGTGCCCGACGCGCAATGGAGAGAGGAGCCGTCCACGGCCGGACCGTCGTCGGCGGCGCTGGTGGGAACGGCTTGCCACCGGGTGCTCGAGCATCTCGATCTCTCCGCGCCGCCCGACCTGGAGCGCGCCGTCAAAGAAGCGTGCCGGAGGCTCGAGCGCGAACGCCCTTCGCCTCATTGGCGCGCGATCGAGCGCGAGGCGCGCGACATCCTCGGGGGCTTTTTGCGCTCCGGGGCGGCCCGGGAGCTGGCGGCGGCCGAGATCCTCGGGCGGGAGCTCCCTTTCGCCTACGCGAGGGAGGGCCAGGTCGTGCGGGGCTCGATCGACCTCTTGTGCCGGGTGGCGGGAAGGCTGTGGGTCGTGGACTATAAGACCGATCGCGTCGGGGCGGGCGAAGCGAGGGTCGCATCGGCGGCCTACCGCGAGCAGGGCTCGGTGTATCGCGAGGCGGTCCGGAGGGCCCTGGGCGAGCCGTGCGGCTTCAAACTTCTCTTTTTGCGCGCCGCGGAAATCGTAGAATGCGGCTGATGAAAGCGATTGCGCTGTGCCTGCTGCTCCCGGCGGCGGGTTTCGCGGCGAAGCACGCGAAAGCTCCGCCCGCGGGGCCGAAGCCTCTGGAAGAGGGGGAATACGCGCGGGTGCTGAAGGTCGCGGGCCCCGTGTCGATCCGCGCGCTGGGGCACCAGGGGTTCACGCCCGCCGACACGGGCGCGAGCCTGATCCCCGGCGACGAGTTGAAGACGGGTCCCGGCGGGATCGCCCAAGTCGAGCTTGGCGATGGGGCCGTGCTGGTGGTCGGCGGCCGCTCGGACGTCGTGTTGGGCGGGGAGGCGGACGACGCCCTGATGCAGTTCAAGATGGGCGAATGGCTGCTGGGCGTCTTTCACGAGCTTCCCAAGGGCCGAAGGTTGCGGGTGGCCACGCCGCAGGCGGTGGCGGTCCTGCGGGGGACGCTCTGCTGGGGAAAGACGGACCCGCGCGAGACGCAGGCGGCCGCCATCGAGCACGAGGTCGAAGTCGCGGCGGCGGGCAAAACCATCACCCTCAAGCCCGGACAGCTTTCCCGCATCCCTTCGGGCCAGCCGCCGGCCTCGCCCGTCGCCTTCGCCGTGCCGGCGGAGACGGTCGACGGCCTGCGCATCGAGGGTTCGCTCGGCGGCCTCGAAGGCCTCTTCCCGAAGCCGAAGTAGCCGAGGGCAAACCCGAAGACTCCTTTTAGTACAATGCCTCTGTTATGGCATTTCCCGTCACGCGCCTGCGCCGCTTGCGCTCCTCGCCGGTCCTTCGCGAGCTGATCCGCGAAACGAAGCTCGATCCCGCTGATTTCGTCCTGCCGCTGTTCGTGCGTCCCGGCGCGGGCGTGCGCCGGGCGATCGGTTCGATGCCGGGCCAGTTCCAGCTCTCCGTCGACGAGGCGGTCAAGCTCGCCAAAGAATCGTGGAGCGCCGGGGTCCGCTCCGTCATCCTCTTCGGCATCCCGGAAAAGAAGGACGCGCTCGCGCGCGGAGCGTACGCGGCCGACGGCATCGTCCAGCGCGCGGCGGCGGCGCTCAAGGACGCGCTGCCGGAGCTCGCCGTGATGGCGGACCTCTGCTTCTGCGAGTACACCGACCACGGCCACTGCGGCGTGGTCAAGGGCACCCGCGTCGACAACGACGCCACGCTTGAGCTGGCCGGCAAGACCGCGGTGAGCCAGGCGAAGGCGGGCGCGGACATCATCGCGCCGAGCGGCATGATGGACGGGCAGGTGAAGGCGATCCGCTCGGCCTTGGACGGGGCGGGCTTTCAGGACACGCCCATCCTCGCCTACGCGGCCAAGTACGCCTCCGGCTTCTACGGCCCTTTCCGCGACGCGGCCGAGTCGCCGCCGTCGTTCGGCGACCGCTCGACCTACCAGATGGACCCGCCGAACGTCCTGGAGGCCCTGCGCGAGGTGGAGCTGGACCTCGAGGAGGGAGCGGACATGGTGATGGTCAAGCCCGCCCTCGCCTATCTCGACGTCCTCGCCGCCGTCAAGCAGCGCTTCGGCGTGCCGACCGCGGCGTATAGCGTCTCGGGAGAGTACGCGATGATCAAGGCGGCGGCCGCCAAGGGCTGGCTCGACGAAAAGCGCATCGCGCTCGAGACCCTGGTGTCGATCAAGCGCGCCGGCGCCGACTTCATCCTCACCTATTACGCTCTCGACGCGGCGCGCTGGATCGGCGCGTGACCGTCGCCACCGCCCTTCTTTGCGTCGCCGTCATGCTCTGTTGGGCGTCGAGCCCGATCTTCGACAAGTTCGCGCTGCGTTACCTGGAGCCCGCCCAGCTCTTCATCGCCCGCCTCTATCTCGTCTTCATCGTCCTGTTGACCCCGATGGTCATCCGGTTCGACGAGGTCCGGGCGGCCGTGTGGCGGGCGGACAAGCGGCTGTTGTGGGTGCTCTGCGGCAGCGCCGTCACGCCGCTGCTGGGTCTTTGGCTGTTCTATCGCGCCCTCAACACGACCGAGGCGTCCAGGATCGTGCCCGTGTGCGCCAGCTACCCTCTGATCGCCGCCATCATGGCGGCGGTGTTCCTCAAAGAGCCGTTCACGGTCGCCAAGGCCGCGGGCACCGCGATGGTCGTCAGCGGCGTCTGGCTCATCGCAAAACCATGAAAAACACCAAAAAGCTCTTTTCCCGCGCCTGCCGCGTCCTCGTCGGCGGCGTCAACTCGCCGGTGCGCGCCTTCCGCGCGGTCGGCGGCACGCCGGTCTTCGCCGCTCAAGGGCGCGGATCGCGGCTGACGGACGCCGGCGGCAAGCGGTACATCGACTACTGCCTCTCGTGGGGTCCGTTGATCCTGGGGCACGCCCACCCGGCCGTCACGAGGGCGGCCGTCTTGGCGGCCGCTCGAGGGGCGACCTTCGGCATGCCGACCGAGGGCGAGGTGCTGTTGGCCGAGGAGATCCGCCGCGCCTTTCCCTCGATGGAGCGCGTGCGGCTGACCAGCTCCGGCACCGAGGCCGTCATGAGCGCGCTCCGCTTGGCGCGCGCCGCTACCGGCCGCGACGTGATCGTGAAGTTCTCGGGCTGCTATCACGGCCATTCCGACGGCCTGCTCGTCGCCGCGGGCTCGGGCGCCTTGACGCTCGGCCGGCCCGACTCGGCCGGCGTGCCGAAGGCTTGGGCGCGGATGACGCTGGTGCTGCCCTACAACGACGTGAGGGCGGTCGAGACCGCGTTCAGGCGAGCCGGCCGCGCCATCGCGGCCGTGATCGTCGAGCCCGTGGTCGGGAACATGGGCGTCGTCTTGCCGGCGCCGGGATTCCTCGAGACCCTGCGGCGGCTCACGGCCCGCCACGGCGCCTTGCTCGTTTTCGACGAGGTCATCACGGGCTTCCGCGTCGCCTTAGGAGGCGCGCAGGAGCGCTATAAGATCCGTCCGGACCTCACCTGCCTGGGCAAGATCGTCGGCGGCGGATTCCCCATCGGCGCCTACGGCGGAAGACGCGACCTCATGGAGCGCGTCGCTCCGCTGGGCCCGGTGTATCAAGCGGGGACGCTCTCCGGAAACCCGGTGGCCGTCGCGGCCGGGCTCGCTTGCCTCAGGGAGCTGCGCCGGCGCAGGCCCTACGGCGCCTTGGAGAAGCTCACGCGCCGCCTCGCCGACGGCATCGCGGAGTCGGCGCGGCAGGCGGGCGTGCCCGCGCGCGTTCAGGCCGCCGCGTCCATGTTCACCGTATTCTTCACGCCGGACCCCGTGACGGACTACGCGAGCGCGAAGAGGGCGGACACCAAGCGGTACGCGCGCTTCTTCCATTCCCTGCTGGAGCAGGGCGTGTATTTCCCGCCGGCGCAGTTCGAGGCGGCGTTCCTGTCGACGGCGCACACCGGCGCCGACATCGACCGCACGCTGGAAGCGGTCCGCCGCGCTTTCCGCGCCGCCTTCTAAGCTACTTCGTCGCCGGCCGTATCCCGGCGGCCAGGTCCTTGGCGAGCTTCTCTCCCATCCCCTGGATGGCCTGCTGGACCAAGGCTTCCTTTGAGGCCAGCTCGCCGATCGTCCCGCCGAAGGCGTGCTTCTCCGCGCTGGAGGCCTTGCCGAAGGCGCGGCCCGAGGCCAGGAGCTCGCCGGTCTCGACGTCCACAAGCCTCGCTTCCACTTCGACCTCGGCCCAGCGGTCGGTCTTGGTGGCGAAATTCACGCTGCGGCCCTCCTCGCGGACCGACACCGACACGACCGAGCCGAGCACGGCCTCCTTCGCTCCGAGCATCTGGCCGAGCTTCACGGCCGTGGTCGTGTCGATGGCGCCGGAAAGAGAGAGCTTCTGTTCGGCCGCCATGGCCTCGAGGCGCTGGCGCTCGAGCATGCGGACGCGGCCGGTGCGCAAGAGCGCGCCGGCCAAGGCGTCGGGAAGGCCGCCGACGCTCTTGGTATATTCCTGCGGCTGCGCGGAGTAGGTGAACGGCATCACCGCCGCCAGGGGGCGCTGCTCGACCGGATAGGGTTTGATGCCGGAGCAGCCGGCCGCCAAGAGCAGTATCCAACAAGCCTTCGTTTTCATGAAGCCCTCCCCTGTCGGGTGCGAGTGTCGGATGAGCTTAGAACAGCGAAAGGCGCCGGCGCAAGCGGCTACATCTTCTCCGGCGCCGAAACGCCCAGAAGGTCCAGGCCTTGGGCGATGACCGCGCGGACGCCGCCGCAGAGGGCGAGGCGGGCGCGGCTCGTCTCGGGGTCCTTGGGCTCGACGACGCGGCACTTCTCGTAGAAGGGGTGGTACAGGCCGGCCAGCTCCATCAGGTAGCCCGCGAGCGGATGCGGGGAGAGCTCCGCCTCGCAGGTCTGCAGGATCGCCGGGAACCACGCCAGCTTGATGAGCAGGGCGCGCTCCTCGGGCGTCGCCAGCCGGTCCAGGGGAGCCGCGTCGAGTCTCTGGGCCGCCTTCTCTCCCATCAGCTTCTCCGCCTCGTGGAAGATCGAGCAGATCCGCGCGTGCACGTACTGCACGTAGTAGACCGGGTTCTCCGAACTCTGCTTCTTCGCGAGCTCCAAGTCGAAGTTCATGTGGGAGTTGGCGGTGCGCAGGGCGAAGAAGAAGCGGCAGGCGTCGCGCCCCACCTCCGCCACCACCTCGCGCAGGGTCACGAACTCGCCCGAGCGCTTGGACATCTTCACGGCCTCTTGGCCGCGGAATAGGTGCACCAGCTGATGGATGATCGCCTGGAAGGACTCCGGGGCCTTGCCGAGCGCCGCAATCGCCGCCTTCATGCGCGGGACGTAGCCGTGATGGTCGGCGCCCCAGATGTCGATCAGCTCCGTGAAGCCGCGGTCGAACTTGTCCTTATGGTAGGCGATGTCCGGCAGGAAATAGGTGGGCTGGCCGGTGCTCTTGACGAGGACCCGGTCCTTGTCGTCCTCGGATCCCTCGACGGCGTGGGTGCCGAGCCATACCGCGCCGTCTTTGTCGTAGGCCATGCCGCGCCCGCGCAGAAATTCGAGGGTCTTCTGCACGGCGCCCGAGGTGTAAAGCTCGCTCTCGAGGAACCACCGGTCGAAACGCACGCCGAACAGCTCCATGTCGAGCTGCTGGGACTCCAGCAGCACGCTCATCGCGTAGCGGCCGAACTGCTCCGGCGTCCAGCGCGCGGCCTCCTCGGGAAGCTTCGCGGCGATGTCGTTGAGGTACTCGCCGTGATAGCCGTCCTCGGGCACGGGGGCGTCCTTGCCTTTCGCCTGCTCGTAGCGCGCCTTCAGCGATAGGCCGAGCTTCTCCATGCGGCCGCCGGCGTCGTTGACGTAGTACTCGGCCCAGGCCTTGTGGCCGAGCCGGCGCAGGATGCGCACGAGGCTGTCGCCCAAGGTGGCCGCGCGCCCCGAGGCGACGTGGAGCGGCCCGGTCGGATTGGCGGAGACGTACTCGAGATTGATGGAACGCGGCTTCTCGGCCAGCCCGGCGCCGTAGCGGCCGGGGTCTTTCAAGACGGAGGCGAGGTTCTCGGCGAGCGCCGCCATCGACAGGCGAAGGTTGACGAAGCCGGGCGGCGCTGGCTCGGCTCTCTCGACGCCCGGGACACGGGCGAGGTCCGCGGCCAGCTCGGCGGCGATCTCCAGCGGCTTGCGCTTGAGGGCCTTCGCGGCCGGCAGGGGCCAGGGCACCGACACGTCGGCGGCGACATGCGCCGGGGCGGGGGCGAAGGAGGCGGCGGGGGGGTCTTTCATCCCGCGGCGCGCCGCCCACGCCCCGATGAGCGCGGAGGCTTCTTTCTTGACGCGCTCGAGGATCATGCGCGCCGGCTAGGCGGTTCCTTGCCCCCGTGCCTGGGCGCCAGCCACCGCTGCTTCGGCGTCTCGTGGTGGAGCTTGTCCAACGCGTAGAAGGCGCGCGCCTCGGTGTTCATCAGATGGACGAGCAGGCCGCCGTAATCGAGCACCCGCCATACGTTCGAGTTCTTGCCGTCGCGATGGCGCAGCACGAGGCCCGACTCTTCGAGCAGGTCGCTGACGGCGGCGTCCACCGCTTCGAGATGCGCCGGCGACGTCACGCTGACGAGCAGCAGAAAATCGGCCACGATGGAGCTCTCGCGCACGTCCCACAGCACGATGCTCTCCCCCTTCCTATCGTAGGCGGCGCGGGCCGCGGCGACGGCCATCGCCTTGTGCCATAGGTACGGGCGGCCTTGAGGCGCGCCCGGAGCTGGTCCTCGGTGCGGAAGCGGATGTTCTCGAGGGCCGAGTGGATCAGGCCCGCGGCGGTGGCCAGGGTGCGGTTGATCTCCGTCTTGACCTCCGGCGCGGGCTCGCTCGGCGTCTGGAGCACGAGGTAGCCTTCGAGGCGCTGGTGCCCCGGCACCGCGGCGGCCACGGTGCGGGGGTCGAGCCAGAGCGTCTTCTTGCCCGCGAAGTCCGGCACGGCCTCGGGCGGCTTGAACGCCCCTTCGGTCGCCACGCAGTCCCATTCCCGGTTGTACTCGTTATAGAGGAAGGCCGCCCCGACCCAGGAGCCCTCGATGTGGGGCACGAGGTGCCCGAGGACCTTCTGCAGCAGGTCCTTGCCCGATGGGATCGGCTCGAGCAGCCATTGCGTCAGGTCGAAGATCAGCGCCAGCTCGTTGGAGGAGCGCCGCAGGCGGCGCGTCAGCACGTGCACCAGCTCGGCGAAGAAGCCGACCATGAGGGCCGGGTTGGCCGTGAGCCAGCGGTTGAGGTCGGCGCGCTCGAGCACGAAGAGGTCGACCGCCCCCTGGGCCGTCGCTCGCGCCGAGCGGGGGCCGGGGTCGATGATCGCCATCTCGCCGAGGCACTCGCCGGGGCCGAGGATGGCCAGGTCCTTGACGTCCTGGCCGCCGCGGTCGGCCGCGACGCGCTTGGAGACGCGGACGTGGCCCTCGTAGATCAGCATCAGCGAGTCGCCGGGCGAGCCTTCCTCGAAGATGAGCGCTCCGTCGGCGAAGCTCTGAGGCTTGAGATACCCCGCGAGCGTCGGGAGCTGGTCCGCGGGGATGCGCTCCAGGAGCCGCAAGGCCCTGAGCGCCTCAACGATCTTGGCGGTGTCCATCAGCCCGTCACCTGCGCCTTGCTCGCGCCCGTGTAGCCGATGAGGCTCTTGAGCGTGTCCTGGCTGTGGGCGCGCGACAGCGCCTCCTCCGGAGCGATCAGCCCTTGCTTGACCAGATCGGCGAGCGATTTATCCATCGATATCATGCCGAACTTGGCGCCGGTGTCGATCGCCTGATACAGCATGTGGGTCTTGCCCTCGCGGATCAGATTGGAGATCGCCGGGGTGGTCACCATGATCTCGCGGCAGGCGACGCGGCCCTGACCGTCCTTGCGCGGGATGAGCAGCTGCGTCACCACGCCGGCCAGAGCCGTCGAGAGCATCACGCGCACCTGGGTCTGCTGGTGGGGCGGGAAGACGTCGATGATGCGGTCGATGGTCGAGGGGCAGTCTTGCGTGTGGAGCGTGCCGAAGCAGAGGTGGCCGGTCTCCGCGGCCGTCAGCGCGAGCTGGATGGTCTCGAGGTCGCGCATCTCGCCGATGAGGATGACGTCGGGGTCCTGGCGCAGGGCGTGCTTCAGGGCGTCGTTGAAGCTCTTGGTGTTCTGCCCGACCTCCCGCTGGCGGAAGATGCAGTTCTTGGACTCGTAGACGAACTCGATGGGGTCCTCGATGGTCAGCACGTGGCACTTGAACTTCTGGTTGATCAGCTCCATGATCGCGGCCAGCGTCGTGGTCTTGCCCGAGCCGGTCGGCCCCGTCACGAGCACCAAGCCGCGGGGCAGGTCCGCGAAGTCGATCACGGTCTTGCTGAGGCGGAGCTGGTCGGGCGTCGGGATCTTCGAGGAGATGACGCGCATGACGGCCTCGACGCCGTTGCGCTGGAGCAGCACGTTGACGCGGAAGCGCGCCACGTCGCGGACGGCGAACGAGCAGTCGAGCTCCCAGTGCTCCTCGAACTTGGCGCGCTGCTCCTCGTAGAGGATGGAGTACACGAGGCGCTTGGACTCCTCGGCGCTGATGATGCCGAAGCCGGGCACCTCCTGGATCTCGCCGTCGGTCCGCATCATGGGAGGCTTGCCGATGACGAGGTGGATGTCGCTGGCGCCGTGTCCGACGGCGGTCTTCAGGATCTGCACAAGTTCCATGAATCTCCCTCTAGTTCAAGGCGCCAGCCGGCGGCAGCGCCGCCAGTCGCGCCCGAGGACGACGGCCGCGGGCGCGGTNNNNCCCGAGGACGACGGCCGCGGGCGCGGTCGCCGGGCTCTCGAGGCGCGTCCAGACCTCCAGCCCGGGGCAGCCCAGCAGCTCCCCAGCGCGGCGGGCATCCTGCGGGCGGCCGGCGCGGTCGATCAGGCGCGACGCGTCCTCCGCCTGCGGCCCGTTGCCGTAATCGATCACGTCGACTCCGCGCCATCTTAATACTTTTGTGGCCGCGAGCGCGACGCCGGGCTCGCCCGAGGCGTTCTGCACCTCGACGCGCAAAGACGACGGCTCCGCCGCCGGCGGTTCGCGTCCGAGCAGGCGCTCGGAGAGCTTCGGGCGCAGTTCCGCCGCGGGGATCCAGACGAGCCTCACGTCGGCGGGAGCCAAGCGGTAGGCTTCCAGGGCCAGCAGGGCCGCGCCGTAGGCGCCCGCCGCGCGGGCGGCTTGGCGGACCCACGGGGCGGCCGTCCAAAAGAAACGGGGGCCGCCGGGCCGGTCCACGACGGTCCGCCTCAGCTCGGACGCGTCCTCGGGCGCCGGCCCGGCCGCGGCCAGCTCGAGCTCCGGCTGGGGAAGGCCGGGCAGCTGCTTGGCCCAGTCGGGCGGCAGCGCCAGGATGTCGAGGGCCCGGACGGCGGGATGATAGGCGAGATAATAGCGGGCGGGCCTGCCGCCGGGACCTTGCGCGCCGACGGAGAGCATGGCGGTGACGGCGCGGTCTTCCCTGAGCTGCGCGGCGACGGGCGAGCGGCGCTCCAGCGCCGCCAAGCCCGCGGCGGCGCAGACGAGCGCGGCGGCCAGCAGGGTCTCGCCCTGGCGCGCCGTCATGAGCGCAGGCCCTCGGCGTAGCGCAGGGTGCGCAGCCCCATCGGATGCTCCCACCGGCCTTCTTCCCGCACCCAGCGCAGCTTCGCGCGAGCGGCCTCGAGGAACGCCTCGTCGAGGTCGCGCCGGGCCAGCCGGCGCAGCGCCTTTGCCTCCGGGAAGGGGCGGTCCGCGGAGGCGATATCGGCGACGAACAGCACCCGTTCGAGGCGCGACATGCCGGGGCGCCCCAGCGTATGGTGCGCGATCGCCGCGAGCGTGTCCGCGGCCGTGACGCCGAAGCGGCGGCGGGCGAGCTCCGCGCCCACGTAGGCGTGAGCGAGCAGCGGCGCGCGTTCGAGCGTGCGCTCGCGCCACGGGACCGGCACCCGACGCCTTCGGGCGTAGCGCGCCATCGCGGCCGTGTCGAGGACGCGCCCGCAGTCGTGCAGCAGCCCCGCCAGCGCCGCGGCCGAGGCGTCCTCGCCGTGGCGGCGCGCCAGCTCGCCCGAGAGCGCGGCGACGCCGAGGGTATGGCGCATGCGGTCCTTCGAGAGCTCGCGCGAGAGCTCGTCCCGCCAGGCGAGGCCATAGAGGCGGCGCCTCTTGATCCGGCGCGCCACCGGCTTCGGGACGAAGCGCTTCCACGGGCGGCCGCTGTAGAGCCGGGCGCGCAGCTCGGTCGATGAGACGTCCGGGAACCGTCCCCGCAGGCGCGCGACGTGGAACCCCGGGGGGACACGCAGCTTGGCTCCCGGCCGCATGCCGATGAGCCAGGACGCGCGGCGCAGCGCCTCGGGGCGGCGCCACTGCCCCAGCTGGCCGAGGGTATCGGAGCCGGCGAGGAGCCAGAGCTCCGCCCGCGGCCAACGCCGCCGGGCCTCGGCCAAGAGCTCATAGGTATAGACCCGGCGCTTGCGGCGCAGCTCGAAGAGGTCGACGAAAGTCCGCGGGAACTTCTTGGCGAAAGCCCGGACGAGCGCGGCGCGGGCGGAGGGGGGGGCGGCGTGGCCTTCCTTGAAGGGCGACAACCAGGTCGGGACGATCAGGACGCGGTCGGGTTTGAGGAACTTGACGGCGGCATCGAGCAGGGCCTCATGCCCGCGGTGCGGCGGGTCGAAGCTTCCGCCGAAGATCAGCACCTTCACCGGCCGATTGTAGCGTTTTCGAAGCGAGAGTCTCTTACAGCCGGAACGATTCCAACGCGCCTTGCAGGATGTCCAGCCCCCGGTTCAGGTCTTCCTCCGGGATCGTCAGCGGCATCAGCGTGCGCAGGACGTTGTCGTGCGCGCCCGCCTTGATGAGGATGAGCCCGCCGTCCTCGCAGGCGTGCAGGATCTCCTTGACGCGCGCGGCGGGCAGCGGCGCCTTCGTCTTCTTGTCGGCCACCAGCTCGATCGCACGCATCGCGCCCACGCCGCGCGAGTCGCCGACGAAGGGGAAGCGGTCCAGGAAGGCGTCGAACCGCTTCTCGACCAGACGGCCGATGCGCTGCGCCGCCAGGACGAGCTTCTCCTCGCGGAAGATCTTGAAGACGGCCAAGGCGGCGGCGCACGACATCGGATTGCCGCCGTACGTGCCGCCGACCGCTCCCGGCAGGGCGGCGTCCATGATCTCGGCCTTGCCGACGACAGCGGAGATCGGCATCCCCGCACCAAGCGACTTGGCGGTGACGAGAAGGTCCGGGCTGACGCCCTCGCGCTCGATGGCGAACAGCTCGCCGGTGCGGCCGAAGCCCGTCTGGACCTCGTCGATGATCAGCAGGATGCCGTGCTTGTCGCAGCGCTCGCGCAGGGCTTTGACGAAGCCCGCGCTCGGCACCACGAAGCCGCCCTCGCCCTGGACGGGCTCCAGGATCATCGCGGCCGTGTCCTCGGGGGCGATGTCGGTCTGGAAGAGGCGGTCGAGCTCCTGGAGGCAGTACTCGGTGAGATGCTCGGGCTTGACGCCATGCGGCGGCCGGTACGGATAGGGGAAGCGCGAGCGGTAGACCTCGGGCGGGCAGGGCCCGAAGCCCTGACGCAGCGGCTTGTACTTGCCGTTCAAGGTCAGGCAGAGCAGGGTCCGGCCGTGGAACGCGTTGTCGAAGGCGATGATGCCCTTGCGGCGGGTGAAGGCGCGGGCGAACTTGACGGCGTTCTCCACCGCCTCCGCGCCGCTGTTGAGGAGGACGGCCTTCTTGCGGCCGGCGATCGGCGCGACGCCGATGAGCTCGCGGCAGACCTCCGTGTAGCCCGGGTAGGCGGCGACGTGGAAGCAGGTGTGCAGGAGCTTGCCGGCCTGCTCGCGCAGCGCGGCCGCCACCGCGGGGTGGCAGTGTCCGACGTTGAGCGCGCCGATGCCGCCGGCGAAGTCGATGTACTCCTTGCCGTCGACGTCCCACACCTTGGCGTTGAGCGCCTTGGCGATGACGACGGAGGTGTAGGCCGCGCTGCCCTTGGACACGAGCGCCTCGCGCTCGGCGCGCAGTTCGGAGGATTTGGACGCGGAAATCTTGGTTGGCATGGCGCGATTTTACCAGTTTGAGGGCGGCGCGGCGGAGGGCGGCTAGTGGGCGGCTGGAGGGGTCTCGAAGCGCAAGCGGACCGTGCCCTTGAAGCCGCTCTTGATCTGCTCGACGACGAAGGCGGGTTCCCCGGCCACTCGCTGGCCTTCGTGGACTTCGATCTTCTCGCTGACGCCGCGGCGCAGGAGCTGCAGGCCCGCAATCAGCCCCTCCTTCTTCGCTCCGGACTCGTCGGTGTACGCGCCCTTGTGGACGTAGCCGACGGCGACGCGCAGGCTGCCGTAGATCGCCTGCGTGGTCTCGGCGATGGTCCGGACGTTGGCTTCCTCCACGCCTTCCGGCGCGCCGGGTTTGGCGGAAGCGTCGGCGCTCTCCTTGCCCGCGCAGCCGGCGGCGAGCAGGAGCGTCAGCAGGGCGCAGGGCAGCGCGAGGCGGCGCGCGTCAGGGGACATAGGCGTCATAGACGGTCAAGTATATGTTTTTGAATTGGTCTTCCGTCAGGGTCACGTGCTGGTAGTCCCAGCCCCACGGGTTGGCCAGGGTCACGGTCTTGTTCGCTTTGTCGATGCCCACGACCCAGTAGGCGTGTCCCGGGTAGACGGTGCTGTTCTTGTAGAGCGGGTCGGTGGCGAGGATGTCGGGCTTGGTGCCCGCGACGATCGCGTGATGCTGGGCGTCCCAGCTCGCGAGGTCGTTGATGGAAGTGAACATCGCCAGATGCGCGTTGCTGTTGTTTCCGGTGATGGCCGTCAAGGCCGAGCCGGGCGAGCCGCCGTTGCCGATGGCGTTGTAGGAGTCGTTGCGGCTGATCTCGGCGTAGCCCTTCTCGGCGACCATCGGCCAAAGCTCCGGCTGGGGCACGCCGTCGCCGTAGCCGGCCATCGCCGGCGAGCCGCCGAGAACCGGGAACTGGTTGTCCACCTTGACCGTCTTCTTGTGCTTGCCGAAGACGCCGAGCGGGTCCCACCAGGGGTTCTTGTAGAAGGTGACGGAGTACGTCCCGTCCTTGTTGGCCTGGAACATCCCCCGGATGACGCCGGGATCCTTGCTCGCCACCGAGGCCAAAGACGACATGAAGTAGCAGTCGCCGATCTGGCCCTGGTTGATGTCCTTGGGCGAGATGTCCGACGCGTCGCCGGGGCCTTTCTCGAACAAGATGCCCGTCAGCTTCTGATACTTGGCGCCCGGCACGCCGCTGCAGCCGAAGATGAGGAAGCGGCAGCCGAGGCCGTTGAAATCGGGCTTGTTCTTGTCCTTCGGGGGAAGGAACTGCTGCTTGACCGTCGTCACGACAGCATGCACCACCGTAGAGCCCGTGTTGATCACCGTCTTGACGCCTTGGGTGACGCCGTTGACGACCGCTTTGCCGCCGTCGACGATGGCGCCGCCGACCTTCTTGAGACCGTCGACGAGGCCGTCGAAGATGCCGGCTTGGGGCTGGGGCGCGGTCTGCGGCGCAGCCGCGAGGGCGGGCGCCGGCGCCGGCGTCACGACAGGCGCGGCGGCTGAGGCGACCGCGGCGTTCGAGGGGCTTGCCGCGGGCGACGCCGGCTGGGCCGCGCGCGGAGCCGAAGCGGCCGGCGCCGCCGGCGCGGCGGCGCGGTAGCTCGCGGCCGCGGGGGTCGCCGTCACGGCCGGCTCGGACGCGGCTTGCCCCTCGGCGGCGCCTGGTTTGCAATCTTCCAGCGCGCGCGCCTGCTTGACGCGCGAGCGCAGGTCTTGGCGGAACTTCGCCGTCTGGTCGTCGAGGTAGTCGGCCTCGCTCTTTTCGGCTTTCGCCGCCTGGCAATCGGCGTCACCCGTCCCCGCGCAGTCTTTGTCGTAGAGGTCGTCGAAGGCCTTGCGGCAGGACGCCTCGCTCGCGGCCGTGACGGCCTTGCACGCGCCGATGCCGTACGACTCGCCGATGGCGCCGATCCTGTCGGCGTTCCAGGCCGATTTGGCCTTCTCGTACTTCACGCGGGCCAGAAAACCGGCTTGCCGCGAAGCGCAATCCTTGCCGCCCGCCGGCGACTGGAAGGCGGGCGGAACGCCCACGTCTTTCGGGGCCGCCGCGCGCCCCTGGATGGCGGGTCCAGCGGCCGACGATTCCGCGTCCGGGTCGGCCGCGCGGGCCGGGTCGGCCCCCCGCGCGGCGGCGGCGAAGACAACGGCGAAGGCGAGGAAGGCGGCTCGGCTGATCGTCATGGCGCCTGATTAGCATAGCCGGGTTTCTTGGCGCGTCAAGAGGTCATCCGGCACCAATCTTGCTAACATCTTCGAAGTGAGAAGGATTCTGTTGCTCGCGATTGGTGCCGCGGCGCTCTGCCTCGCGGGCTGCGTGGAGAAGCTGGATTTCGGCACGGTGTTCATCGGGGCCTCGAACACCAAGAGCGTGTTCTGGAAGAACACGTCAGGCGCGCCGCAGACGCTGACGCTCAGCCCGATCGCCGGTGCGTCCGATTTCACCGTTGAGGGGGCGAGCCAGACGAACCTCCAGCCCCATGAGTCGACCTCCATCGCTTTCACCTTCCGCCCGAGCGCGCCGGGCGTCCGCGAGGCGTCCTGCCGCGTGACGGCGACGATCGAGAACAACATGCCCTTCGCGGCCAGGACGGTGGAGGTCGAGTACCGCCTGCGCGGCGTGGGCTTGGTGCGCAACAGCGGAGCGCCGTGAAGCCGGCTCCTTGACACCGCCGCGCAGATTCGGGATTATCGAAAAACCGATGGTTTGTGTGCTTCCTTTCCGCGGCGTGCGCTACGACGCGCGGCGGGTGCCGATGGACCGGGCGGTCTGTCCCCCTTACGACGTGATCTCGCCGCGTCTGGCCGAGCGGCTGCGCGCCAGGCCCTGCAACGCCATCCACCTCGAGCTGCCGGAGGGCGACGGCGGCCGCTACCGCCGCGCCGCGGCGCTGTGGCGCCGCTGGCGGGAGCGCGGGGTCCTGGCACGCGACGAGGCTCCCTGCTTCTATGTCGTCGAGCAGACCTTCGTTTGGGGCGGACGGCGGCGCCTGCGCATGGGGCTGTTGGCCGCGCTGGACCTGGGCCGCTGCGGCGCCGGGAGGGTCCTGCGCCACGAGAAGACGCTGGCCAAGCCGAAGGCCGACCGACTGCGCCTGTTGTCCGCCCTGCGCGTCAACACGAGCCCCATCTTCGGACTTTTCTCGGACAAAGGCGGCGCGGTGCGGGCCGCGCTGCGCGGCGTGCGGCGCGCGCGCGCCGCGGCGCGGGGGCGCTCCCCGGACGGCTCGCGCTTCAGGCTGTGGCTCGTCAAGGATACGGCGCTCCAGCGGCGGATCGGACACGCCTTGGCGCGCGAGCCCGTGCTGATCGCCGACGGCCACCATCGCTTCGAGGTGGCCCGCGCTTACTTCCGCCGGCGGCCGGGCGCGCGGGGGCTGTTGGCGTACCTTTGCGCCGAGCAGGATCCCGGCCTGCTCGTCTTGCCGACCCACCGGGTGGTCTCCCCGGCGGAGGGGCTCGTGCGCCGCGTGGAGGACGCCTGCCGGCTCTCGCCGCGGAGCGGCCTTCGCTCCCTCGTGAAGGCGGTGGCCGAGCATCCGTCCCCCTACGCGTTCGGTCTTTTCGAGCCCCGGCGGGGGCTGATGCTCGCCGTTCCCAAGAGCTCGCGCGGCGTCCGCAGCGGGCTGTGCGTCGAGTGGCTCGCCAAGCGTGTGACCGCGCAAGTGGACCCGCAGCGCATCGCCTACACCCACGACGCGGCCGAGGCGGTGCGCCTCGCCCGCGAACGCGGCGGCG
>JAPLKK010000116.1 GCA_026388115.1 Elusimicrobiota bacterium | reverse complement strand
CGGCGCCCCCGTCGCCGACGTCGGCGCAGAAGCAGGCCGCGGCGATGGCGGAATGCGAACAGGTCATCAAAGAGAACCCCGGAGCGGTCCGTCAGGCGCGCAACTACTGGATCGACGAGTCGAAGAACAAGAGCAACAACGTCCTCTGGCGCGGTTACGCCTACTTCAACCGCGGCCTGCTGGCCGTGAGCGGGCTCACCGAGGTGGAAGAGAGCGCCGCGCGCACCGGCTGGGCGAGCGCGCACCCGGACGTGAGCGCGCGCCGCGTCGCCTGGGAAGGGACGAAGCTGGCCACGAACTCGGCCCTCTTCGCGGCCAATTTCGTCGGCCTCAACGGCGGGGCGCAGGTCGTCTCTCGCGCGCGGGCCATCGATAACCCGGCGGTCGTGCAAGGGCTCGAGCACCTCGGCGAGAGCGCGCTGGGACGCGTGGCCGGACGGGCCGAACAGATCGCCAAAGTGAGCGGCGAGGCGCTCGGGCCGGGCCGCGCGCGCGACCTCAAGGCCGCCACCAAGGCGCTCAACGAGTACGCGCGCACCGAGCTGGGCGGGGTGATGCGGATCGAGCGCGGGGGCAAGTGGGGCGAGGCGAATTTCGTGGCCGCGAAGGAGGCGGGCGAGGCGGGCATCATCAAGTACAGCCCGATGTTCGGCAAGGCGCATGAGTACACGCACGCTCAGCAGATGTTCGTCAACCGCGCCGCCGCCATGGAGGTCGTGGCCTCAAAAGCCGGCAAGAGCGCGGCGCAGTTGACCGCGGCCGAGACCAGCCAGGCGATGGAGCTGGCCTCCCGCTTCGAGAAGGCGTACTACGCCCAGCACGAGGCGCAGGCCCTGCGCACCTCCGGCATCCTGGGCCTGTTCCCGGGCTCGAACTACGGCGGCAAGCTCGCTCAGAACGGCGCCGAGTTGGCCGCCGCGTGGGGCGGCAAGCCCGGGTGGGCCTTCTCGCCGGGCCAGAAGCTCTTCGGCGCGCTCTCCGGCATGGGTGAGAGCCAGCTCGCGATCGCGGGCACGCTCTCGGCGCACGCGAACATCCCCTGGGCGCGCCAGCGGTACGGCCAGCTGGCCGACATGGCGGCCGACGGAGTCTCGAGCCTTCTGCCGCCGCCGTCGCTCCCCTCGGAGCGCAAGAAGTGAGCGGCGCCGTCGCGACCGCGCTGTGCGCGGGCGGAGGGCTGGTCTTGGCCGTCGTCGGCGTCGTCTTGATCAAGTCCGCGGAGCCCAAGGAAGGCGAGACGCGGTTCGTGAGCGCGTTCTCGCCCACGTCGCTGATGCACTCCGGCGGCTACGTGGCGCTCTTCGTCGGGCTCCTGCTGGCCGCGATGATCGCGCCGATGATATACTTATCGCACTAGCAACGGATGCCACCGCCCCGCCCCCTCCACGCCGCGCTCTACGTCCCGGTCATCCTGATCGCCGCGTCGTACACGTTCAAGGCCCTTTTCGTCCTCGCGCACCGCGACCTGGTCGGGCTCTACGCGCTGCTCTACGGCGCCTTGCTGTTCTGGCTCCTCCGCCGCGCGCTTCGAGCGTGGCGCGGCGAGATCGAGCGTCCCTGGCTCGACGCCGGCGCCTTCGGCGTCGCCGCGGCCCTTTGGTGCTTCATCTTCGCCTCGCAGTTCTTCTGAGATGAAGCGTTCTTCCCCTAAGCGCATCCTCGCCGACGAGCGCGGCACGCTGTACGAGATCCCCATCCTGGTCATGCTGATAGGGGTCGTTCTGGCGGTCGTGATCCCGCCCTTGGCCAAGGGCGACTGGCGCCGAGCGCTCCTGGGCGTGGGCGCCGTGGCCGGCTTCGTGGCCGGCGCCGTCGTGTTGTTGGCGATCCTCGGCTCGCTGCCGGGACTGCCGCTGTCATGGACGGAGAGCCGGTGGTGGAAGCGTTCTTGCGGCGCGGCGGCCCACGTCCTGATCTTCCTCGTCTGCGGCGGGGCGGCGGGCTTCGGGACGATGTTCGTGCTGGTCCTTTTCTTCGAGAGCCTCGGCGCGGCGGCGATCTCGACGATCAGCTCGGTGATCGGACTGGGCTGCGCGGTCGCGGCGACGATCGCCTATTGGCGCGCCCGCTCCGCGAAAGAAGCGGCTCGATGACGTTCAGCGCCTTCGCCTAGCGGCCTTTCTTGAGCCGCTTGGCGACGGCCTGCATGATCTGCGCCGTCGGATGGGAGGGGTCGATGTGGGCGGTGTTCCTGTGCGGGTCCCTGTTCCTCTGTCCGGTCCATGCGCGGAACCTTCAGGATCTGGACGAAGAAGACATCCTCATGGCGGAATTGGAGATGGCACGCGTCAACAAGTCGTCCCCGAGCGAGAGAGCCGGCTATAAGGGACGAGAGCTGGGCACCGACAGGCGCGTCGACAAGAGAGTCGAGGAAGCCTACGTCTGCGGCGATGTCTGCCCGGATAACGGCTCGGTCTATTTGCGCTACAAAGGGGTCGATAAGGAGGAATGCGCGAAGATCGGGAGATCGGTCCATACTCCCGGCTGGGGCGGGTATGCCGGATGCCGGCCCAAGCCTGTCCCGATCGATATCCATCTCAAGTCCGGCGCCAAGAAAGCGGGCGCGGTCGTCGTCGACAAGACCGATCTCGTCCTGAAGATCGACGATGGGAAAGGCGTCGTCCTGCTCAAGGACATCGCGGTGGTCGAATCCGGCTCGGGCAGGAAGCTCGCCGGATTCCAGGCGGCGTTGCATAGCCCGGCCGCATCGACCGATCCCGTGGTCGAGGCAAGACGGTATTTTGACGCGGGGGTCTCCAAGGACTGCAGCCGCGAAGAGGCGATCGTCCTGCTCCGGGAAGCCATCGCGTTGGATCCCGGGTCCGCGCAAGCCTATTACAAGCTCTCGGAGCGCTACGGCAGGAGAGTCCCCGAGGAGATCCCTCTTTACGAAGGACTCGTCCGGCTCAGACCTCAAGAGGCGAAGGCCTATCTCGTCTTGGCCCAGAGCACCGTCGAAGCCGACCGCGATGACCCGGGCAGTTTCGACAAAGAGAAGGCGGTCAAAGCGGTCCGGCTGCTCGAGAAAGCCGTGCAGGTGAAGCCGGACTTCGCCGATGCCCATTGGCTGCTCGCGAAATACAGCGCCAACCTCCTGAACGATTACCCTCGAGCGGTCCGGCATTATGAGAGATGGATCGAGCTGACCAAGCCGCACCCGATCGCTTTCTGAAAGTTGTCCTGCGGCGCCGGCACAGGTATACTGGGCCGATGTCCGGGAGTTCGGCGGGCGAAGTCCGCCCCATGCGGGCGGCGGAGCCCGACGCCAAGTCGATGTTCTTGGCCGGGGCCATGGCCGCTTTCGCCGCGGCCGCGTGCCTGTGGGCCGCCGGCCGCTACGGCCTGACGGCACCCGTGCCCGCTCCGGGGCTGGCCGCGCCCCGATGGCTCGGCGCGGCGCTCTTGGCCGGCTACGCCTTCTACCGCCGTTCCCTCACCGCGTGGATCCTCGTCGCCATGGTCGCCGGCGCGGAGCTCGGCCACGACTTCCCCGCCGCTGCCGTGAACCTCCGGGTCCTCAGCCTCGTGTTCCTCCGCCTCATAAAGACGATCATCGCGCCGCTCATCTTCAGCACGCTGGTCGTCGGCATCGCGGGGCATTCCGATCTCCGGCAGGTCGGCCGGATGGGGCTCAAGTCGCTGATCTACTTTGAGATCGTAACGACGGTCGCCCTGTTCATCGGCCTGGCCGCCATCAACATCAGTAAGGCGGGCGTGGGGATCCGGCTGCCGGCGGCGGCCCCGCCCGCCGAGCAGCTCGCCGTCGCCAAGCAGAGCCCGGCCGACATCATCCTCCACATCTTCCCGGAGAACGTCGCCAAGTCCGTGGCCGAGGGACAAGTCCTGCAGATCGTCGTGTTCAGCGTCCTCTTTGCCGTCGCCTTGGCGATGCTCCCCGAGGGCAAGCGCAGGCCCATGCTGGCCTTCGCGGAGAGCCTTTCCGAGACCATGTTCAAGTTCACGAACCTCGTGATGCTCTTCGCCCCCGTGGGCGTCGGCGCGGCCATCGCCTACACAGTCGGACATATGGGCCTCGGCGTCCTGGTGAACCTCTTCAAGCTCCTGGCGACCCTCTACGCGGCCCTCGCGGCCTTCATCGCCCTGGTGCTCCTGCCGGTGGCGCTCCTGTTCCGGGTGCCGATCCGGAAGTTCGCACGGGCCGTCGCCGAGCCCGTATCCATCGCCTTCGCGACGACCAGCTCGGAGGCCGCCCTGCCGCGGGCGATGGAGGCCATGGAGGCCATCGGCGTGCCGCGGCAGATCGTCGCCTTCGTGATGCCGACCGGCTACAGCTTCAACCTCGACGGCAGCACGCTCTACCTCTCGCTCGCCTCGGTCTTCGTGGCGCAGGCGGCCGGCGTGCACCTTAGCCTGGCTCAACAGTTCCTGATGGTCTTCACGCTCATGCTGACCAGCAAGGGGGTCGCCGGGGTCCCGCGAGCCACGCTGGTCATCCTGCTCGGGACCGCGGCCTCCTTCAAGCTGCCCGCGGAGCCGATCTTCCTCATCCTCGGCATCGACGAGCTCATGGACATGGCGCGCACCGCGGTGAACGTCATCGGCAACTGCCTGGCCACCGTCGTCATCGCCCGCTGGGAAGGCGAGTTCGGCAAAGAGCATCCTTCCGCCGTCGTCCGCGACGCCGCCTGACCCGCCGCCGGCCGCTTCTTAGCGGCCTTTCTTGAGCCGCTTGGCGACGGCCTGCATGATCTGCGAGGACGCCTCTTCGGCGGCCTGCCCAAGGTCGTCGGCGGAGCCGGAGCCCGAGGCGCTCCACAACACCTCCCCGGTATCCACCGACACCAAGCGGACCGACATGCCGACATGGGCCGGCACGGTCTGGGTCTCCGGGACGATCTGGCTGCTCTGGCTGTAGCTGTATCCGGTCACGACGTCCTGGACGGTCCGGATCGTCGTCTGGCCGGTCTTCTGGACCGTCTCGACCTGCCCGTAGATCGGCTCGCTGTGTTCCTGAGGGATGTTGACCAGCACGGGATGAGCGCGCGAGCTCGAAAAGTCGGTCACAGGGCCGAATACCAGGGCATCGACGCCCAAGAGCGGGCCGAGCTTGTGAGCGGTCGCGGGATTGACGGCTCCGGAGACCTGGAACGACTTCTCCTTCAGGATATCGCTCACCTGCTGGCGCTCAACGAGGCTGTAGTTGCCGAGCAGGAGGTACTTGTCGAACGTGCCGGCCGCTACGTCGCCCGAGCCCGGCATGCCCGGGTAATCGGTGAAGCTGATCAGCGCGACGCGTTGAACGCGGCTCGCGTCGTACGCCGGACTCATCAACACGACGGCCGGCGCGGCGCAAGCCGACAGGAGCGTACCGAGCGAGAGGAAGGCGGCCGTCCGGGGCGCGCTCATGGCTTGTCCCCGGCGGCGCGCCGCTGCGCCTCTTCCACTTGCGCGGGAGTCAGGACAGTGCCAAGGCGCTTGAGGTCTTCCTGGCCGAGCGCGTGGTCGCGCTTGGCGGCGGACAGATACCAGCGGTAGGCTTCGACGAGGTCCTTGTCGACGCCGAGGCCGCGCTCGTAGATGCGCCCCAGCTTGTACTGCGCCCAGGGATTGCCGCGGGCGGCGCCCTTGCGATACCACCTGACCGCCTCGGCGTAATCGCGCATCACGCCGTGGCCTGATTCGTACATCACGCCGAGGTTATGCTCGGCGAAGGGGTAGCCGCGTTCCGCGGCCTTGCGGTACCAGCGCGTGGACTCGGCCAAGTCGCGCGAGACCCCCAGCCCGTGCTCTTGGAGATAGGCGAGGTTGTTGGCGGCGTAGGGGCTCCCCTTCTCGGCGGCGCGCTTCCAGCATTCCGCGGCCTTTGCGTGGTCTTTCGCGACGCCGTGGCCCCAGAAATACATGTTGCCCAGGTTCCCCCAGGCCAGCGCCTCGTCCCAGGCGTCGTGGGCCGGGTTCTCGACGGCTTTCGTGAACCACTCGAGCGCCTGCTTGTCGCTCCTGGAGACGCCCTGGCCCGTGACATACAGGTAGCCGAGGTTCGTCTGGGCGGGCGCGCTGCCTTGCGTCGCGGCCTTGAGATACCACTCGACGGCCTTGGCATAGTCCTGCTGCACCCCGCGGCCGTGCTCGAACATGACGGCGAGCGCGTACTGGGCCTTCGGGTCGCCCGCCTGAGCCGCCTTATCGAACAGCTTGACGGCTCCCTGATAATCGCGGGCTTCGTATGCCTCCTTCGCCTCGGCGAAGGAGTCGGCGCGGGCCGTCGGCGAAAGCAGCGACAGCGCCGCGGCGGCGGCGAGGGAGAGGCGCAGGCGGGCGGCCATGGTTACCTCAAGCGATTAGACGCGGCGGCACAGGCAATAGTGTCAAGTTGCAGGGCGCCAATCAAGCCGGAAGGCGACGCCGGGCGGCTGAAATAATCGGCCCCCGCCGCGCGTATTGAGGGCATGGATGAGCATCGGCGGGTCCAGCTCGCGCTCGCGGCGGCATTGATGCTGCTGGCCTGCTGCCTCGCGGATTACGGCTCCCGAGAGTCGGCAAGAGCCAAGAGCGGACCGCCGGCCCCCGCCGCCGAAGCTCCCGAAGGGGCCGAGCCGCTCTCCTTCGTGCCCGAGGCGCAGGCGGCGCCCCCGGCGCAGGTATCGCTTTCCTCCTCTGACCTGCCTTCCGGCGGGCTCATGGCCGTGCGCGACGGCGTGAAGCTCGGGCCGTTCGTGCTGGACCACACCGACGTCAAGGCGGAGGTCGTCGGCGCCTTCGCCTCGGTGGAGGTGAGCCAGCGCTACGTCAACCCCCACAAGGAGCGCCTGGAGGCCATCTATACCTTCCCCCTGCCCGACAACGCCGCCGTCACCGACATGTTCATGCGCATCGGCGACCGCGTCGTGACGAGCGAGGTACACGAGCGCGAAAAGGCGAAGCGGATCTACGATGAGGCCAAGTCCGCCGGGCGCACCGCCGCCCTCTTGGACCAGGAGCGGCCCAACATCTTCACGCAGTCCGTCGCCAATCTCGAGCCCGGGACCACCGTCTTCGTGCACATCCGGTACGTCCACGAGGTCGCCTACGACGCCGGCCGCTTCCGGTTCGTCTTCCCGATGGTCGTCGGGCCGCGGTTCATCCCCGGTTCGGACGCCGCGAAAACGGACTCCGGCCTGGGCTGGTCAAAGGATACCGACCGCGTGCCCGACGCCTCGAGGATCACTCCCCAGCCGCTCATGCCCGGCGAGCGCTCCGGCCACGACATCGACGTGAGAGTCGACCTCCAGCCCGGCCTGAGGATCGGCGAGCTGCGAAGCGTCTCGCACCGGCTGAACGTGGCCCGGCCCGGCCCCACGCGCGCGAAGATCCGGCTGGCCGCCGGCGACACGATCCCGAACAAGGACTTCATCCTCGAATGGCGGCTCAAGGGCTCCCGGCCCGAGGTCGCGCTGACGGCGCACCGCAAGGGCGGCGACGGGTATTGGATGCTGTTCATCGCGCCCCAGCCGCGGACGCGCTCCCGGGACGTCACGCCGAAGGAGATGGTGTTCGTCGTCGACACCTCGGGCTCGATGTCCGGCGAGCCGATCGCGAAAGCCAAGCAGGCGATGCGCCGGCTGATCGCGGGCCTCAACCCCGGCGATTGGTTCGAGATCATCGATTTCGACAACGCGGTCTCCAAGTTCTCGCCCGAACCCGTTCCTTTTACGCCGGAGAACGCCCGCGCCGCTCTTTCCTACATCAACGGCATGAACGGCCACGGCGGGACGAACATGAACGCGGGGATCGCGGCCGCGCTCGACTATCAGAAAGACTCCGGCCGGCGGCGCTTCGCCGTCTTTCTGACCGACGGCTTCATCGGCAACGAAAGCGAGATCCTGTCCTCGATCCAGGCGAAGCTCGGGAACACCAGGCTTTTCGCCTTCGGCGTGGGCTCCTCGGTCAACCGGTACCTGCTGACCCGCATGGCGCAGGTCGGCCGCGGCTTCGCGCAGTTCGTGCGCCACGACGAGGACCCGGTTCCGGCCATCGAGCTCTTCTACAAGCGCCTGCGCAATCCGCTGCTCATGGACATCCGCGTGGATTGGGGAAAGCTCCCGGTCGCCGACGTCGAGCCCGCCGCCCTGCCGGACCTGTTCGACAGCCAGCCGCTCTATCTGTTCGGGCGCTATTCGAAGGCCGCGTCCGGCACCGTCCGCGTCCGCGGCACCTTCGCCAACCGGCCCTTCGAGCGCACGCTGCATGTCCGTCTCCCGGCCAAGGACTCGGCGCACGGCATCCTCGCCCCGCTGTGGGCGCGCCATCGGATCGAGACGCTGATGAGCCGCCAGCGCCAGGATGAGGACCCCCAGATCGCCGCTCAGGTCACCGACCTCGGCCTGCGCTACAAGCTCATGACCAAATACACCTCCTTCGTCGCGGTCGAGCGCAAGCTCGCCAGGCCGAACGATGTCCCGCTTCAGACCGTCCTCATCCCCGGCGAGATGCCGGAGGGAGTGAGCATGGACGGCGTCTTCGGCAAAGACACCGGGACGCTCGTCTCCATCCCCCGCATGAAGCCGGGAGACCCGGTGCTGTCCATCGCGGCTCCTCCGGGCACGGTCGCGGTGATCGCGCGGTTCCCGTTCGGTCACCGGCAGCTGTGCCGCTACGACGCGGAGCGGGAGCGCTGGGTCTGCCGCTTCCTCGTACCGAGAGGCGTCGCGGACGGCCGCTATACGATCCGGATCACCTGCATCGGGCCCGGCGGCTCGCGCACGCCGATGCTCGCCCATTACACGGTCGATTCGAAGGCGCCCGTGCTCGAGGTCAAAGCCGAGCGCGCCGGCGGCGCCGTCGTCTTCCGGGCGCGGCCGAAGTCGAACGTACTCGAGCTCGCGCGCGGCCGCCGCGGCGAGGTCCTCGTCACCCACGACATCAAGCGGCTCACGATCCTTTACGCCGGCAAGAGGGTCCCGATGAGGCTCGAACGCCGGGACCACCAGGAATTCGTTTGGTCGGCACGGATACGGCCGCTGGCCGGCAGCCGGGCGGTCGTCGAAGCCGTCGACTTCGCCGGCAATTTCCACCGCCAAGTGGTGGCGCTGCCATGACCCTCCTCGCGCTCCTCGCGACGGCGGCGTTCGCGATCGAGGTCTTCCCGAGCTACGGGCATGTGCGCGCGATCCGGTTCGAGACGGGGTCGGCCGTCATCGAGACCGCCGGCGGCTCCTTCAGGCTGCCCGGGTTCGACCCGCTGCCGCAGGCGGCCGAATGGGGCGGCTGCTTCTACGAGCCGGCCGACGAGGGCGTCCGGCGGCGCTGCGCCGGCAACGAAGACCTCGTGCCGATCGGCGGCTTCCCGGCCACGGCGGTGGCCTCCTACAAGGGAGAGCTGTTCGTCGGCACCTTCGGCGCGGGGCTGCGCCGGCTCTACGGCGGGCGCGTCGGCGGCGTCCCGGACGCGGTGACGGCCCTCGCCGCGACCCGCCGCGGCATCCTCTGCGGCACCGAGGCGGGCCTGTTCCTCGTCGGCGAAGGCCCCGCCGAGCGGCTCGATCCGCCGAGCCTCCCCGAGCCGAATGTCAGCGCGCTCGCCGCGGGAGGCGGTTCGCTCTGGGTGGGCAGCTTCGACCACGGGGTCTCGGCGCTCTCCTCTTCGGGCTGGAAGCATTGGACGAGCGCCGACGGCCTGCCTTCCGATTGGATCGACGATCTCGCCTGGGACGGCGAGAAGCTTTGGGGGGCGACGGAGAAGGGCGTCTTCTGGATCGTCGATGGGCGCGTCGCGCGGCCGGAAGACGGCGTCTTGCGCGCGCCGTCGGCGGCCGTGCACGTCGAGGGCGCGAGCGTCTATGTCGCCCAGCCGAGGAGGGTGGTCGTCGTCTCGCCGGAGGGCACGCGCGTCGTCGAGACCCCCGAAGCCCATCCGCAGCGCGTCTGGGCGGACGCGGACGAGATCTGGGTCGCGGGGTTGGACGGGCTGTACCGGATCAAAGGGCGCTCCGTCGGGCGCTACGGCACGATCGAGGGCACGCTCGGCTCCAACTGGGTGACCGCGCTGGCGCCGTGGGAAGGAGGCCTCTTGGTGGGGACCTACGACGGCGGGCTGGTGGAGCTGGACGCGCGCGGCGCCCGGCGGCCGGTCCTCGAAGGCGCCTGGGTGAACCTCGGCGCCCTGGCGGCCCAGGGCTCCCGCGTCGCCGTCGGCGAGATGGACGGCGGCCTGTGGCTCCACGACAGCGGCGCCTGGCGGCACCTCAAGCGCGAGGACGGCCTGCCCTCCAACGACGTGACCGCGGTCCTCTTCGAGGGCGACAGCCTTTGGGTCGGCACCCGCGAGGGCGTGGCGCGCATCCAGCTCCCCCCGACCGAAGCCCGCGCCGTCCGCTAGCTCTCCCTCTCCCGACGTTCGGGAGAGGGCACGGGTGAGGGCAGTTGCCGTTCTCCCTCCCCCCTTGTGGGGGAGGGTTGGGGTGGGGGGTGCGGGCAAGGCCGTCCGACTTTCTCCCTCTCCCGCAAAGCGGCAGTCGCCGTTCTCCCTCTCCCGCCTCCGGCGGGAGAGGGGAGGGGTGAGGGTTCATTGACCCGCAGTCGCTGCACAGCCGGCTTCAGGCATCGTCCCTCAGGCATCCACGCGACACCCAATTCGAGTCCGACTTGCGGCGGCGGATATCAAGATCCCTCACCGCGCCGCCGACCGCTCTACCCGATGTTATGCGCCGCTTTCTGCATTTTAAAGCGCGTCTGCATGACCGAAGCTATACCTGCACCGACAAGAGCGACCGGAATCAACAGCTTTCCAAATGCTCGAAAAGGGCCAATGGCTGCAATCAAGCCCGCTGCGTAAAGTGCCCAGGCTGTTCGTATGCGCTGAGATGGAGCCATCAATGTCCCAAAAACAATAACTAAGCTCGGCGCCGCCACCACGCCGACAACCATGGGTGCAAAGTTCACCCAAGAAACCGTGCACATCCCGGAGATTACTTTGCCGCCTGGACACCAGCCATTTAAGAGCTTAAACGTGAACAGGGAGAGAATGAATGCCGTGTAGAAGCCTACAACTGCCGCCGGGAGAACCAAGAGCCATCGCAAGGCCCTAAACCATGGCGCGGTATCGATGTTTCTTGAGAGATTCATCTTCTAGGGCGCATAACGCCACGTTCTGCCGCGCGCGCTACTGGTTCTCCTCATTGGTGCGCGCGGTAGCAGTGGATGTTAGACCCTCTTGTCCACTAAGCGGCCGGCGACAAATTTGTGGATCACGCTCGCCATGAGGGTTTGATAAGGGATTCCTTCTTCGAGGGCCTTCTGCTGCATCCCCTCGAGATCTCGGGGCGAGATTCGAATATTGATGCGCTTACTCTTTTGGAGAGATTCGCGAACATAGGACTGATAGCGACGGAACTCGGACTTCCCGACTGACTTCCATTCGCCGCGCGCAAACGACGATTCGATTTCCCTTTCTTCCTTAGTGAGTTTGGCCATGGCGCGTTCCTCTTCCTCTCAAATATTTCTTGGTCGCCTGCCGGCTTGGGATGATCGTCTTAAAGAATATCTCTGTCTCAGATTCAACGAATGGGACCAGGTATGCATACCCGTCGATCTCGACGACATAGATTCGTTGATGAGCGTACTTGTCCTTACTGTAGTGGTGGACCAGATCAAGGATATCTCCTGAGTCGACCCTGAGGGCCACCTGCTCGAAGGAGACGCCCCGATTGGCCTTCAGCCATTCATTCTTCTCGGGGTCCCAGGCAAGCGCCTTCATTCAGGATTAGGATAACTCCAACGTGTGCCTTATGTCAACAGGGCTTTCGCCCTTTCCTGGATGGGTCAACGCCACGCTCTGCCGCGCGCATTATTGGTCTTCCCTAAATCGGCGCGCGGCAGAAGCGCCTATTAGGCATCACGGCACCCGAAACTCCTTCTTGGCTAAATCAAAATCGAGGTCAATAAATCGTGTCTCGTGCTTGCCGAGAAGATAGAAAATGCGAAGGAAGAATTCTCCGACGTCATCCTTTCCCTGTCTTCAATTTGAGCGATTGAATCTTGCGCCCCTGCTTGGAGGGGGCGCATTCGATTATTAGAGTTGATTTTCCATATGGCTCGGCCATATTGATGCTGATTGAGATGGAGTCAAAAGGGACTGGATCTGGTTCTCCCGCGAACGAAGTTGCGGCACAAAGTGTCCCCACGAGCACCATGGTCAATTTCCACATCGCGTTATCCTCAGCTTGATGCCTAGTAAGTCTACTGCCCAGTATAGCAGGAACCCTGATATTGGCCAGAGGCAGCAATCCTCCGTCGCTGGCTTGCCTTTTTTCCTTGAGACCGTGGATATTACCGCCAGCGAACACTGCGGGCGCCGCGGTAAAGCATCCGCGTTGTCTTGGGAAATCGACCGCGGAGCAGCTTCTGCGATCCCTGGCTGGCGGAGGCCGAGCCGGAAGCAAGTCCGCCGGGGCGTGTGGAGGCCGGCGCGTGCGCACATCTTAACGCGCCGGCCGTAACCGAGCGCGACGCGCACGAGGCGCGTCGCGCGTCCCCGCCGGACTTGCTTACGGATCGGCCGAGGGGAGTGAGGGGACTTATGAACCCTCACCCCTGCCCTCTCCCGCCGAAGGCGGGAGAGGGAGAACGACAGGGAGAACGGCGGCTAGGCTTCGGCGAGCTCGAACATGCGCTCCAGCGAGCGGCGGGCACGGTCCATGAGGCCGCGGTCCAGCTCGACGCGGTGCGAGGCCGGCAACCGCTCGAGGACGTCGGCGATGCGCGCCAAGTCGGTCGCCTTCATGTAGGGGCACAGCCGGCACATCGGCACGAAGGTCTTGCGCGGGAACCGCGTGCGGGCGAGGTCTCCCAAGCCGCACTCCGTCACCAGCATGTAGGCGCTCGCCGAGGTCCTTTCGACGTACCGCATCATGTCGCCGGTGCCGCCGGTGAAATCGACGGCCTTCACCATGGCGGGGCTGCACTCGGCGTGGGCGAGGATATTCAGGCCGGGATACATCCTCCGATAGATCGCCACGGAAGAGGCGTCGAAGCTCTCGTGGACGATGCACTTGCCCCGCCAAAGGATCAGCTCGCTGCCGATCCTCTTGCCCAGCTCGCGGGCGAGGTTGCGCCCCATCCATTCATCCGGCAGGAAGATCAGCGCGCGGTGCGTCTCGTACAGCCGGCGCAGGATGCGCGGCGCGTTGGCGCTCGTCACGATCACGTCGCTCTCCGCCTTCACCTCGGCGGTCGTGTTGATGTAGCTGACGACCGGCAGGCCCGGGTGCCTGGCCTTGAGGCGGCGCACGTCCGCCGCCGTGATCGCGTCCGCCAGCGAGCAGCCGGAGTCGAGCGCCGGGAGATACACTTCCTTGCCCGGGTTCAGGATCTTCGCGGTCTCGGCCATGAACCGCACGCCGCAAAAGACGATGCGCTTGGCCCGCGTGCCCAGGCAGTCCTTGGCCAGCTTGTAGGAATCGCCCGTGTGATCGGCGACTCCCTTGAGGACCTCGGCGCGCTGGTACACATGGGCCGGAATGACCGCGTGGCGCTCGGCCTTGAGGCGGTGGATGCGCAGGGTCAGCTCGGCGCAGCGCTCGAGCTCGGCCTCGCCGTAGCCCAGGGCCCCGAGGCCCGCCGCCGAGAGGCGGTCGACCTCCTCGGCCAGCGCCTTCGCGGGGACCGCCGAGGCGCGAGCCTTCATGCCGCCGCGCTCCGCGGCCCGCGGTCGCGATAGAGGCGTCCGACCTCGGGGAAGTTGGTGAACACGGCATCCACGCCGAGCTCGCCGAGGCGCTCGTACTCCTTCGGCTCGTTGACGGTGTACACGAGCATCTTGAGGCCGGCCGAGTGAAGGGCCCGGGCCCACGTCTCGTCCGCCTGGCGCGCGCTCAGGTTCACGCTCTCGCAGCGCAGCTCCCGCGCCTCGGCGAGGGCGACGGAGCGGCGCGTCAACCCGACCAGGTAGCCCAGCCGCGCCGCGGGGGCCAGGGAGCGGAACTCGAAGAGGGGCCTGGAAGCCAGCAGCTCCGCGACGCGACGGACCATTCCCCGGTACGGGCGGACCGGCTGCTTCAGCTCGAGCTGCAGCTCGGCCTTGCCCCGGAAGAGGTCGAGCACCTCCTCCAGGAGCGGCACGCGCTCGCCCGCGAACCGGGCCGAGAACCACGCGCCGATGTCGAGCCGGGAGAGCTCGGGCCAGGTCATCGCCCCGACGCCGCGCCTGACGCCGGCGACCCGCTTGAGATCGGTGTCATGGATGACGACGAGGCGGCCGTCCTTGGTCTGCTGGACGTCGAATTCGGCGCTGCCGGCCCCCATCTCGAGCGCCAGCTCGAAGGCGGCCATCGTGTTCTCCGGAGCGTAGCCGGAGGCCCCGCGGTGCGCGATCAGCGCGGGAAGGCGGCCTCTCACGCGCGCCCCCGCTCGAGCGCGGGCGCCAACCGGCTCCACAGCTCGTCGTCGGGGTCGAAGCCGGTCAGCTTGTCGCGGCCGGTGCCGGGACCGTGGAAATCCGACCCGCCCGTCGGCATCAGGTTCAACATCCTCGCGATCTGCAGCAGCTCCAGGACCGCGGTATGGGTATGGGTCGGGTAATAGATCTCGATGCCGCCCAGGCCGGCATCCGTCCAGCTCCGGAAGCGGTCCAGGTCGAAGAGGGAGCCGGGGTGCGCGATGACCGGCGTCCCCCCCGCCTCGCGGATCGCCGCGATCGCCTCCTCGACGGTCGGCCCCATCGGATCGACGAAGGCGGGCTTGCCGTGGCTGAGGAATTTCTGGAACGCTTCCCGGCGGCTGCGCACGATCTTCTTGCGCCGCAGGGCGTCGGCCACGTGCGGCCGGCCGACGGCCTGGCCGCGGTCGAGGGCCGCGGCGTTCTGCACCTCCTCCCAGCTGATGTCGACGCTCGCCTGCCGCAGCCGCTCCACGATGGCGCGGATGCGCTTCTCGCGCCGGCCGCGGAACTCGGCGAGGCGCCCGATGAAGGCCGGCGAGAGCCACTCGATGCCGTAGCCCAGCACGTGGATGTCGTCCTTGTGCGTGTTGATCTCCACCCCGCACAGGACCTTCATCCCGAGCTGTTCGCCCTGCGCGCGCGCCTGCTCGTAGCCGGCGACGCAGTCGTGGTCGGTCAGCACCATGAGGCGCATGCCGCTCTCGAAGGCGCGGCGCACCACCTCCGCCGGGCTCAGCGTCCCGTCGGAGAAGTGCGAATGCGTGTGGAGATCGACTTTCATGCCGGAGGATGGACGGCGAGAAAGAATACTAAATGGCGACGACTTCCTTGATCTCGGGCACCTCGGCCCGGATCATGCGCTCGACGCCGCCCTTGAGCGTCATCTGCGAGCTGGGGCAGTTGCCGCAGGCGCCGCGAAGCGACACCTCGACCAAGCCCGTCGTCTCGTTGACGCTGATGAGCGCGATGTCGCCGCCGTCGGCCTGCAGATACGGCCGGATCTTCTCGAGGACCTTGGTCACGCGCTCCGTGACGGAGAGCGAGGCCGCGGCCGAGCCGGCGGCGTCTTTCTGATCTGTCATGAGACCTCCTTAGAGTGGACTCCCGCGCCCGATGCCGCCTGCGGGTCGGCGGCCGCGAGCTGTTCCAGCGTCACGCGGTCGAGGTAGCCCTCGATCATGCCGCCGAGCTTCTTCCAGACGGGGCGCAGGCCGCAGGCGTCCGAGTGGTGGCACCCCTCGCCCCCGCCCGAGAACTTCCCGCAAACCTCCTCGAACACGCGGCCTTCGACGGCGCGGATGGTCTCGCCGATGGTGATCTTCGAGGCGGGCCGCGCGAGGCCGTAGCCCCCTTGCGGACCGCGCGTGCTGGCGATGAGCCGCCCCTTGCGCAAGCGTTGGAGGATCTGGTCCACGTAGTCGCGCGAGATGTTCTCGATATCCGAGAGCTTCTCCGCCGACAGCGTCGCCCCCGCGGGCAAGGACGCCAGCCGGACCATGATGCGCGCCGAGCACTCGACGAGACTCGTGATCCGCATCAGTAGATCCCTAGCTGGTCCTTCGCTTCTTCGCTCGCGAAGGTGCGCGGGTCCCACGTCGGGTTGAAGGTCAGCTCCACGTCCACGGTGCGCACGCCCGGGAGCTTCGCCACCGCGCCGTGCACCATCGCCAGCAGCATCGGGCCGTACGGGCAGGCGGGCGAGGTCAGGCTCATCGCGATCGTGACCCGCTTGCCCGTCTCGCCCTCGACGTCCTCGATGCGCGCGCCGAAGATGAGGCCGAGCTCCGCCACGCTCACGTGGATCTCGGGATCCTCGATCGGGGCGAGCGCCTGGCCGATGGCCTTGAAATTCAGCTCTCCGGCGGCGGCCTCGCTCATTTGCCGCCCAGCCCCCGCTCCTCGGTCTCCTTGTACTCGGCGCCGTCCTTCTCGAGGCCGAGCCGCAGCGTGTTCCAGGACAGCATCGCGCACTTGACCCGCGCCGGGAACTTGCGCACCCCCTCGAGCGCCTTCGTCTCCTCGAGAGCCTCGGGAAGCGCCTCCGGCGGCCCGCGCCGCACCATGAAATCGCCGAAGGCGGCCATGAGCCGGAGGACCTCCTCCACCGGCTTGCCCTCGAGAGCCTCGGCCATCATGGCCGTGGAGGCCTGGCTGATGACGCAGCCGTGGCCGTCGTAGCGGATGCGGGCGAGACGATCCCCTTCGCGCGAGGCGGTCACCTCCACCTCGTCGCCGCAGATCGGGCTGACGCCGTGGCCGCGCACGTCCGCGGGCTCCGCCTTGCCTTTGTGGGTCCGGCTGCGGAAATAGTCGAGCAGGACGTCGCGGTAGAGGTCCTGCAGCTCCGAGTCACCTTCCACTGTTCACCTCTTCGGGGACCTTGAAGAACCGCTTCACCTTGGCCAGCGCCCGGCCGAACGCCTCGACCTCCCCCATCGTGTTGTAGATATAGAAGCTGGCGCGCGCGGTGCCGCCGATGTTGAACCGCTTCATCAGCGGCTGGCAGCAGTGATGGCCCGCCCGGATGGCGATGCCCTCGCTGTCGAACACTTGGCCGACGTCGTGCGGATGGATGTCGGCGATATTGAACGAGACGACCCCGCCGCGCTCCTCCGCCGTCGCCGGGCCATAGAGCTCGACGGCGCCGGCCTCGCGCACGATCTCCAGGGCGCGCCGCGTCAGCTCCAGCTCATGCCGGCGCACGGCCTCCATGCCGAGCCCCGAGAGATAGTCGATCGCGGCGCCAAAAGCCACCGCGCCCGCGATGTTCGGCGTGCCGGCCTCGAACTTGAAGGGGACCTCGCCGTAGGTCGAGTGGTCCAGCCACACCTCCTGGATCATGTCGCCGCCGCCCATGAACGGATCCATGGACTCAAGGATCTTCTCCTTCCCGTAGAGGACGCCGATGCCGGTCGGCCCGAGCATCTTATGACCGGAGAACGCCAGAAAATCGCAATCCCACGCCGCGACGTCGGTCATCAGGTGAGGCGTCCACTGCGAGGCGTCCACCAAGGTGGCCGCGCCGGCTTCCTTGGCGAGCGAGAGCAGCTCGGGGACGGGATTGATCGTCCCGAGCGCGTTGGACATCGCGGTAAACGCGAACAGCTTCGTGCGCGGCGTGATGGTCCGCCGCGCCTCCTCCACCCGGATCGTCCCCCGCGCGGTGACCGGCACGAAGCGCAGGCGCACGCCCTTTTCCTGCGCCAAGATCTGCCAGGGCACGAGGTTGGAATGATGCTCCATCTCCGTGAGCGCGATCTCGTCGCCTTCCTTGAGGAACTTGCGCCCCCAGGCGTACGCGACGAGGTTGATCGCCTCGGTCGCGTTGCGCGTGAAGATCACCTCGCGTTCGCTCTTGGCGTTGATGAAGCGCGCCACTTTCGCGCGCGCCTCGTCCATGAGGGCGGTGGCTTCCTCGGAGAGCTGATGCACGCCGCGATGGATGTTCGCGTTGTACGTTTCGTAGAAGGACTTCTCGGCTTCGATCACCGCTGCCGGCTTTTGCGAGGTGGCCGCGTTGTCGAGATAGACGAGGGGCTTGCCGCGCACCAAGCGCCTCAGGATCGGGAAATCGCGGCGGATCGCCTCCACGTCGAATCTCGCGCCGTTGTTCATCCTTCCACCTCGACGACGACGTCCGCGCCGTCCACGCGCACGGGGTACGCCTTCACCGGCACGATGGCCGGCATCCGCACGGCGGCGCCGGTGCGGACGTCGAAGCGGGCGCCGTGACGCGGGCACTCGACCACGTCTCCCCGGAGCGTCCCCTCGCCGAGCGGGCCGTCGTCATGCGTGCAGACGTCCTGGATCGCGTAAAAGGTCCCGCCGACGTTGCACAGCGCGATGCGCTGGCCGCCCGCCTCGACGATCCGCATCTGGCCGGGTTGGATCTCGGCCGCCTTCGCGACCGCGACCATGGTCACGACAGCCTCCGCTCGATGCGTTCGGGCAGCTGGGCCCTCAGCCGCTCCAAGGGCACGCTATCCAGGATCGGCTCGAAAAAGCCCATCACGAGCGTCTTCACCGCCTCTTTCGGCTCGAAGCCGCGCGTGGCGAGATAGAAGAGCTCCTCCGCGCTCACCGGCCCCATCGTCGCGCCGTGCTTGCAGCGGACTTGGTCGGTGAGGATCTCGAGGATGGGCGTGGTGTCGGCGCGCGCCGTCTCGGAGAGGAGCATGTTGTTGTTCTGCTGATAGGCGTCGGAGTCGACGGCCTCTTTCTCCACGCGGATCATGCCGCTGTACACCAGGCGGCCGCGATCCTGGAGCGCCGACTTGAACAGGAGGTTGCTCTGGGTGCGCGGCGCGCGGTGCATCTGCCACGTGTGCGCGTCGAAGAACTGCGTCTTGCAGCCGAAGACCAAGCCGTAGAGGTTGCTCCGGGCGCCCGCGCCCGCCAGCTCGACGTGCAGGTCGCTCTTGTGGAGCGCCGAGCCCAGGAGGATCGAGTAGTGGTCGAGTTCGGCGTCTTGCCCCAGCTCCAGCCGCTGGCTCCAGAAATGGGTGACGTCGGGCCCGAGGCCTTGATTGTAGAAGTAGGCCAGCTTGGCCGCGCAGCCGAGCCGCACTTGGCCGAACGCGACCGAGACCCGCCCTTTCGGAGCCTCCAGCTCGCAGCCGGTGTGGTCCTCGATCACCGTCGCCTCGGCCCCATCCCCCAGCACGACGAGCAGCCTCGGGAAGCCATACTCCGCTCTGTCGTGGACGAAGGACAGGTCGAAGGGGCGATCCACCCTCAGCCCTGGCGGGACGAACAGGAATGCGCCGCCCTTCCAGCCCGCGGCGTTGGCGGCCTCGAGCTTGGCCAGGTCCTGGCCGGCGCAGCGCGTCAAGGCGGGCCGGACGACGTCCGCGTGGCTCACGAGCGCTTCTTCGAGCGTCTTGAGCACCACGCCGCTCGCTCTAAGGTCCGGGTCGAGCGCGATCGCCGTCTTGCCGCTGCCGACGATCTCGCAGAAGGAGCCCGCGGCGCCACCGCGCGCCGCCACCGGCGTCTCGCCGTCGACGGGCAACTGGAGCGCCGCCTCGTCCAGCTCCGCGAGCCGCCACCGGGCGAAATCCGCCCGCCGCCACGTTTCCGACGTCCTCAGCGGGGCCGGCGAGGACTTGAGCGCCTCGAACGCCTCGCGGCGCAAGGCGTCCAACGGGGTCTTCTCGGAGATCGCTTGCATGAATGATCCTATCCGACGGAGCCTTCCATCTCGAGCTGGATGAGCCGGTTGAGCTCGACGGCGTACTCGAGCGGAAGCTCCTTGGTGAACGCCTCGAAGAAGCCGTTGACGACCATCGTCGTGGCCTCGGCCTCGCTCAAGCCGCGGCTCTGCAGGTAGAAAAGCTGCTCCTCGCCGATCCTCGAGACGGAGGCCTCGTGGCCGACGTTCACGCGCTGGCCGTCGATCTCCATGGTGGGATAGGTGTCGGACCGGCTGAGCTTGTCCAAAAGAAGGGCGTCGCAGCGGACGTTCACTTTCACGTCGTGCGCTTGAGGATAGACCTTGACCAAGCCCCGATAGCTCGCACGGCCTCCGTCTTTCGAGATGGATTTCGACGTGATCGTCCCCGATGTGTGGGGCGCGGCGAAGACGAGCTTGGCGCCGGTGTCTTGGTGCTGGCCCTTGCCCGCGTAGGCGC
>JAPLKK010000128.1 GCA_026388115.1 Elusimicrobiota bacterium | reverse complement strand
TGTTGTTTACGCCCACGGCACCGACACCGGCGTTTCGGATCGGTGAGGTGTCCGATCCGTACGACATGTATCTCAGTGACATCTACACGGTGACAGCCAATCTTGCCGGCATTCCGGCCATGTCGCAGCCCATCGGGCGCGTCGACGGCCTCCCCGTTGGCGGTCAGTTCATGGCGGCGCCCTTCGATGAAGCCACGATGTTCAAGGCGGCGGCTGCGCTCGAGGATGCGTTGGCCCGGGAGGATGCCGTATGAGCAGTGAACGACAGGCCGCCGACGCGGCGGTCGACTGGGAGCTGGTGATCGGCCTCGAGGGCCACTGCCAGCTCAAAACACGCAGCAAGATCTTCTGTGGCTGCGCGACGTCGTTCGGCGACGCGCCCAACCGCAACACCTGTCCGGTGTGCCTCGGCTTACCCGGAGCGCTGCCGGTGTTGAACGCGCACGCCGTCGAACTCGCCACGCGCGCGTCGCTGGCACTCGGCTGCACCGTCCACAACACGTCGGTCTTCGCGCGCAAGAACTACTTCTATCCCGACCTGCCGAAAGGCTATCAGATCTCGCAATACGAGCTGCCGTTCTCGGAGAACGGCTTCCTGGAGATCGCGCTCCCGCAGGGCCCCAGGCGCATCGGCATCCACCGCATCCACCTGGAGGAGGACGCGGGCAAGCTCCTGCACGCCATCGGCTCCGAGGTCCTCGGCCATTCGCTCGCGGACTACAACCGCGCCGGCACGCCGCTCATCGAGATCGTCTCCGAGGCGGACCTGAGGAGCTCCGAGGAAGCCTACCAGTACCTCGTCACGCTCAAGTCGATCCTCCAGTACGTCGGCGTCTCGAACTGCGACATGGAAAAAGGCGAGATGCGCTGCGACGCCAACGTCTCGATCCGCCCGCCCGGCAGGGCGGCTCTGGGCACGCGCGCCGAGATCAAGAACCTCAACTCCTTCCGCAACGTCAAGGACGCGCTCGACTACGAGTTCCGGCGCCAATCCGAGCTGGTGGACGGCGGCGGGAGCGTCGTGCAGGAGACGCGGCTGTTCGACGCCGAGCGCGGCGTGACCCTCTCCATGAGATCGAAAGAGGAGGCGCACGATTACCGCTATTTCCCGGACCCGGACCTCGTGCCCTTGCGCGCCGACCCGGACCTGGTCGAGCGGCTCAAGGCCGAGACGCCCGAGCTTCCCGCCGAGCGGCGGACGCGATTCACGCGGCAGTACGGCCTGACGGACTACGACGCGATGGTGCTGACCGCCGAGCGCGCGCTGGCCGACTACTACGAGTCGGCCGTCGAGGCGGGCGGCCCGAACTCGGCCAAGACGCTCGCTCACTGGGTCGGCAGCGACCTGCTCGGCCGGCTCAACGCCGCGAAGATCGGCATCATGGATTCTCCCGTCAGCCCCCGGCGCCTGGGCGAGTTGGCGCGCCTGCTCGAGGACGGCACGCTTTCCTCGAAGCTCGCCAAGGAGGTCCTCGCCAAGATGTGGGAGACGGGCTCCGCCCCCAAGGAGCTCGTGGAGGAGCTCGGCATGACGCAGGTCACCGACGAAGGCCGGGTCGCCGGGTGGGTCGAGGCGGCCATGGCCGAGAACGCCCAGGCCGTGGCCGACCTCAAGGCCGGCAAGGAGGCCGCCATCGGCCGCCTCGTGGGCTCGGTCATGAAGAAATCGGCCGGCAAGGCGAATCCCGCGCTCATCCAGAAGCTCATCCGCGCAAGGCTGTGACCCCGGAACCGGACGAACTCATCGAGCCGGAAGTCATCCCCCCCGAGGCGCGCCGCGAGGCCGCCAGGACGGAGGAGAAGCCTCCCGAGCGCAAGCGGAGCTTCTATCACCCGTTGAGCGGTCTCGTCATCCTCGGCGTGGACTGGCTCGCCTTCGGGATGGAGTGGCCCACCGGGATGATGGACTCGCCCGTCGTCAGCCTTCTCGCCTTCGCCGTGACCTTCTGGGCCGTGCGCAGGATCCAGCTTGGCGAGGGCGACGACGCCCGGCGCGCGATGTGGAAAGCCGTCATCGGGGCCATCGCGGCCGGCGTCCCCTTCCCGGTCACCGGCACCATCGTCGGCGCCGCGATCCTCGCGCTGTCCGGCCTGTCGAGGCTCAAGCTCCGCTAGACCTGCTGTTCTTGTCGGGGAGGCGGCTCTAGGGAACCAGCCGGCCCGTCTTCCAGAGCGCCAGGGAGCTGAAGGTCCTGGCCCAGAAATCCGCCTTCTCCTCGGCGGGGTACTTGAAGAAGTCGATGCTCCAGCCGTAGCGCGGGTCGATGTAGAAGTCGCGCAGCACGTTGGCGATGTGCTTGGGCCGCCAGTCCGCGTAGATGAGGAGGTCGTAGACGAACCCCATCATGTTCTTGGGCTGGAGCGCCATGGGATTGGGGTGGTGCAGGATGTGCTGGGCGAAATGCGTCAGGCGTCCGTCTTCCTTCGCCCTCGCGAGCGCCTCCTGCCGCGGGAGGTCCGGGGTCGCGTCGAACTCCTCATGGAACTGGAACAGGGCGCTGCGGCGGTACTCGCGCACGAAGTCGACGAGCGTGTCGTCGGCGGCCGGGATGACCCCCGAGAACCGCTCCGAATGCTCGGCGGCCTTCTCCAGGTCCCACATGCAGTCCACGACCCGGTCCATGTCCGTTTCTTCCACGGCGCCCTTGCCGTCGAAGCAGGCGCCGACGACGTCCACCAAAGGCGGATGATGGAACATCAGGTACTTGTCGTGGTTCTTCTTGTGGAGGCTGAAGGGGCTGCGGATCGACCTCATGAACGGCGAGCCCTCGCCCCAGGAGTTGTCGAAATTGATGCAGCGGTCGAGGCTGTCCGAGACGGTCATCGGCAGGCCGCCCTTGGCCTCGTTGTCCTTGAAGGCCTCGAGGGAAAGCAGGGCGATGTACTCCGCGAGCTTGCCCAGGCCGCTGAACACTTTCGCCGCCTCCAGCGAGACGCCCCAGCGCCGCTTGATGTCGTTGGCGTCCGTGTAGCGGCAGGCCTGGATCAGATCCTGCTCCAGATAGCCGATCTTTTCCAACTCGGCGGCCGCCGGCGTACCCATGGGATTGCGCCACAGGAAATGCGCGCCCGACGGCGTGTAGTCCAGGAGGTAGGGGATGCCTCGCTTCCTTAATAAGCTCTCGACGAACCGGAAGACGGGCGCGAGCTGCTTGAACCAGTACCGTTGGGACTCCCGGTCCGTGTAGAGCTTGTGGTTCTCTCCCAGCAGGAAGACCTCGAGGTCCATGGGCATGAGGACCGAGCGGCTCCTCTCTCCCACCACCGGCAAGTGGACCTGCATCCCTTTCTGGACGGTGAACTTCTCGAGCTGGTCCACCGGTTCGACGGCGACCAGAAAGGAGGGGTCCCAGCCGTCGGCCAAGAGCTCCCTGCCGGCGGCCACGACATAATGGGAGCCGGCGAAGCAGTTCTTCAGCTTCCCGAGCACCCGTGAATAGTATTCTTGAGGGGTCATAGTCTGGAATCCGGACAGCATAACACAACCGGCGCCCATAACGCATCCGGACATCCCTCCCGGCCCGCCTTGGTCTGGCCTTCAGAAATTGCGACAATAAGGTCAGTATTCCATGGATGCGTAGGCCGAATTGGTGCAATTATACGATTTGGTGCGGCGCATACCCTGACGCCGCTTGGAGGACTTTTCATGACCCCGTTGCTTACCAGCCCGAAAGAAGGACAGAGCGCCGCCGGCAAAATTCCAATGACAAAATCGATGAAAATCATTGATGGCAACGAGGCGGCGGCGGACATCGCCTACCGGCTGAGCGAGGTCGCGGCCATTTATCCCATCACCCCATCTTCCAATATGGGCGAATGGGCGGACCAGTGGGCCAGCGAGGGCCGGCGCAACATCTGGGGCAACATCCCCACGATCGTCGAGATGCAGAGCGAGGGCGGCGCCGCGGGAGCGGTGCATGGAGCCCTTCAGGCCGGCTCTCTGGCGACCACCTTCACGGCGTCGCAGGGCCTGCTGCTCATGATCCCCAACATGTTCAAGATCGCGGGCGAGTTGACCGCCGCCGTCTTCCACATCGCCGCCCGCTCGGTCGCCACCCACGCGCTGTCCATCTTCGGCGACCACTCGGACGTGATGGCTACCCGCGGCACCGGCTGGGGGATGCTGTGCTCCTGCTCCGTCCAGGAAGCCGCGGACCTCGCCGCGATCGCTCACGTCGCGACCCTCGCCGCCCGGGTGCCGTTCCTGCATTTCTTCGACGGCTTCCGCACCAGCCATGAGGTCACCAAGGCCGACATCCCGTCCGATGATCAGCTGCGCCAGCTCATCGACGAGAAGCTGATCCTCGCGCACCGGGAGCGCGCGTTGACGCCCGACCGGCCGGTCCTGCGCGGCACCGCGCAGAACCCGGACGTGTTCTTCCAGGCGCGCGAGGCGGGCAACCGCTACTACGACGCCTGCCCGAAGCTCGTCCAGGAGGCGATGGACCGCTTCGCGAAGATCACGGGCCGGCAGTACAGGATCTACGAGTATCACGGCGCGGCGGACGCCGAGCGCGTGATCGTGCTCATGGGCTCCGGCGCTGAAACGGCCGTCGAGACCGCCCTCCGGCTCAACGCCGGCGGAGCCAAGCTCGGCGTGCTCATCGTGCGGCTGTACCGGCCCTTCGACGCCGCGGCTTTCGTTCAGGCGCTGCCCAAGACGGTGAAGTCCATCGCCGTCCTCGACCGCACCAAGGAGCCCGGCGCGTCCGGCGACCCGCTATTGCTCGACACGATCGCTGCCCTGTACGCCGTGCGGTCGAACGCAACAGTCATCGGCGGCCGCTACGGCCTCTCGTCCAAGGAGTTCACGCCCGCGATGGCGAAGGCCGTCTTCGACGAGCTCGGCAAGCCCCAGCCTCGGACCCGCTTCACCGTCGGCATCAACGACGACGTGAGCCACCTGAGCCTCGATTACGATCCGTCGTTCACGCTCGAGACCGACGACACCGTGCGCGCGGTGTTCTACGGCCTCGGAGCCGACGGCACCGTCGGCGCCAACAAGGGCACGATCAGCATCATCGGCCAGGGGGCCGGCAAGTCGGTGCAGGCCTACTTCGTCTACGATTCCAAGAAGGCCGGCGCGATGACGGTGTCGCACCTGCGCTTCGGCCCGCGGCCGATCCACGCGCCGTACCTGATCGACCGCGCCAACGTCGTCGCCTGCCACCAGACGCAGTTCCTGGAGCGCATCGAGATGCTACACGTGCTGGCGCCGGGGGGCGTGTTCCTGCTCAATACTCCGGAGAGCCCGGACAAGGCGTGGGCCTCTTTGCCGCGCGAGGTGCAGGAGCAGCTTCTCAAGAAGAAGCCGCGCTTCTTCGTCATCGACGCTTATAAGACGGCTCGCGATGCGGGCCTCGGCGGCCGCATCAACACCGTCATGCAGGCCTGCTTCTTCTCGATCTCGGGCGTCCTGCCGCCGGACCAGGCGGTCGAGGCGCTGCGCGGCTCGATCCGCAAGGCGTACGGCAAGAAGGGCGAGGCGGTGGTGGCCAAGAACATCAGCGCCGTCGACGAGAGCCTCAAGGGCCTGCACGAGGTGAAGCTCCCCTCCGGTCCGGCCGACGGCCGGCCGCGCGGGGCGGCGATCAGCCCCGAGGCCCCGGACTTCGTGCGCAACGTGCTCGGCAAGATCTACGTCGGGCAGGGCGAGACGCTGCCGGTCAGCGCCTTCCCCGTCGACGGCACGTTCCCGACGGACACGGCCCGCTGGGAAAAGCGCGCGCTCGCGCAGGAGATCCCGGTCTGGGAGCCGGCGGCCTGCATCCAGTGCGCCAAGTGCGCGATCGTCTGTCCGCACGCCGCCATCCGGCCCAAGGTGTACGACGCGGGCTTGCTCAAGGACGCCCCCAAGACCTTGCAGTCCTGCGAGGCGAAGGACCTCGAGTGGAAGGGCCTGAAATACACCCTGCAGGTGTCGCCCGACGATTGCACCGGGTGCGGCGTCTGTGTCGACATCTGCCCGGCCAAGAGCAAGACCAAGCCGGCGCAGAAGGCTATCGCGATGTCGCCGATCGCGCCCATCCGCGACGGCGAGCGGGTGAACTGGGACTTCTTCATGAAGAAGCTGCCCGATCCAGACCGCCGCAAGATCAAGGTGGCCTCCATCCGCCATCAGCAGTACGAGCGGCCGCTCTTCGAGTTCTCGGGCGCCTGCGGCGGCTGCGGCGAGACGCCGTATCTGAAGCTGCTCAGCCAGCTGTACGGCGACCGGATGTACGTCGCCAACGCCACGGGCTGCTCCTCGATCTACGGCGCCAACCTGCCGACGACGCCGTGGGCGAAGAACGCCGACGGCCGCGGGCCGGCCTGGTCCAACTCGCTGTTCGAGGACAACGCGGAGTTCGGCCTCGGGATGCGCGTGTCGATCGACCAGAGCCGCGCGACCGCGCTCGAGCTCTTGAAGGACCTCTCCGGCACGGTCGGCGGCGACCTCGCCAAGGCGCTCGCCGAAGACCCGCAGAAGGACGAATCGGACATCTTCGAGCAGCGCGCGCGCGTGGTCGAGCTGAAGAAGAAGCTCGCCGCCGTCAATGACCCGAAGGCGAAGCGCTTGCTGGCTCTGGCGGACTACCTCGTGCGCAAGAGCGTCTGGGTGGTGGGCGGAGACGGCTGGGCCTACGACATCGGCTTCGGCGGGCTCGACCACGTGCTGGCGAGCGGCAAGAACGTGAAGCTGCTGGTGCTCGATACCGAGGTGTACTCGAACACCGGCGGCCAGAAATCCAAGTCCACGCCGCGCGGCGCGGTCGCCCGCTTCAGCATGGGCGGCAACCCGTCGGCGAAGAAGGACCTCGGCCTGATCGCGATGTCCTATGGCAACGTGTACGTCGCGGCGGTCGCCATGGGAGCCAAGGACGAGCACACGCTGAAGGCGTTCATCGAGGCCGAGAACTACGACGGACCGGCCATCATCATCGCCTTCGCGCACTGCATCGCCCACGGCGTGGACATGACGACGGCCATGAGCCACCAGAAGAAGATGGTGGACACGGGCCGGTGGCTGCTGTACCGCTACAACCCGGCGCGGGTCGCCGAAGGACTGCCGCCGATGACGCTTGACGCGAAGCCGGCGCACCTGGAGGGGTTGAAGGCCGACCTCTCTACCGAGAACCGGTTCCGCCAGCTCGAGCAGGAGCATCCGGAGGCGGCGAAGGAGCTGTTCAAGCTGGCCGAGAACGACGCGCGGGTGCGCTTCGAGCTCTTCGATTACCTGTCTCAGCGCGGGGCCAAGAAGCCCGCTTGATCCGGCCTCCGCGGGGCGCGCGTTGAGCGCGCCCCGCGCGAGGGGGGGGATATGCCCAATACAATCAAGGTTGACGACAGACGCTGCAAGGGCTGCGAGCTTTGCGCCGCGGCCTGCGCCAAGAAGTGCATCGTGATGTCCACCACTTTCAGCGTGACCGGCTATTATCCCGCGGTCTGCTGCGCCCCCGATCGCTGCACGGCCTGCGGGCTGTGCGCGGTCGTGTGCCCCGACTTGGCCATCACGGTATTCAAGGAAGAGAAGGCGGTGAAGCCATGAGCGAAAAACTTCTGATGAAAGGGAACGACGCGCTCGCCGAGGGGGCGGTGCGCGCCGGCTGCCGGTTCTTCGCCGGCTATCCGATCACCCCGCAGAACGAGGTGCCGGAGTATATGTCGTGGCGGCAGCCCCAGGTGGGCGGAGCCTTCGTCCAGGCCGAGTCCGAGGTGGCGGCCATCAACATGCTGTACGGGGCGGCGGCGACCGGGACGCGGTCGATGACGTCCTCTTCCTCGCCGGGCATCAGCCTCAAGCAGGAGGGGATCTCCTACGCCGCGGGCGCGGACCTGCCGATCTTCTTCGTCAACGTGGCGCGCGGCGGGCCGGGCCTCGGCAATATCTCGGGCGCGCAGGGCGATTACTTCCAATCGGTGCGCGGCGGCGGTCACGGCGATTACCGGACCTTCGTCATGGCGCCGTACTCCGTCGAGGAGATGGGCAACTTCCCGCTGCACTGCTTCGAGGTGGCGGAGAAGTACCGCGTGCCGGCGATGATACTGACCGACGGCGTGCTGGGACAGATGATGGAGCCTCTGGAGTTCAAGTTCCCTGAGGTCGACCCCAAGACTCTCAAGGAGCCCGACTGGGCTCTGGGCGAGTGCAAGGGGCGCAAGAACCGGCTCGTGGGCTCCTACGATCTCGTCGAGGGCAAGCTGGAGCACGTGACCCTGGCCCGCGCCAAGCGGTACGCCCAGATCGAGGCCGAGGAGGTCCTGTTCGAGGACCGGCTGTGCGCCGACGCCGACATCGTGCTAGTGGCCTACGGCATCGCGGCGCGCGCCTGCTCCGCGGCCGTCAAGATGGCGCGGGCCGAGGGCATCAAGGTCGGGCTTTTCCGGCCGATCACCCTCTGGCCGTTCCCGAAGCGCCAGCTGCGCGAGCTGGCGGACCGCGTCCAGGCGTTCCTCGTCGTGGAGATGAGCCTCGGCCAACTGGTCGACGACGTCCGGCTCGCGGTGGAGTTCGAGGCGCCGGTGCACCTGCACGCGCGGCCCTCCGGGGTCACCCCGTCAGGGGAAGAGATCCTCAAGAAGATCAAAGAAGCCTTGAAGGCCGGCAAAGGAGAACCCGTATGCTCCAGCAGATGAACAAACGGCCGGAAAGCCTGGTCGATGTGCAGATGCACTATTGCCCCGGCTGCGGCCACGGCGTCGCGCACCGGCTGGTGGCCGAGGTGATGGACGAGCTCGGCATCCGCGAAAGGACGATCGGCGTGGCGCCGGTGGGCTGCGCGGTGTTCGCGGACCATTACTTCAACTGCGACATGATCCAGGGCCCGCACGGGCGCGGCCCCGCGATCGCGACGGGCATCAAGCGCTCCAAGCCCGGCTGCATCGTCTTCTCCTATCAAGGAGACGGCGACCTGGCCTCCATCGGCATGGCGGAGACCGTGCACGTGGCGGGACGCTCGGAGAACATCACGATCGTGTTCATCAACAACGCGATCTACGGGATGACGGGCGGCCAGATGGCGCCGACGACGCTGCTCGGGCAGAAGGCCACCACTTGCCCGGCGGGCCGCGACCCCAAGGTCAACGGCTACCCGATGAGGATGTGCGAGATGCTGGCGACGCTCGACGGCGCGCGCTATCTGGAGCGGACCTCCGTCCATAACGCGGCCAACGTGCTGAAGACCAAGAAGGCGCTCAAGAAGGCCTTCCAGTATCAGATCGAGGGCCGGGGCTTCACGATGGTGGAGATCCTCTCCACCTGCCCGACCAACATGGGCATCACGCCGCTGGACGCCTGCAAGTTCGTCCAGGACCAGATGCTCAAGCAGTATCCGCTCGGCGTATACAAGGATATCCAAAATGTATCAGGGAATTAGAATCTCGGGTTTCGGCGGGCAAGGCATCATCTCCTCGGGCGTCCTGCTGGCCTACGCCGGCATGCTCGACGGCAAGCACGTCACCTTCTTCCCCTCCTATGGGGCCGAGATGCGCGGCGGCACGGCCAACTGCTCGGTGGTCATCTCCTCCGACGAGGTGACGACGCCGGTCGTCTCCCAGCCGGACACGGTCATCGTGATGAACGAGCCGTCGTTGGCCAAGTTCGAGCCGCTGGTCAAGCCGGGCGGCGTGATGATCATCAACGAGTCTTTGGTCAAGTCGCGGCCGAAGCGGACCGACATCAAGGTGGTGCTGGTCGCCTGCAACCGGATCGCCGACGAGCTCAAGGCGCCGAAGATCGCCAACATGGCGGCTTTGGGCGCTTTCTGCAAGCAGACCGGGGCGCTCAGCATCGAGGCGATCGCCAAGGCGATGCCCAAGGTCTTCAAGCGGGCCAAGCCCGAGATGCTCGAGCTCAACGTCCAGGCGCTCAGGAAAGGCGCCGGGCTGAACTAAGTCGCGCGCGGCGTTTTAAGGGGAAGCCCCTGGTCTCGGCGGACCGGGGGCTTCCCTTTTGCTTTCCGGCGGACGTCTCCGGGGCGCGGTCAAATAATCTAAGATACGTCCTCGTCGAATAGAGAATTCCATGACAACCAAACTGACCGTCTGGGAGCAGGTACGGGAACTCAAACCCAACTTCTGGTACTCCAACTGGCTCGAGGCCGACGAGCGGCTCGCCTATTTCGGGGCGCGCGCGATCCTGCCGCTGTACATGATCTACGCCGCGTCGCAGGGCGGGCTGGGGCTGAGCTACAAGGAGAAGGGGCTGATCTTCTCGATCTGGGCCCTCATCCAATGCCTGGTGCCGATGGTGTCCGGCGGCTTCACCGACCAGTACGGCTACAAGAAGAGCTTGTACACCGCCTACTCCATCAATATCGTGGGCTATCTTTCGTTCGCGTTCGCGACCGGCTTCTGGAGCAGTCTTGCGGCATCCTGCCTGATCGGCCTCGGGACGGCCATCTTCAAGCCGCCGGTGCAGGGGACCATCGCCAAGGCTTCCACGGAGGAGAACAGCTCGATCGCCTGGGGCATCTTCTATTGGGCGGTCAACGTGGGAGGGTTCCTCGCCCCGATCCTGGCGGCCAACATCCGCGGGGAGACCAATTTCAAGCTCGTCTTCATCTGCGCGGCCGGGGTCACCGCCTTCAACTTCCTCCCGACCATCTTCCTGTACCGCGAGCCCGAGCGGGTCGGGGACGCGAAGCCCAAGACCGTCGGCCAGACGCTCATGGACACGCTCACCACGCTCAAGGATAAGAACTTCCTCATCTTCCTGGCCATCTTCAGCGGCTTCTGGTTCATGTTCATGCAGCTGTGGGACCTCCTGCCGAACTTCATCGACGAGTGGGTGGTCTCGCGCGATATCGCACCGGTCTTCGCGGCCATCAGCAAGGGGAGCGTGCTCGCGAGCGGCTACGTCAAGCCGGAGGTCCTCATCAACATCGACTCCTTTGCGATCATCGCCTTGATGATCCCCATCGCGTGGATGACGGGAAAGCTCCACCCGATGATCGCCCTCATCGGCGGCATGATCGTGTCGGTCGCCGCCTTCGTCGGGGGGGGCTGCTCGCAGCTCGGCTGGGTCGTGGCCTTGGCCATCTTCGTCTTCGCCATCGGCGAGATGATGTGCAGCCCGAAGTTCTCGGAATACATCGGCTTGACGGCGCCTCCCGATAAGAAGGCGCTGTACATGGGCTACTCCAACATCCCGTTCGCGGTGGGCTGGGGGCTGGGGAACCTCATCTCGGGCTACCTCTACGAGAGCCTCGGCAGCAAGGTGAACTTCGCGCGCCAGTATCTCATCGGCCAGTTGGGCCAGAGCCCCGCCCAGGTCATGGCCATCCCGCAGGAGAAGGTCATGGACGCGATGGCGGGGCTCATGAACGGCGGCAAGGGCGCGAGCCTCGAAGAGGCGACGCACGTGCTGTGGGACCTCCACCACCCGTGGATGGTCTGGGTCATCCTTGGCGCCGTCGGTCTCGTCGCCACCGTGGCGATGATGGGCTATTTCCTCAAGACGAAGAGCACCGGCATCTCGTCGACCGCGCTTGCGGCGGCCGAGCAGGCAGCCGAGCGGGCGACCTAGCTCGGCGCGCTTGCGACTTCCTAGGACTTAGGGCTTGTTATGGTCCGGGCCCAAATCCGCCGCGTTGGCGGACATCGGACCTGCACGCCCCCTGGGTCTTTCTGGGTATAGTCTTCGCGATGAGACAATTTATCGGCGTCGCTATCGTTGCGCTCTCGCTGTCGAACGTGTACCTCTGTTCAGCTCAGACCATAGTCGCGCCGGCCTCCGTTATGCCCGCGCCCGTCTCGGCGCTCTCGGCCGTCGCCTCGGCCGTGCCGGCGAATGCGACGATGGGCGTTCCCGCTCTTTCGCTCTCGGCGCCGGTCCTCCCGGTGTCTGTCGTTGAGACGCTCGACCCGGCGAAGGTCTCCTTCTCCGCCGCGCCCCAGCCCGCTTCTCTGGCGGCGATCGCCGACCGCAGAGACGAGCAGGTCGTCAAGCCGACGCTGAGGGAGCGGGCCGTCAGCGCCGTCCTTTCGGCCGCGCTGACGCTCTTCTCCGGGCAGGAAGGGATGCGCGCGGATATCGCCCTCTCGCGCTACAGCGATTCGATGCGGGCCCCGGCGCCTCGGGTGCCGCCGGCGGTCCCGGTGGCCGACGGCTCGGCGGCGCGGGTGCTCCTGCCCGGCAAGGGACTGTCCCCCCAGATCAGCGACCCGGGCCGCGTCCGGCTCATCCTCAAGATCATCGCCGACGTGTACGCCGGCAACCCGCTGCCGTACCGGCACGACGGGTCGGTCTTCACGAACGTCGAGGGCGGGATGCCGGCGAAGCCGCTCGGCTACTACCGCGAGTACACCGTGCTGCCGGCGCCGGGCAGCACGATGACCGTCAAGGTCGGCGACCGGACGTTCCAGATCTCACCGCCGCAGGGCCACCGCGGCGCCGAGCGCATCATCATCGGCGCGGGCGGGGAGCTTTACTACTCGCCGGACCATTACCGCACCTACATCCAGCTCGAAGTCCTGCGCTGACGGGTCCGCGCCGGCCGGCGAAATTGGTAACATCTCTTCATTAGGGAGAGTGTTCCATGGAAGAAGAGAAGAAAGACGGCGAGAAGTCCTGCGGTTGCGAAAAGAGGCGCGGATGCTGCGGCTGTAAGTGCGCCATCGCGTTCATCCTATTCCTGCTCGGCGGCGTCATCGGCTATCTGATCGGCGAGAGCGGCGGCCATAAGCGTTGCGGCATGATGCCGATGCATATGGGCATGGGCATGCCGACCCCGCCTCCGTCGAAGTAGTCCGAAGAATCTCAGCAGAACGAAAAGAGAAGGCCCTCCATCGGGAGGGCCTTCTCTTTTGCCGTCCTGCCGCTCTTACGGCAGCGGAGACAAGAGCAGGTTCAGGGCTCTGTTGACGGCCTCTTCTTCCATCAGAGGCGCGGTCCTGACCGAGCGCTTGCTCTTCATGTTGTAGGCGATGGTGGCGCAGCCGAAGTTCACCTTCTTGTGCTTGAAGAGCATGTCCAAGATATCGCACCCCACCTCTGAGTAGCCCATCTTGAAATAGCCCTTGTCGCCCCAGCCGGTGGTCCAGCTGTTCTTGACGAGGAAACTCTGGTCCGTGTCGTCGAAGCCCACGATCAGGATGGCGTGCCCGCCCAGGAACTTGCTGCCGGGGGTCAGGGTGTAGACGCCGGACTTGTAATGCTTGAAATCCTCGAAGACCATCATGCTGCTCGGGATGGGGCCGTACTGCGAGACCGCTTTCTTCATGGCGTCGACGGTGAACTCGACGGAGCCCCAATCAGAGATCTTCTCGGTCTTGGACTTCCAGTCCTGGTCCACGGCTCCCTCGCCGCAGGTCCCGTTCTCGCCGCTCGTGCCGGACTTGTAAGGATACAGGCTCTCCGCCGGCAGGCCGGTGTCGACCAGATAGCCGGCGTTCAGGTTGCCGCCCTTGCAGCCCTTCATCTTGGTATCGCAAGAGACGAGGGCCTGCGGCGCGCGCTGGACCTCGGCGCCGGACTTGCCGTACACGTCCGGCTTCTTGATGAGCAGCTGGAGCTCCTCGGCTCCCGACATCGAGAAGGCCCAGCAGGAGCCGCAATGCCCCTGGTCCCTGACCGGGGTCTCGATGCCCTTCGCTCTCCAGTCCATGGAGGCATCCAAAGCGAAGCTTTCGTTCAAAGGCATCCTTTTCAGTGACTTGGCCATCTTCGCGCTGTCGGCGATGTCTTGCGGGCTGAGGAGGCGGGATTGGAACTCATCATCCGAAAGCGTGGACACGCTCGTCACGCCGGCCTTCCAGCTCCCCTTCGCGCTCTTGATCTTCGCGTTCAGGGCCGTGATGCCGAACTGGTCTTGAGCGAAAACGCCGATCGCGCTCGTCGCCGCCAGCAGCACGCCTGCCGGCAAGATCCAAAAGCGCTTTCCGTTCTTCATGAGGGCTCCTTGTTCCGGTGCGGAAATGAGAGGTCGCCGAAGGTCCTATGATGTAGACGGAATTCTATCATTGCGTCCGAGAGAACGCCAGGGCCCGGACCCTTGCGGGTCCGGGCCCTTTGCTAGCGCTTCAGCGGCTACCAGCCGACGTTCTCGGAGCTCAGCGTCTTGAACGACGCCGACTTCTCCAGGCTCGTCGCGGAGATGATGCCCTGCGAGCCGTCCTTCTGCGCGGACGACGCCTGCCCTAACTGCTGGGGCGCGGGCTGGCTGTCGATTAGGACGCCGTTGGCGTCGTACGTGTTGCTGCTGCCGTCCTCGTTGAGGGTGAGGATCACGAGCCGGCCGGACTCATCCGTCTGGAACTGCACTCCGGCCACCGTGGTCCCGAGGTAGACCGCGCCGAACGCCGGCGTCGGCGAAGCGTCGTACAGATACGCCACGCGGTCGTCGCCGGAGATCTCGACCTTCCGGGTCCGGTCCGGGCTGTACACGACCTGCCCTACCGGCTTGCCGTTCGGATCGAACATGTTCAGCGCTCCGTCGTCGAGCACGGTCACGATGCCGTCCAGCTTTCCGCTGTTGTCGAGCTGGAACTGGACGTCGTTGACGCTCGAGCCCAGATACACCGGGCTGAATGCCGGCGCCGGAGCCGTGTCGTACAGGTACGCTTTCTGCTCGTCACCCGATACGATCACGTTCCTCGTCCCGTCCGGGCTGTGGTACACCTTCGCGCTCGGCTCGGGAGCCGGCGGCGGAGGCACCGGTATCGGATGATACGGCCCGGGGCACGGATACGGATACCAGGGCCCGCAGTGCCACGGTGCAGGGCTCCAAGGACCTGGATGCCAGGGGCGCGGGTGCCACGGGTCAGGTCCCGGATGCGGATGCGGCGGCGGAGGCGGCGGGAACGGATGCGGGTGCGGCCCCGGGTGCGGCCCAGGATGCGGACCAGGATGCGGTCCGGGTTGAGGTCCCGGGTGCGGGCCCGGCTGCGGTCCAGGATGTGGTCCCGGGTGCGGGCCCGGCGGTATCGGCACTGGGTTTGGCACCGGCGGCACTGGCGGCTGCGGATGCGGTCCCGGTTGGGGGCCGGGATGCGGTCCTGGTTGGGGCCCGGGATGCGGTCCCGGTTGGGGCCCGGGATGCGGCCCCGGTTGGGGTCCGGGATGCGGCCCTGGTTGAGGTCCGGGATGCGGTCCCGGTTGCGGTGCGGGCGGCGTTGGCCGCGGTGCTGGCGGCATCGGCCTCGGCTCAGGCCGCGGTGCTGGCGGCATTGGCCGTGGCTCCGGTCGCGGAGCCGGCGGCGTTGGTCGTGGTGCGGGAGGCATCGGCCGTGGCTCGGGTCTCGGAGCCGGCGGCGTTGGTCGTGGTGCGGGCGGTGCCGGCCGCGGCTCGGGCCGCGGACCGGGCGGGTTGGGTCGAGGGCCGGGGCCCCCGCGGAAGTTTCCGACGGCAAGAACCTTCTCGATATCCGCGGCGGTGACGCTGGCGGTCATGCCGGTCGCCGCGAAGACAAGGGGTCCTTGCACATACGCTGCCGCCACAAGGACGGCAAGCGCTTTCGACTTTGTTAGTCTCTTCAGTTTCATTGAGCCTCTTGACTGTTCTCTCGTCTGATTCTGCTTCGTTAAGCTTGTTTGCGGCTGGAACGTAAGCGCCGGACCTAGGAAGTCCGGACGGCGGGGATCAACTCAACTGCGGGAATATGCCTGGGCTGCGGTCCCGCGGCGCTCTCCATAGGCAGATGAGCGTGCCATGGGAGCGCTCGATTGCGGGAGCGACGTTGATCGACGACAAGACGGGCGCCACGACCGGCCGGTCCTCACCCCGCAGAAGCTGGACGTCGACCGCGGAGACCCGGTTGGCGCGAGCGCCGAAGGATCGGGGTGCCGGCGTCTTCCACGTCTGCTTGGTCACGAGCTTGGCGATCGCTTTGAACCCCAGGGTCGGGCCGAAGAAGACCCGGCTCGGCTCGCAGGCCTCGCTGACCGTGACCATGCGCGCGCCGGTGAAGTCCAGCAGGAGCACAAGAACCGCCACGACCTTGCGGCCGCGGCGCAGTATAGGCCCTTTGTTCCTTGCCCACATACCCAATCGACCTAAGGGATAGCATTAAAAGACCTAGGGACTTAAGTGTCCTTGAGTCCCTGCTGATTTGGGACCAAGGGCCCAGATTGTTGATCGCCTTCGGCGGGCTCAGCTTTGGCTGAAGTAGCGATTCCCGTGCTTGTCGCGGAACACGAACTCGGCGAGAGGCTTGCGGTCCACCCGCAGCGGCGTTTGAGCGGGAGTGCCCATCGGGATGAGCTCGACGAGCGTCCTGCCTTCGCCCAGCCCGAGGACCTCTCCCGCTTTAGCGGAATCGATGAACGCGACGTGCACCGTGCCGAGGCCTTCGGCCGCGGCCGCCAAGGCCAGGTGCTCGGTCGCGATGCCGAGGTCGAAGAGCATCCAATCTCCACGAAGCGTGACGGCTTTTCCCTTATAGAAGCCGGAGCGCTGCGTGATGCCGACCGCGCAGGCGACGACCGGGGCATCGGCGATGGCGGCGGTCGCGGGGTTGCGCGGCGAGAGAGTCTGCTGCAGCTTCCGCTTTGTTTCGGGGTCCGACACGAGGATGAGCTCCCACGGCTGGGTATTGGCCCACGAGGGGGCGGCCCGGAAGGCCTCGACGATGCGCGCCAAGACGTCCTCGGGTATCGGGTCCGGCTTGAAGCTGCGCACCGATTGGCGCGCGCGCACCGTCTCGTAGAATTCCATCAGCCCTCCCTGCGGCCCGTCAGCCTTGCAGCGTGATGTCCGAGATGTCGCCCAGCCGCTTGGCCATCTCGGTCATCTCCTTGATCTTCGACTCGGCGTAGACCGCCAAGCGCGCCCCGTCGGGTGAGCCGCCGCCGTGCATGCAGCCGGGCACGCCGGCGCCGATGGTGAGCCACTCGATGAGCCGGGCGATGCGCATGCGCACCTCGGCCGGCGAGTGCGCCTTGAGGTACTTGCGGATGAGGTGGCCGTAGCGGTCGTCGACCATGTCCCGGTGAGAGGGCATGCAGCCGGTCTCCGCGATGCCTCCGGCGATCTCCTGGGTGAGGCGTTTGGTCTCGTACGGCAGCGTCGCCACGTGGATCTTATTGATGTTGGCGAGCACCGGGTCCGGCAGCCACGCGCCCGAGGGGTGCTGCTTCCCCAGGGCCGCGGCCGCGAGGCCCACGGCGTAGGTCGTCTCGTTGTTGACGAGCATGCGCACGATCTTGTCGCGGAACACCTTCTCCTGCAGGCCGTTCGCCCGCGCCATGAGCACGGCGGCGCCGACCATCACGTCGCCCTGGCCCGCGACGCAGCCGCCGATGGCGGAGCGGTAGGGCAGCGTGAAGCGCGTGACCGCCAGCTCGGCGTAGGGATACTCGCCGCACAGGAACAGCCGCTCCTTCGGGACGAAGACGTTCTCGAAGAAGATGTAGGCCTGGGTGATGCCGCCGCGGCTGACGGGGTTGTCGAAGCCGTCCTCCTGCTCCCGGCTGTCGGAAGGCCGGCGCGCCTCGACGATGGTCACGCCTTTCGTGTCGCGCGGGATGACGAAGCTCACCGCGTAATCGGCGTCGGAGCGCTGCAGCCGCGTGCCCGGCATGACGAAGATCTCGTTGGCCGCGGCCACGCCGCAGATCATGATCTTCGCGCCGCGCACCGTGACGCCCTCCTTGCTCCTCGAGACGATGTGGAGGTAGGAGTCCGGGTCCGCCTGCCGCGACGGGGAGAGCTTGCGGTGGCCCTTCGGGTCCGTGAGCGCCCCGGCGCAGGTGATGTCGCGCTCCTGCGCGTCCGTGAGCCAGCGCTTGAGCCTCTGGTGGTACGAGGTGCCGCACGCCTTGTCGACGTCCCAGGTGGTCGGCCACATGGCGTTGATGCACGCGCCGCCGACGCAGCGGCCGCCGGTGCAGGTGCCGGTGAGGTTGAAGGCGCAGCGCTTCATGCGGCTCAGGGCGTACACGTCCTCGGCCGAGCGCAGCAGCGACAGGTAGCGGGAGACGCGCTTGCCCGTCAGATGCGAGGTCGTCGTGAAGAGGTCCTGATGCTTCGGGTCCCGCGCGGCCGCGTAGAGCTGGGAGTGGCCCTCGATGGTGCGCTTGGTCAGCGGGTCGGCGGGCACGTCCGTGATCAGCTTGCCGAACTTGTGGATGTTGGGCCGCATCCGCCGCAGGCTTTCTTTGTACGCCTCAGCCGTGCGCGTGCGGCCGGGGTCCTTCACCTCGGCCGAGGCTCCCGCGCCGGTCTTGAGGCGCTTGAGCAGCGCGCCCAGCACGTCCTTGGCGTCGCCGACGATGCCGTAGTCGGCCGTCTTGAAGATCGGCGCCTGGGCGTCCTGATTGATCGCCACGATGGTCTTGGCGCCCTGGATGCCGACCGTGTGGTGCATCATGCCGGAGATGCCGGCGCCGATGTACAGCTCGGGCTTCACCGCCACGCCGCTGGCGCCGATCATCTGCCGCGGCTTGGCCAGGCCCTCGTCGACCGGGGGCCGGGTCGCGCCGACGGCGGCGCCCAGCTCATGGGCGAACGCCTCGAGCAGCGGCCAGTTCCTGCGGCCGACGCCCTGGCCGCCCGCGACCACGATGCGCGCGGTCGTCAGGGTCCCCGGGCCGGCGGCCCCGCGTTCAGCCTTGAGCGCCGTCGTCTTGACGCCGCGCAGCCCGCGGGGAATGGACACGCTCTCGCGGACGATGCGCGCGCCGCTCACGCGGCCTTCGACGGGCGAGAAGACGCCGCTCGCCACGGTGGCCATCTGGGGCCGGCGGTCGGGGCAGAGGATGTTCGCCATGACGTTCCCGCCGAAGCCGGGGACCGTCTGGACGAGGTTCCTGCCGTCGAACCTGAGATCGACGCAGTGGGCGCTGAGGCCCGTTCCGAGCCGGGCGGCGGCGCGGGCGGCGATGGACGCGCTGACGCGGTCGGCGCCGAGGAGGATGACCTCGGGCTTGTATTTCGCGGACAGCTCCGCCATGGCGCGAGCCTGGAGCGGGGAGCCGCCCTGCTCGAGACGCCGGTCGTCGAGCAGGCGGACGACGGAGGGGCCCCAATCCAAGACGCGCTTGGCCACGGCCTCGGGGCCGATGACCAGCGCCTCGAGCGGCAAGCCCGAGCGTTCGGACAGCTGGCGTCCCTTGCCGAGCAGCTCCAAGCTGACGGCGTCCGGCTTGCCGCCGCTGTGCGCGATGAAGACCCAGATCGCGCCCGCCTCTTTGGTCGCCTTCATCGGGCTCCTCCGCGCACGGCCTTGAGACTCAGCTTCTCGATCAGCTGCTCCGCGGCCTCGTCGGCCGAGCCCTGCAGGATCTCTCCTTTCCTGTTCGACGGCGGGGTGAAGATGTTGAGCATGCGGGTGGGGGAGCCCGCCAAGCCGACGGTCTTGGGAGCGAGCCGGAGGTCGGCGGCGGACCACTTGGTGATCTTGCGGCTCAGGGCCCCCTGGATGCCGCGCATCGGCGTCAGGCGGGGGGCGCCCGTCTGGGGGGCGATCGTGACGAGGGCGGGGAGGTCCGCCTCGCAGGCGGCCTCGCCGCTGTCGAGCCGGCACGTCGCGCGAAGGCGTCCGCGCTTGACCTCCAGCTTGGCGACGAAATCGAGGTCCGGGATGCCCAAGAGCTCCGCGAGCTGCGGCCCCACCTGCCCGGTGCTGCCGTCCGCCGAGTAGCCGCCGCAGAACAGGAGGTCGAAGCGGCCGATCTTGCGGACGGCGGCGTGCAGGGTGCGCGCCGTCGCCAGCGTGTCGGCGCCGGCGAAGGCCTTGTCGGTGAGCAGGTAGGCGCGGTCGCAGCCGAGGGCCAGCGCCTCGCGCAGCTGCTCCTCGGCGTTCGGGGCGGCCATCGTCAACGCGCTGACCGTTCCCCCGAGGCTCCTCTTGAGCCCGACGGCGGCCTCGATGGCGCCGCGGTCCAAGGGGTTGATGACCGCCGGCGCCTCGTCGCGGCGCAGCAGCATGGTCTCCGGGTCGAGACGCAGCTTGTCGAAGCGGGACGGGTCCGGGACGGGCTTGACGCAGACGATGGAATGCATGGCTCCTCTTTTCCTCTAGTTCAGGGCGGCGCGCGACATCACGATCTTGCCGATCTCGGTGGTCCCGCCGGCGGAGACGCACACCATCGCGTCGCGGTACAGTCGCGAGACCGGATACTCCTTCATCGTGCCGCAGCCGCCGTGGATCTCGAGGGCCTTGCGGCTCGCGCGGACCGCCGCCTCGGTGGCGACCACCTTGGCCATCGTCATCGCGGTGGCGCAGTCGCGGCCTTGGTCCTTGAGCCAGGAGGCGCGGTAGCACAACAGCCGCGTCGTCTCGAGGTCGGTCATGATGTCCGCGACGGCCCACTGGATGGCCTGCAGGTTCGAGATCGGCCGGCCGTACAGCAGCCGGCTCTTCGAGAACTTCACGGCCTCGTCGAACGACGCGTCGACGATGCCCAAGGCGACGGCGGCCATGCCGGGGCGCCCCACCTCGCTGATCGTCTTGAGGGCGATCTTGATTCCCTCTCCCTCGTTGCCGAGGAGGTTGGCCTCCGGCACGCGGCAGTTCTTGAGGAAGAACTCTCCGGTATTGGCGCCGATGAGCCCCATCTTGTGCTCTTGGCGGCCGAAGGAGAACCCCGGACTTCTCTTGTCGATCATGAAGGCGCTCAGGCCGCGCGCGCCCTCTCCGGTCCTGGCGACCACCAGCGGAACGCCGCTCAGGTGCGCGTTCGTGATGAAACATTTGCTGCCGGTGAGCAGGTAGCCGCCGCGGGTCGGCGCGGCGACGCTCGCCATCCCGACGAGGTCGGAGCCGCCGGTCGGCTCGGTGATGGCGCAGGTGCCCAGGTACTCGCCGCGGCACAGCTGCGGCAGATACTTCTCCTTCTGTTCCCTGGTCCCCCAGTCGCCGATGGCGGCCGCCTGCATGTGGTGGCATTGGAGAGTCATGGCCACCGCGGCGGAGACCCGGCTCAGCTCCTCCAGCGCGACCGTGCGCGCCAGATATCCCAGCTCCGAGCCGCCGTACCTGCGCGGGGTC
>JAPLKK010000198.1 GCA_026388115.1 Elusimicrobiota bacterium | reverse complement strand
CCCCCCCCGCCGCCACCTTCAGCGGCAGCCCCGACGGGCAGCCCCTGAGGACGAGCGGCTCGCCTTTTTCGACCCGGCCCGTGCCGTTGACCTTCAGGGGTTGGCGCCCCTCGACCGGCCGGTCGAGCTCTATCAAGGAGAAGTCCACCCCCCCCTGCTCATGCCGGACGCTCTTGATCTTGCTGCACTTGTACACGTCGGAGGCCGGCACGGCCGTCGGGTATCGTCCCTCGCGCGTCATCGCGAAGCCGAAGACGACGCGCGCGTCCCGGCAGTCGGCGTCGGTGAGCACGCAGTGGCCGGCGGTGAGGATGAGGTTCGGCGCGACGAGCGCTCCGGAGCAGCGGGCGCCGACGGGCTGGGAGTAGAACCGCTCGCCCTTGCAAAGATTGTAGCTCGAGCCGTACTCGTAGAGCGCAAGCTGGGCCGTATCACCCTCGATGCGCACGGCGCCGGCTTGGAAGAGCGCGGCGGTGGAGTCCGCCAGCCGCTTGAGCGTAGGGTCCCCCACCTGGTAGAGGTCCACCCGGTCGTCGCGGCCGTAGAGGGCGTCGCTCCTCATCTGGCACCACGCCGGCGCCTCCAACGCGAGGCACAACCCGAGCACCGCGCCGACGGCGGCGGAAGAGCGCGTCTTCATCCCAAACTGCCTTTCCGGGATCCCCATGGCCTGATCACTATGGCCCGCCCGGCCCAAAACTAAAGGGGTCGATGGGTCCGAGCCTTTGGCGGCCCAAAGCCCCAAGAGCTACTACCGAAAGCCCGGCACGCGAAGTAGCCCTGAGGCCCATCGCCCCATAGGACATCGTGCCGAGCGGCACTCGTCCTTTCCAGGTCTCTTGATCAAAAATGAGTAGGTCTCTTGGTTCGGGTGCCCCACGGAGAAGAATCCTACGGACCCCGACCGGAGCCGAGGTGCGATGCTGAATGTACTGATGCTGATCGCCGCAGTCGCCTGGTGTGAGCAGGCCCCCGAAGCCAAGCCGTTGCCGCGATTCGTTTCAGGGAAAGGGATCACGGTCGTCAGCTCCTCCTGGAAGCCGGACAGCGACCGCACCGTCATCGTCAATATCCAAACCCCCCTGATCTCCGAGAAGACGATAAACGGCGGCGTGCATCAGGTCTGGATCACGTTGCCGGAAGATTACTCCTCCACCTCCACCGCACGGCTTCGCTATCCAGTCCTTTACCTGCTGCACGGCGGAGCCGGCGGCAATGCGGGGCAGTGGGTAGGCGGCGGCGCTGTCGAGCCCTACACGAAAGGGCTGGACCTTATCACGGTCATGCCCGACGGCGGCAAGGTCGGCTGGTACACGGACTGGGTCGATGAAACCGCTGGGGCGCAGAAATGGGAAACGTTCCATGCTGCAGAGCTGATCCCCTGGATCGACGCCAACTTGCGCACCAACGCCAAGAAAGAAGGTCGCGCGATCGCCGGGCTCTCCATGGGGGGATACGGGGCGTTTCATTACGGTTTCCGGCGGCCTGATCTCTTCATTTATGTGGGCAGCTTTTCCGGCGCTCTCGATCTTGAGGACTTCGGGACCCAGATGGTCATCGCCGAACAGTGCATGCAGAACGGTTTGCCCCGCAACGGCCCGTTCGGCTCGACGGACAGCAGCAACTGGAGCACGCACGACCCGCTGACGAACGTCGAGAAGTTCCGCGGCATGAACATAGCCATGTACGCCGGGGCTGGCACCAACGACGTGGATGTTCTGGAGCGGACGATGGGACACTCAGCGGATAAGCTGCACAAGGCTTTCGACAAAGCCGGCATCCCGCACCTCTTCACGATGTACGGCAGACCCGGCGGTGATTCGGGCTGCGACGGCGGGCATAATATGGGCTGCTGGAACTTCGCTCTCAAAGATGCCCTCCCCAAGATGATGACGGTGCTGTCCAGCGCGCAGGGCTCTGAGCCCGCGCCAGGCCCTGAGTCGGATTCGGCGTCCCATACGCCTTGGTGGAAGCGTATCATCCCCCCCTGGAAAAACGAGTTCCCGACTGCGGCTGGGCTGAAATCCGCCACGGACATCGACTGGGACGGAAGCAACGAAGGCGAGTTCCGCGCCGGACAAAGGGCAAAGTAGCTCTCGGGCCCATCGACTCATAGAATTTCGTACCGTCCGGCACTCGTCGTTCTAGGTCTTTCGAGCAAGACTGGAGTAGGCCCCTTGGCCCGGCAACCCGCGGAGAAGGATCTCCAAGTGCCGGCCTGGGCCGGAGGTCCGATGCTAAAAGTACTGATGTTCGTCGCCGCAGTCGGTTGGTGTCAGCAGGTTCCCGAAGCCAAGCCGACGATGCAGTTCTCCGCTGCCGAGATGCAGGCAGCCAAGCGCGATCCGAAGCAGTTTACGCTGGCTGAGGATTCGGTGCGCATCGAGACGCGAGGCGAGGCGATGACATCGATGGCGCTTCCAAAGCCCCCGTCCCGCGACTTCAACCCCGACCCGCTCGTCGTCGTGGATCAGATCATCAATACCAGTCTGAAGATCTGGAAGGTCGTCGATGACAACAAGCCGGTCGTCGACGTCAAGACGCAGTACGCTTCCGCCGTTCCCGAGGGCATCACGAACTGGGCCCAACTGTCAGGCTGGTACCCGCCCAAGGGATCGCCGATCTACGGCTTCTCCGTGAAGAACTTCTACGGGGTCACTGTCGTGGACATCAGCTACCAGGTCGTGCGCACGGCCGGGGGCTCTTATAAAGGGAAAGGGCGCTACCTCACCGGCGTGACGATCGAACCGCTGATGGTGAGCGTGGCGTGGGGTTATCACGTGACGCTGAGCGCCGAAGTCACAAGCGTGACGAACGCCGACACGACCGGAGCCAACCCGTTGGCCGGCATGATGCTCAACGCCAAGTGGCGCATCCAGACGTCGGTCAAGGATATGCAGGGCCAGGGCGTCTACTACGTGCAAGGCGACGGGTTCTTCAAGGAGGTCGGCGGCCCGTTCCAGACCAAGCAGATCGCGAACGTCCGGAGCCGGGTGGAGGGCCTCTCCAGTTCCCTGCTGGACTCGACCGGGGGTGGGATCGCGAACGCATTGCCCCAGGTGGAGGCGCTCTCAAGTTCCATGATGGACTCGACCGGGGGTGGGACCGCGAACGCCCCGACCCAGATGGAGACCCTCTCGAAGCCGGTCAACTGTCATGCGTATCCAGCCGCGCCGGGATGCCCTGACTTCTGTCACCATCATCACGGGTTCCCGGGCTGCAATCCCCGGATGGTAGCCCTCGACAATTGCGCCTCGAATCCGCTGGAGCCCGGCTGCCCCGGGTATTGCGCGAACGAGGGCAGCCAGATGTATCCGGGCTGCCCGATGTACTGCTCCGCCTATCCCAGCGCCCCGGAGTGCCAGGATTAGGGCGGCTCCAAAGTGACGGTAGGGCGCAAGCCCTACCGTCACTTGTGCGGTCCCATCCCATGTCGACCATGAACGCGAGAACGACGCCGCTGCGCTCCGCGCTGGCGCTGCTCCTCGCCTCGGGCCTCCTGCTCACGAGCGAGGCGCGCTCCAGCGCGGCCGGCCCGGAACGAATGGTCTTCGACCAGGCCGGCTCCCTCGGCGACCTGGTGCGTTCGATCAAGGAGGACGCCGCCGACGCGGCGCGCCGCTCCGCCCCGCCCGTCGGCGAAGCGAAGTCCGCCGCTCCGATCGTGGTGACGGTCCCCGGGCTGGAGGAGTCGAAGATCGCCATCGGCGGCATCTCGTACGACGACCTCGCGGATCGATGGAAGAAGCTGTTCCCCGGCCGGCCCGTCGACGAGGAGGAGCTGCACGCCCAGCTCGCCGAGATGCAGGCGGTGAAGCGGATGCGGGCCTCGGGCATCGGGGCCCCCCCCGCGCCCGACGACTACGTCGCGACGAGCGTGGGGGAATTCGCCCGCAACGAGGGGATCGCGGTGGAGATCGTGAATCTCGCCTGGTCCCGCGACCCCGAGGATTCAGACAGGACGGCCGATGCGTTCGCCCAGAGGCTGCTGGCCCTGCGCGACTCTCCCGAGACGCGCGGAAGGGCTCTCTATATCGCGGCGCACAGCTGGGGGAGCGTGCTGATCTACGAGGCCCTGATGCGGCTTCAGCAGAAGGGGCAGATCATCGATGTCGAGGGGCTCACGACCCTGGGCTCGCCGCTCGTCCCCAGCCGCCTGTGGGTCCGAGCCTACAAGGACATGTGCGACCGGAAGTACCACCTGCAGCGCTCCATCGTGAAGCCGCAGGGCGTGCGGCGGTGGACGAACCTATGGGCGGCGCTGGACCCGTTCTCCAACGCGCTGCCCGCCGCCGGGAAGAACGACCGCGTGGACCTGCCCGCGGTGCCGTACGAGCGGCGCCTCCTCGCGCTCCTGGCGTTCCACCGGAAGGATGCGATCGAAGATCTCGCCGCTTTGCGCGACTCGGGGAAGTGGCACTTCTCCTACCTGCTCGGCTACAAGGCCACGCTGCGCACGCTCCATACCGAGGTCTCCTGGGACATCCCGCAGATGTGCGCGCCGGACGTGCTGCTCGCCTCTCCCGCGCCCCTATCACACCCCTATCACTCCCCTTGACGCCCCGGGACCGAGGGGCTACTCTCCGTTTAGGATCTTCCCTGTAGCGCCGGGAGGAGTCTATGTTCGAGCAACTTCTGCCGAAGCAGGCGGGTAAGCGCCGCGTTCTTCCGGTAGTGCTGGGCGCCGTTGGCGGGCTCTCCCTCCTGGGAGGACTGTCATTCTTCATGACGCCTCCCCGACAGCAGAAGACTGCACCTATATTTACACGCGCGCAGACCGCGCAGGCCGTCGCCCCCGTCGGCCGCCTCGATGGGCGCCAGTCGATGCGCACGGAGGAGAGGGACTCGAGTTTGTACCAGGCGCCCGCGCCGCCGCCCCCGCCCGTCGAGGATGTAATGACCCTACAGGAGCTCATGGGGGTACTCGCGCGGAAGGTCCCGAAGCCCACGATCGAGAAGGTGACCAAGGCGGTCGAGGCGGAGCCTCAACTCAGGAAAGGCTGGAACTACTATCTAAAGAACCGCGGGCCTGCCGCCAAGGCAAAAGAGTTCCTCGATTACTTCTCCCGCCTCCCCAAGTTCAAGGAGCTGATGCAGAAGCTCCAGGACGACGCGGGCTTCAACAAGACCTACGCCGATGTCATGAGGACCGACGACGCCGGCCGAGTTTTGAAGGCCGGACTAGAGGCTGGAGCGGGGCCCCTTGACCGGACCGGGATCGCGCGCCAAGCAACGGCCGAGGCGCGCTCCAGCGGCGAGAATCACGCTCCACCGGTGGCCGGCGGCGGCGCGCACGCGATCGGCCTGGCGGCGGGGCCCGGGGGCGGGCGCGGGGCCAACCCCGCCGGCGGCGCGAGCCCCTACGGCTCCGACGAAGCGGGCTCCCGGATCGCCGGCGCGAACCCGTCCGGTCCGTCCGGGGGCGGGGCGACAGCCGCCAACCTCGGCGGCGGCGAGATACCGGGCGGGACGTTCGGGTCGGATTCCGCGGCGCCGTCCGGCCGGCAAGCCGAAGCGAACGCCGGCAATCGGGACGCGGGCGGCGGCGGCCACGACGCGGGAGGACTCAGGAAGCTCAAGGCCTACGACACCAACGGCGCCAATTTCGGCGCGACCACCTTCGACTTCCATTCGTACCAGCAGGCGTTCCTGACGTTTCTGGACGGCATCGACGGGAGCGGGGTCAAGCGCGCGCAGATCGAGTGCGCGATGGGGTGGCCGCCCGGCAAGACCGCCAACGGCAAGCCGTATACCTGTCCCCCCCACCTCACAAGCCTCGGTCCCGACGGCAAGGGCGACGACATCTCGGGGGCGTGCTATGAGACGGGGCTCTACGACATCTGCCTCGCCTTCTGCAATCAGGATCCGAAACACTGCGGGGGAGGGCTCGACACGTACTGGAACGCCTGCCGCAACTCCCGGGGCCACACCACCTCGGCGAACGGCGACGTCGCCTGCATCAAGAGCTGCACGCGCAACGAGGCGGTGGATACGAGAGTGACGCAGGACAACGCCGCCTGCATGGCCACCATCGACGCCGGCACATGGGACGCCGATTGCCGATCCGGCGCGCTCGCCTGCAAGTATTGCCTGAGCAGCCAGGACTGCAATCCGCGCCGGTGTCCCGACAGCCTTGGCACCTGCTATGAGCATGGTCAGCTGAGCGGCGGGACGCCCCAGCAGATCGTCGCCGCCAACCCCGTGGCTGCCGCCGACCAGAAGCCCACGTCGGCCTGCCCGGCGAGCATGCCCGCCGCGACCTGCACGTCGTACCAGACGTTCCTCGAGACGACGGGTTGCGATCCCGAGAAGACGAACTGCGTCGCCTCTTATGACGTGGCGAAGCTGACCGGTCAGGACAGCGGAAGCGGATCCGGCACCAGCGGCGGCACCGGCAGCGACGGGGGCAGCGCGACCCCGAGCATTCCGCCCCCCGGCAGCGCCGGCAACACGCAGCCCGTCAACCACTGCTTCGGCCAAAGCGCCAGCGCGGTCGGGTGCGGCGTCGACTGGGGAGTGGGGACGCTCAACACGGTCAGCAACATCGGCAAGGCCCTTTGCGGCGACGCCTGCGGAGCCCTGGGCGCGCTAGTGACGCTGCCGCTCACGGGCTTGGCGATCGCCGGTGGGGCGGTTGTCGGCGGGCTGAGCAAGGCCGCCAACGTGATCGGCGGCGTCTTAGGGATCGGCGGACCGAATTGACCGGCCCAGCCGCGCGCGAAGCGACCGGTCCGCGGGGCCGCCGCCCGCGCCTTCAGCGAGGCTCGATCTGCCGGACGCGGACGCGGCCCCGCACCTGAGCCTCGACGGCCAAGGCGTACTCGCCGCCGGCCTGGGTGACCATGAAGAGCAGCTCGTTGCGCCCGGCATGCAGGGAGACATCGGTCTCGTCCTCTCCGGGATGCAGGCCGCGCCGAATGTCGTGGGAGAAGACGCGCTTGCCGTCGGCCACGACGGCCAAGCCGTCGTCCGAGCCCATCGCCAGGTGCAAGGCGCACGGCGCCTCGGCGTCGAGCGCGATCCTCGTGTAGGAGACGACGTCGGTCAGGGGGCCGAGCTGCTG
>JAPLKK010000077.1 GCA_026388115.1 Elusimicrobiota bacterium | reverse complement strand
GATCCTGAACCCGCCGAAGGGGACGCTCCCCTTCGAGCCCCTGTCGAACCACACGCCCGGGGAGCTGCTGTACGACTGCCTCGTGCGCGAATGCGGGGACCAGGAGTTCCTGGTCGTCGGTCACCAGCCGCAGCTGGGCGACATGATCGCCTTCCTTACGGGCGAAGAGGTGGACCTGCGTCCCGGCGCCGTCGCGGCCCTGTCCACCGACGCGGCGGGAAAGACCCGCCTGCTCTGGACCAAGAACCCGTAGCGCTCCGTCAAATGCCCCGCTGATGACGCAGCCGATGGAGCATCGCCGCGCCGACGGCCCCCACGGGCAGCCCTACGAGGACCTTCCGCACACGGTCCTGTATCCGTTGGCGGGCGCCGTGATCGGCATGGCCTGCCCCGCCGGCGCTCTCGTGCTGCGCCTGGCGGCGGAACACGCGCCGTGGACCCTCGGCTGGGTCGTCTCCGAGATCGCGGACAACGCGATCTTCTACGTTTACATGGGCATCAGCACCATGGTGGCCTTCGCGGCCTTCGGCTATGTCGTCGGGCGCCGCAGCGAGAGCCAGCGCGCCCTGAGCGCCGAGCTCCGCCGCCGCGTTCACGAGCTGCATCTCACGTCGATCACCGACGGCCTCACCGGAGCCTACTCTCACGCCTACCTGCAGGAAGCGCTGCAGCTCGAGCTGGCCGCGGCCAAGCGGGACGGCCGCCGCCTCTCGGTGCTCATGCTGGACCTGGATGACTTCAAGAAGCTCAACGACACGCGCGGCCACCTTTTCGGCGACCGCGTCCTGCGCGAAGTGACCGAGACCATCTCCGCGACCGTGCGCCACGCCGACATCATCGCGCGCTACGGCGGCGAGGAGTTTGTCGTCGTCATGCCCGGCGCCGACACGAGCACCGCCGTGCGCATCGCCGAGCGCGTGCGCCGGGCCGTCTCGCGCGCCCCGGTCTCGGACGGCGGCGCGCCGGTCCACACCCGCCTCAGCATCGGCGTCGCCACCTTCGACGGCCACGGGGAAGAGACGTCGCTCTCCATGCTGGGTCGGGCCGACGCCAACCTCTACAGCGCCAAGCGGCAGGGGAAAGACAGGACGATCTCCTGATCGGCTCCCTCTCTCCCGAACGTCGGGAGAGGGAGAACAATCAGTCTTTAGCGACGGAGAACTGGCAGGTCTTCCGGAACAGGCCGGCGGGACAGAACGCCGTCTCGGGCGGCATGACCTTGCCGGCGGCCATGAGGTCGGCGGCGCGCCAAAGCAGCGCCTCGAGCTCCTCCTCTCCCGAACCGCCGTCATCGACAGTGCGCCGCGTCCCCGTCGCCACGTAATAAAGCGTGAGGCGCGCCGGCTCGATCGCCAGGCCTTCCCGCGCGCCCAGCCCGTAGATGCGCAGCTGCAGGTCCTGGAAAAAGCTCGATTCGCCGGCCTCCCCGGCCGGGCCGGTCTTATAGTCGATGACCTCGAAGGTCCCGTCCGGATGCTCATCGATGCGGTCGATCATCCCCCGCACGCGGTGCGGGCCCAGCTCGAAGAGGAACTCGCGCTCGACGGAGACGATCCTCGTCCGGCGCTCCTGCTCGTCCTTCCAATACCGCGCCAGGATCGCTTTCCCCTTCTTGTACCACTGGGATTTCACCGTCTCGTCGCCGTAGCCGGCGTGATGGAAATGCCGGTCGTAGAGCTCGGACAAGCGCTCGAAATCCGCCGCGTCTTCCCGATGGAACGACTCGAGGACGCGATGGATCGTCATCCCCAGCGAAGAGGCGGGGGTCGGCGGCTGCGGCCTGCCGTCGACGAAGCGGAGCTTATACTCCCACGGGCATTCCAAGTAGGCGCGCAGGCGCGAGAAATTGATCTCGAAAGAGCGCGGGCGCTTCTGGGGCGGCGGAGCCGGGTGGGCGGCGAGCCACGCCTCGACGTCCACTTATGCTTCCGTCTCGGGATCGGAGGAGAACGACGGCCGGGCCTCGCCCAGGCGGCGCACGAAGGAAAGCGTCGTGTCCCCGTAGCGGGCGTTGCGGAATATCTCGTAGCCCGCCGGAGCGGTCAGCGGCTCCTTCTTGAAATGCTGGGACACGATCCAGCCGCCGGGGGCCAGCAGGTTCGCGGCCGCGATATTGTCGAGCATCGGCTGGCTGTAGCGCAGGGGGCGTTTCTGCTCGTCGACGTAGGGCGGCCCGAGGAAGATGAGGTCGAACTGCTCGATGCCCGCCCGGTACGCGACCCAGGTGAGCGGGGCAAGGGCGTTGGCACGATGGACCTTGGCCCGGTCCTTCAACCCGGCCCGCTCGACGTTGCGTTCGATGACCTTGACGCAGCGCGGGTCCATATCCACGAAGAACACCAAGGAGGCCCCGCGCGACAAGGCCTCGAGGCCGACCGTGCCCGTGCCGGCGAAGAGGTCGAGGAAGCGGCTGCCCATGATGCGCGGCCGGATGATGTCGAACAGCGACTGCCGGATGCGCGAGGAGATCGGCCGCACCGGAAGATCCTTCGGGACCGTGAGGATTCTGCGGCCTCGGGCTGAACCTGCGATTATTCTCATGTTCTTAGGACGTTAACCTATTGAACCTATCGGCTGCACCCAAGACAAGTTCAATAGGTTAAACGTCCGTCCCATTAATTATAGAATATGGCACGGAAATGGGACTTGAAATTCTCGTCGTCGACGACGATGCCATCGGCGGCTCGCTCACCCTCACCCTGGTCAAGGAAGCCGGCTACGAGGCGCAGCTCATCACCGATTCGAGGAAGGTGATGGAAGAGATGCACTCCCAGCGGCCGGGCCTCGTGATCCTGGACATCCTCATGCCCGGCATCGACGGCCTCACGCTGTGCCACATGATCAAGCAGGACCCCGAGCTGAAGGATACGAAGGTCATCATGGTCTCGGGCAAGGCCTTCCAGGCCGAGAAAGAGCGCGCCATGCGCTACGGCGCCAACCTCTTCATCGAGAAGCCCTACAACCTCGACAGCTTCACCCAGCAGGTGACGGAGGTCGTCGGCCCTCCGCGCTCGGGCGGCCCCGGCGCCGTCAAGCCCGAGCCGACGGTCCTCGATATCCGCGTGTGGGGCTCGCGCACCAGCACCGAAGGCGCCGGCGGCGCCGTGCTGAAGACGCCCTGCGTGTCGGTCGAGACGTCGTCGCATT
>JAPLKK010000074.1 GCA_026388115.1 Elusimicrobiota bacterium | reverse complement strand
TTCCCCTCCCTCCGGACTCTGGCCGCGGCGCGCCGGGTCGCGCGCGACCACGGCGGGCGCCTTCCCTCCGACGCCGAGGCGCTGCGCGCGCTTCCCGGCATCGGGCGTTACACGGCGGGAGCGATAGCCTCGATCGCGTTCGGCAAGCCGGCCCCGCTGGTGGACGGCAACGTCGCGCGGGTCCTTTCGCGGCTGTACGCCGTTCGGGGAAAGCCGAAATCAGTTCGCTTTCAAGAGCGCGTCTGGAAGATTGCGGAGCAAGCCCTCGCGCGAAGCTCGCCGGGCGATTGGAACCAAGCGCTGATGGAACTCGGCGCTCTCGTCTGCGTGCCGGAGAGCCCGCGTTGCGCCGAATGCCCGCTCTCGCGCCGATGCCTTGCCCGCAAACGCGGCCTCCAAGAGCGCCTGCCGGAGCGCGGCAAGAAGAGGACGCCTGTAGAACTCCGCTGGCGGGCGCTATGGATCGAGAGCGGGGGCCCCGACGCGGAGCGCGGCGAAGGCCGCGTTCTCTTATGGCGCAGGGGCGAGGGCGAGCGTTTCCTGCCCGGCCAATGGTCTCTGCCCGAGCCGCGCCATCTCGGCGCGGCGGCCGAGGCGCTCTCGCGGCTCGGCTCGGTGCGCCACGCGATCACCCATCATCGCATCACCCTCGACGTCTGGCGAGCGCGGCTCACGACCCCGGCTCCGCGCGGGTCGCGCTGGATCCCCCGCCGGTCGATGAACGAGCGGCTGGTGTCTTCCCTCTGGCGCAAGGCCGCCGCGGCCTGCCTTTAGCCCGGGCTAGCGGTCGTCGAGCCCGACAGGCTGGCCGACCGGCTTGCGCGGCCGCCACCGGTCCCAAGCGGCCTCGAAGGCGGCGATGTCGTCGTAGCCGTACACCTTGCTCAAAGCCGCCGGGAGATCCTTCCCCTCTTTCAGGGCCGCGCAGAACTCCGGGAACTTCGCCTCGATGTGGCCTCGTTTGAGAAAGCGCGCGACGCTGGCGGCCTGCCGATACCAAGCCGAGACCCACGCGCCGGGAGCGTCTTGGCGCGGGCGGACCTCCAAGAAGCGTTCGAAGGGCAAGACGGACGCCAGGACCGGGCCCTTGTCGCGCGGGTCCGGCAAGGCAAGGGCCTCGTTCTCAAGCATGGAAGCCAGGCCTTCGTCTAGCCAAGCGGGCAGGCGCGCCGCGTCGTCGCCGAAGTAGGAATGAAGGTAGAGGTGCGTCAGCTCATGAGCCGCGACGGCGGTGTCCACCGGCTCGATCAGCGCGACGGCGCGCTCCCCGCCGCCGAGGGAAAAGAGCCCCCCGGACCACGCCGGCGGCTTGAACCTGCCTTGCAGGTAGCGGTCATGATCCTCATAAAGGTAGACGACAACCTTCTCCTGGTCCATCCACGGAGCGACGCCTTGAAGCTCCGGGCTGAGGGAGGAGTAGATCCGCTCGAGCAGGTTGTGGTCGCCCAGCGAGAACGCCAGCCGCTCGTGGCGGATGGTGAAATGCGAGGTCGTGTTCGAGCCCCACTCCGATTCCGGCCGGGCGTAAGCGACGGCGGCGGCGAGCATCGGCGCGAGCAGGAACGCAACGGGCATCCCTTGAATCTACCAGCCACGCCGCCCGATTTCAAGCCGTGAACAGCTCGGGCTGGGCGGCCCCGACCCGGGGCTGGGCGCCCGGCGGACGGCGGAAGGCGGCGGCCGAGAGCTCGTGCCCACGGCCGTCGAGAGCAAGCCGGCGGCGAGCGAGCTTGAAGAGCTGGTGGATGTCGTCGGCGAGCTTGCCCTCGCCGCGCATGCGCGAGCCGAAGCGGCCGTCGTTGAGGCACCCGCCCCGCGTCGAGCGGATCTGATGGATGACCTTGTCATGGCGCGCCGGGTAATGCTCGGCCAGCCACCTCTCGAAGATCTCTTTGACGCCGTACGGAAGCCGCAGCAGCTCGATGCCGGCCCAGGTCGCTCCGGCGTCCGCCGCCGCTTCGAGGATCGCGGGCATCTCGTGGTCGTTCAAACCCGGGATGATGGGCGCCGCCATCACGCCGACCGGCACGCCCGCCTTGGCGAGCGCCCCGATGGCGGCGAGCCGGTCCCGCGGGGCCGAGGCGCGCGGCTCGAGCTTGCGCGCGAGCTCGGGATCCAGCGTCGTCATTGAAAGATTGCAGCTCGCCGCCTTGAACCTCGCCAGCTCGCCCAGGACATCGGCGTCGCGGACGATGAGCCCCCGCTTCGAGATGACGGAGACGGGGTTGCGGAACTCCAGCAGCACCTCGAGGCAGCGTCGCGTCACGCGGAATCTCGCCTCCGCAGGCTGATAGGGGTCTGTCACGCCGCTGAGAGCTATCACCTTGGGCCGCCAGCCCTTGGAAGACAGCTCTCTGCG
>JAPLKK010000147.1 GCA_026388115.1 Elusimicrobiota bacterium | reverse complement strand
TTGAAGGACTGCACGAGCTTGGTGGTGTCGATGGAGCCGTTGAGGATCTTCGTGCTGTCCACCGCGTCGGCGGCGAGCTTGCCGGTATCGATGGCGTTGGCGCTGACGGTGGGATTGCCGCAGGACCAAGAGCTTCCGTCCGCCGAGGTCATGAATTTGCCCGAGCAGCCGGTCGCGTCGATCTTCTGGAGCGCGATCGTGCCGTTCAGGATGGCGGTGTTCGTCACGGCATCTTTCGCGAGCTTCGAGGTCTGGACCGCTCCTCCCAGGATGGCGAGCGTGGTCACAGCATCCTTCGCGAGCTTCGAGGTCTGGACGTTTCCGTCCATGATGGCGAGCGTGATCACGGCGTCCTTCGCGAGCTTGCTGGTGTTGACCGCGCCGTAGAGGATCTTCGTGCTGTCCACCGCGTCGGCGGCGAGCTTGTCGGTGTCGATGGCGTTGGCGCCGACGGTGGGATTGCCGCAGGACCAAGAGCTTCCGTCCGCCGAGGTCATGAATTTGCCCGAGCAGCCGGTTGCGTCGATCTTCTGGAGCGCGATCGTGCCGTTCAGGATGGCGGTGTTCGTCACGGCATCTTTCGCGAGCTTCGAGGTCTGGACCGCTCCGCCCAGGAGGCTGGCGTTCGTCACCGCGTCCGCCGCGAGCTTGGACGTCTGCACCGCGCCGTTGAGGATGGCGGCCGTCAGCACGGCGTCCGCGGCGATCTTGGCGGAGCTCACCGCGCCGGCGGCGATCGTCAGGGAGGAGCCGCCCACGGCGTACGCGAAGTCGTTAAGCGAGACTTTTACCTCCTGCGCCTCGTCGTTAACGTCGCCGATCCATATCTCGCCGGGGTGAAGCGGCGAGTCGGCGGTGACGTTGATGTTCTGAAGGTTCGAGCCGTCGCCGAAGAAGGTCGCGGCGGTCACCGAGCCGCCCGCCGCGATGTTTCCTGTCCTGCCGTCGATGACGAGGCCGTGCGCTAGGGTGATCTTCCCTGTGTCGAGCACGATGTTGCCGGCTTGCAGCCAGATGCCTCCCGTCTGGACCACGAGAGCGTAGCCGGCGGCGCCGGTCGAGGTGAAGACGGCCGACGAGATCGTCAAACCGTACTTGCCGACGTCGGAGACGTTGAGAAAGGTGCTCGCCTGCTGGCCGCCGAGCAGGGCCGCGTTGGCGGCATAGGGCACGGTCACCAGACGTTCGCGCGGCGTGAGCGTCGCCACGCTGCTCACGGGGCCGACCGTGACCTCGAGGTAGGCCGATGGCGCGGCGAACACCGCGGAGGGGATGGGCGTGACGGCGCCGAGCTGGACCGACAGCACTCCGTTCACCACCGCCACCCCCGTCTGTGTCTCTATCCAGAGACAGTCGGGCCCGGGGCAGGCGGTGTGGGTGCCGTTGGTGGGATGGTCGAAGATGGCGAAGGTGAGAGTCGTGTTGGCGTTGAGCGGATTGTTGCTGCTGTCGGTGAGGCGGCCCTGGAAGGAGATGAGCCCGGGAGTCGTCTGGGCGAGGGCGGAGGTGGCAGTGAGGAGCAAGGTGAGAAGCAGGATGCATTTGCCCTCACCCCGGCCCTCTCCCCGAAATCGGGGAGAGGGAGGACGGCGGAAGATCTTAGGCCAACGCATGTTTGCCTCCAGCCGGGACCGGCGCTTTGCCGCGCGGGACCCGGACATAGAAAGTGGAGCCCTTGCCTACCTCGCTGTCGACCGAGATGCGTCCCCCCTGCGCTTCGGCGGCGTGCTTGGCGATGGCCAAGCCGAGCCCCGAGCCCGGGATGCGCTGGGGGCGGCCGCCCGCGGCGGGGACGCGGTAGAACTTGCTGAAGATCAGCTCCCGGTGCTCGGCGGCGATGCCCGGGCCCGTGTCGGCGACGGCCAGCGTCACCTCGTCATCGAAGTCCTTGAGCGTGATCGTCACCTTGCCCCCCGGCGGGGTGAACTTGATCGCGTTCGACGCGAGGTTGATGGCGAGCCGGCGGAACATCTCCTTGTCCGAGTAGGTCTCGTTGAAGCCGTCGCCCCGCGGCCCTTCCAGCTCGACCTCGTTGACGCGCGCGGTCGGCGTGAACAGGCGGATGACCTCGGCCACGACTTCGCGCGGGCAGAACCACTCGGGATGCAGCGCCTCCCCCCGCTCGCTCTTGATGAGCGCGAGCGCGTTCGCCAGGGAGATCTCCATCTGCTTGACCGCTTCCGACATCGTGCGGTACGAATCGGCGCGGTCGAGCGAGGTCTGCCCGACGTCCTCCGTGGTCAGGTATTCCAAGAATCCCTTGAGCCCGGACAGCGGCGTGTTCAACTCGTGCGAGAGGGTGCTGAGCAGGTCCTCCTTGAAGCGCAGGCTCTCCGACAGCCTCGCGGCCATGCGGTTGAAGTGCGCCGCCAAGTTCCCCAGCTCGTCGTCGGAGCGCCAGGCGACCGTCGTTTCAAGGCGGCCCGCGCCGATCTCCTCGGCCGCGCGCGCGAGCTCCGCCAACGGCTTGGCGAAGAGCGCGCCGAGCCAGAGCGCGCCGGCCAAGCCGACGAGCAGGCCGACGCCGGCCAGCGCGCCCACCCGCGCCGCCAGCTCCCAGCGGGCCGCGCGCACCTTGCGCTCCTGCAGGGTCTTCGAGAAGCCGACCTTGACGAAGAACTCCCCCTCCGGTTCGGCGACGGCGACCGTCCGGTAGACCACCTCGGACTTGGGGCTTCCGATCGTCACCGCGTGCGCCGTCGTGCCAAGGACGGCGACCTCGATCTCGGGATAATCCTTCATGAGGAACTTGAGGTAGCTCATCACCATCACTTCGTCCTGGGCCACCACCGACTCGCGAGCGATGCGGCGCACCCCGTCCAAGAGCGATTCGACACGCGCCTCGAAGTCGGCGCGCGCGCGGCGGTTCTCGACCCACGCCAGGTTCGCCGCGATGGCGGCCACGACGCCCGCGACCAGCGCGACGGCGAAAAGGCTGATCTTGGTCCGTATCTTCATCGCTTCTCCTGGGAGAGCTCTTCCATGACTCGCCGCAGCGCTTTATGCGCGGGCACGTAGTTCGGGTCGGCCTTGAGCGCCTTTTCGAACGCCTTGCGCGCCGGCTCGAGCCGGCCGGCCGCGTACTCCTCGATGCCGGTGTTGTACAGCCGCTCGATCTCTTGCGGCGAGAGCTCGGGCGCCGACGGCGGCGCGACCTTCGCCTGCCGTTCCGCCGCCTCGCGGCGGCGGGCGCTCAGGTTCTTGAGCGAGGCCAGATAGCCTTCGAGCGCCGCGCGGCGCGCGGGGCTCTTCTCGAGGGCGTAGGCGCGANGCGGTGTAATCGCCAAGGGCGAAGAAGGCGGTGCCGAGGTTCTCCCACGCCTCGACGAGGGCGTCGGACTCGGCGAGGGCCTGGCGGCTGAGCGCGAGGACCTCGTCGTAGCGGCCGTCCTCGAGCGCGGCGCGCGAAAGGGCCAGCAGCTGCTCGATCTTCTGCTTCTTCGCCGAGGCGGCGGCGATCTTCGGGCGCGTCATCTCCGTGGCGCGCTCGAGCGAGGCGGTGAAAGACTCGAGCGACGAGTCCTCCGGCCGGAGCGCCATGGCGTCGGCGACCCATTGGAGCGCGCCGGCGTCGTCTTCGGCCAGGTAGGCGAGGATGCCCTTATGCCAGGCCGATTCCACCGCGTCGGTCTTGTAGTCGGGCAAGGACTTCACCTGGGCGGCGACCCAATTGAGCCGGGTGAAGCGTTTGAGGAGGTTCGTGTCTCGAGGGCTGATCGCGAGCGCCTGCTGGAGCTTGTCAGCCGCGTCGCGGTAGCGCGCTTGTCCCTCGAGCGACTTCGCCTGCGCCGTCAGCTCGTCGAGCTGGGCTTTCTTCGCCGCGGTGAGGCCTGGACCCAGGGCGCTCAATTCGGGAAGCTCTCCCCCTTTCAGCTTGCGCATCGCGTCGAGGATGAGGCCGACCGATTCGTCGGGCGCCTGCGCGCTGCCGAAGCGGAACGACACGGAGACGCGGTGCGTCCCCGAGTCGAGGGGGCGCAGGCCCGAGAGCCACATAAGGAAGGCGTAATCGACCGTCATGCGGCCCGAGCGGTACGAGAGCCCGGTGGAGAGCTGTCGCTGGTCGCGCGTGCCGACGGTCAGCGCCCCGCGCACTCCGAAATCGCCGATGAACAGGCGCGGCAGCCAGCGCTCCGCGGCGAGGGCCAGCAGGTGGTCGATGGTGCCGGCCGGGGCCTGCGTGGTCTGATATTGGAAGGCGAGGTTCGACAGCAGGCTCGCGTAGTTCATGCCGAGCGAGAGCTGGACGGGCAGGCGATCGGTGTCGGCGGAGCTGAACGCCACGTTCGGCCGGTTCAGATGACGCAGGGACATGCCGAAGGAATAGTGATGCTCGAGCTGGTACAGCAGGCCCAGGTCCGCGTCCAGCGCGTTGACGGACGAGCGTCCGCTGAGCACCGGGTCGGCCTGCCCGGTCGCGGCCAGGCCGTTCAAGGCGTTGCCGGCCTCGGGCGTCGAGCCGAAGCCCCGGCGCAACACGCGACCCGTGCCGCCGGCGAAGAGCCGCCCGGGCCCGAACTCCAGCCCCAGGGCGCGCCCGTAGGCCAGAGAGAAGGCCTGCTCGTAGTAGAGGCTCGAGTCCAGGGACAACTGCTCCCAGCTCGTCGCGAGCGTGCCGCGCTCGCCGGGCAAGGGATGCGCGTAGCCGAGGAACAGCGAGCCGACGTCGGAGTTGTCGGTCAGCCCGTTGAGGAGGCGCGTGTAGGAGGCCCCCAGCTCGGGACGCGTGAGAAGGCCGAGCCCCGCGGGATTGTAATGCACCGCGTACACGTCGTCGGCGATGGCGACGAAGGCGTTGCCGAGCCCCGGCCCGCGCGCGCCCGCACCCACGTCCTCGAACGCCGCGCGAGCGGGGACGGCGAGAAGCAGGAGGAGGAGGGCTCTCATCGCACCACCACCAGCGTCCCGCTGAACACCTTATCCTCGGCACGTATCTGATAGACGTATGCGCCGCCGGAGACCACGCGGCCGTTCGACTTGCCGTCCCACTGCAGCGAACCCGTTCCCGCGCCGTTGATGGGCCCGGCGCTCATGTCGGCCACGAAGCCGCCGCGCAGGTCGAAGATCTTGCCGCTGATGGCCGAGTCGAACGGGTTGTCGAACACGAAGACCGCCGTGTCGTTGAGCCCGTCGCCGTTGGGCGTGATGAACTTGTTCGAGAGCTGGGAGAGATCGAAATGCAGGCCCTGAGTGCGGGCGAGGGCGCGCACCTGGTATTGGCCCGGGAAGGCGGACGCCACGGTCACCGTGTGGGCGGCAGGGTCCACCTGGCCGAAGAGCTTCACGTACTTCGCTCCGTTGTACCAGTACATCCCGAGATTGCGAGCGGCGTTGGCGGCGGCGATCGTTTGGGCGGGCGCAGCCGCGGCCGCGCTCACCGTCGGCGCGGTGACCTGCCCGCTGCCGTCGACGCCGTAGGCGAGCGAGACGAGGGCGGGGCGGCTGAAGGTGAAGTCGTTTATCGGGGCGTTGCCCGGCGAGCCGTAGGCCTGGAAGAAGGCGGTGTTGAACAATCCTTGGCCGGCGTCGGTGGGCCCGGTCGAGATCCGCAAGACGATGTCCGTCCCGTATTTGTTGCCGGCGGCCGTCAGCTCGCCCAACAGCTCCGCCGGCACCTGCAGGCGCGTGATCCCGTCCACGCTGTACACGTACAGGTTGCGCTCGGTGTCCACGCCGACAGACGCCTCGTGCAGGCCGCGGCTGCTGACCGCCTCCACCTTGTACAGGTAGCGCTGGCCGGCGACCGGAAGGGTGTCCGTGTACTGCGTCGTCGTCGTCGAGACTTGCTGGACGAACGTCCAGCTGGGGCCCACGATGGCTGTGGACCGATACACCTTGTAGCTTGACAGCTCCTCGGCGATCGCCGCGGTCGACGAGAAGAATGGAGTCCCGTCGTCGGAGCTCTTGACCGGCGACCAGGACAGCGCGAAGCTGGTGCTGCTGCCGCTCAGGGTCCCCGAAAGCGCGGTCGGCGCCATGGGAGGCAAGTCGAGGAAGACCGCGGTCGTCACATCCACGGAATAGACGTGGGAGGTGTTCTCGGTAAGCAGGTGATAGAAATACGTGGTGTGCAGCGATAGCCCCGCGTCGGCGATCCCGGTGACGAGGCCGGTGGACTTCACCACGGAGCCGTCGCTTAGCGTCTGTCCGGCGCTGTAGCTCCCGTTTGCGGCGAAGGCCGTCGGGGTCTTGCTCACGAGCACGAGCACGCCGCCTGGGTTGACGAAAGGCTGGTACGCCCACCTCAGCTCGACCGTGCGATTGGCGACATCGATCACGCTCGTCGGCGAGATCGTCACTGGCAGCGGCGCGCCCGTGGGCGCGGTGAGGACGGAAACGATCGTGGCGTAGGATGTCCGCTGGCTCTGCCAATTGAGGTTCGCTACCTTGAAGTAATAGGTCGTGTTCGGAGCCAGGCCGGTGACGTTGAGCGAGATCTGGGCCCCGGAGCCGGCGAAGGAGGCGGCGCTGGAAACGTCGACGGCGCCGGAGCCCGAGGACGAGGTGGTGCTGGCATGGTAGCCGGCCGAGCCGCCCGAAGACGCGTCCCACCTCAGCTGGGCCGTGGTGTCGGTGGCCGAGGTGCTTACGTTCACCGGAGCATCGGCGAGGGTCGACTCGTCCGATTCCGGGGAGGACTCGGCGGCGAAGCCGCTGGCGTCGGTCGGGAATATCCGGCAGTAGTAGGTCGTGTTCGGCAGCAGCCCCGGTATCACGATGGACTGCATCGAACCGGGGGCGGCATTGGTCGTGGCGACGCTGAGGCCATAGGAAGAGGCGTCCAGGGGATCGGACGGGTTGCTCGAGTAGGCCACGCGGAAAGAGCCCGAGCTGGCGAGGGCTCCGTCGAAGCCCGGCGCCGTGAAGCCCAGCTCCAAGCTTCCATTGGTCTTTGTGCCTGAGGAAACGGTGATGGCGGCGATATTGGCCGGCTGCGCGGCGAGGGGCATGTAGCCGGTGTTGAAACGCGCGCCGGTGCCGGTGAACAGCGTGTTCCCCACTTGGCCGATGGACGAACGCATGCGGTAGGGAAAGCCGACCTGGTTCGTAGCCCACGTCGATCCCGCCACCTCGACCACCGAGCGCGACAAGGCGCAGCCCCCGCTCCCCAGGCCGCAATCGGCGGCCTGGAGCTTGTCGCCAGCGCGCGCGTTCGTCGCGGCGAGGGCGAAGAGGATGAGGGCGCGGGCGAGGGCCATCAGCTCTCGGTCGGGCGGGTGCCCGTGTGCACGATGTTGCGCAGGCGCTTGAGCAGTTCGGCGGTGCTGAAGGGTTTGAGGATATAGTCGTCGGCGCCGGCCTCGAGCCCTTCTATCTTCTTCTCCACTCCCGCCGCCTCGCCGGTGATGATGAGCACGGGGATATGGCGCAGGGCGGGGTCTTTCT
>JAPLKK010000052.1 GCA_026388115.1 Elusimicrobiota bacterium | reverse complement strand
TGGGTGAAGCCGGAGCAGTCGAGTCCGGTCTGCGGGTGGGTCCCTCCCCACAGGTAGGGGATGTTCAGGTACGGAAGCGTGTCCTTGACGACGGCGTGGCGGGCCTGGGCGATCGACTCGGCCGCGCACGGGACCGGCGCCGCGGCCCACAGCGAGAGGATGAGAGCGACAAGCATAAGCGCCGCGCGCCTCGGGCACGCGGCCTTAGTGTATAATCCCAGTTCGATGAGATTTCAAGTGGGCGTCATGCTCCTGTCGCTCGGTTGTCTGATCGTCGCCGAGCCTCGAGCCGGGGCGGCGGCCGCGCCCGCCGCTCCAAAGGCCCGGCCCGCGGCCGCCGCGCCCCGGGTCGGGGCCGCCGCGGCGGGCGAAAACGCGGGCCTGCCGCCCATGCATGACCAGAAGGCCTGGACCGAGGCCGACAAGGCGAAGTTCCTCCAGTTCCTCAACACCAAGGGCGGGGCGATGCCCTCCGGCGAGGTGGCGGCCGGAGCGCCCGCGACGGAGGGCTTCGCGTACGCGTCGCAGCCGGCTCGTTCCATCCAGTTCAGCCCCACCTTCCTGCAGCTCTACCCCATATCGTCCGGGCACTATTCGGGGACCGTCTACGGCCCGCCCGGCGCCAAGGTCCTGCTGGAGCGGCACATCACTCCGTGGCTGCGCACCTACGCGGGCCTCGAATACGACGGGATGAGCCAGCGCAAGCGGGATGGCGAAACGTCTCGGTTGAGCCGCTGGGCCGTGCCCGTGGGCGTCGAGTTCGCGCTCGTCCCTCTTGCCACCCCGCAGACCCGCTACGTCTTGATCCGCCTCGGCCTGGTCGCCTCCGACGTGGTGGGGCCGGGAAAGCGCGGCGATTACGACGCGCCGCTGCTCGGCGGCACGGCCGCGTACAACCTGGGGTTGGGCTACGAGTGGCAGCTCGCGGACACGCCCTGGCGCGTCAACGCGTCCTTCGACGGTTTGCGCTCCATCTCGAGCCGCGCGGGGGTAGCTTACTACGGCCTCGGCATGACGGCCGGCGTGGTGTACACCTTCTAGTGACTGAAAGCCGCATCCGGAGGGCCGCATGCGCAAACACTCGAAACTACTAGCCGGCATCCTTTTCGTCTTTTCAGCGGCGGCGCACGCCGACCCGCTCTCCCTCGACAAGGTCCCGGACCCGCTCAAGCCCTGGGTGCAGTGGGTGCTTGACGGGCACGAGGAAGCGCGCTGCCCCGGCCTGCCGGCCGGCGCCGCCGTCAACGGGGCCCAGCGTCCGTGCTCGTGGCCCGCGCGCCTGGAGCTCAACGTCGAGGATCGCCAAGGACGCTTCCGTCAGGATTGGCAGGTATATAAGGAAACCTGGGCCCCCCTTCCGGGGGACGCCAAGCGCTGGCCGCAAGAGGTGCAGGTCGACGGACGGCCGGCCGCGGTCGTGCTCCGCGAGGACGCGCCGCGGGTGCGCTTGGCGCCCGGAGCGCACGCCGTTTCCGGCGAGTTCCGCTGGGATTCGATGCCCGAGCTCATCCAGATCCCGCCTGAGACCGGGCTGGTCGGCCTCTCCATCCGCGGCAAGCGCGTCGGCTTCCCGAACCGCGACGAGGAGGGCCGCCTTTGGCTTCAGAAGGCCGCGGGCAAGCAAGAGGGAGAAGACCGCCTCGCGGTGGTGATCCACCGCAAGGTGACCGACGAGGTCCCCCTCCTCCTTTCGACGGACATCGAGCTGAAGGTGTCGGGGAAGAACCGCGAGGTACTGCTCGGCAAGGCGCTGCCGGCCGGGTTCATGCCGATGAGCCTCAACGGTCCCCTCCCGGCGCGCCTGGAGCGCGACGGCCGCCTGCGCGTCCAAGCCCGGCCCGGCGATTGGAGGCTCGAGCTCGAGGCTCGCCATCAAGGCCCGCTTTCCCAAGTGAGCCCGCCGGCCAACGCCGGCCCCGGCGGCGGCCCGTGGGACAACGATGAGGTGTGGGTCTACGACGCGCGGCCGGACCTGCGGCTCGCGTCGGTCGAGGGCGTAGCATCCGTGGACCCCCAGCAGACCGAGCTTCCGCAGGAGTGGAAGCAGCTGCCGGCCTACGTCATGCGCCCGGGCGACACGATGCGGCTCGTCGAGCGCCGCCGTGGCGACGCCGACCCCGCGCCGGACCAGCTCGACCTCTCGCGCACCTGGTGGCTCGATTTCAAGGGAGGCGGCTATTCCATCAAGGACCGGATCAGCGGCACCCTGCGCCGGAGCTGGCGCATGGAGATGGCCGAGCCGACCGTCCTGGGCCGCGCGGCCGTGGCCGGAAGCGACCAGTTCATCACCGCTCTGGCGCCCAAGCCGGGCGAGCCCAAGACCGCCGGCATCGAGATACGCCAGGGCGCGGTACAGCTCGACGCCGACAGCCGCCTGGAGCGGACATGGTTCCGGCTTCCGGCCGTGGGCTGGAACCTGGATTTCCATCAAGTCAGAGGACAGCTCAACCTTCCGCCGGGCTGGCGGCTCATCCATGCCTTCGGGGTCGACGACGCAACGCCCACCTGGGTCAGCCGGTGGACGTTGTTCGACATCTTCATCCTCCTCATCGTCGCGCTCTCCGTCGGCAGGCTGTGGAACCGAAGGTGGGGCTGGCTCGCCTTCGCGGCTTTTGCCCTGTGCTATCACGAGCCCGGGGCGCCGAGGTGGGTGCTGGTGATCCTGCTGGCCGCGGAGGCGCTTGCCCGGGCCCTTCCCGCGGGGAAGGTGCAGCAGGCGTCGGGGTATTGCCGCGCGGCCTTGCGGCTGGCGCTCGTGCTCATCCTTGTGCCGTTCCTCATCACCCAGGTCCGCGTCGCGCTCCACCCGCAGTTGGAAAGCCGGAACGCCTATGCGGGCGGCGGCAATCTGCTGGGTTACATAGGCGGGCCCGCTTACCGGCTTGCGGCGCCAAGCGCTGCGATGGTGCCGAACGAGCCGATGGACGAAGAATCTGGCGGCGGGATGCCGGAAGGCACGATGTACGACAAGGGCATCGCCATGGAAGCGAAGTCTGAGATGAATTCGGCCGGCGCCGTTGCTGCTGTTAGAGGGGAAATGGTCCGGGTGCCCAGGCGCATGAGGCGCATGAAGCGCGCGCCGCGCCCTGCTCCCGCCGCGCCCGTGCTCAACCAGATGATGAACGTCTACGCCCCCGATCCCAAGGCGCTCGTCTCCACCGGCCCCGGGATGCCCGCGTGGCAGTGGAACTCCGTGTCGTTGTCCTGGCGCGGACCGGTCAAGCATTCGCAGAGGATGTGGCTCGTGCTGGTCGGCCCGGTCGGGAACTTCAGCCTCGCCTTGATCCGCGTCGCTCTGCTGATCCTGCTCACGCTGTGCCTCATCGGCCAGCCTGTCGGTGACTGGTTGAGGAAGCTCTCCGCGCGCTGGCGCAAACCCGCGGTCGCGGCGGCCCAGACCCTGGCCGCGGCAGCCCTGATCGTCGCGGCGCTTGCGGCCGCTGGACAGCCCGCACGGGCGGAGATGCCTTCGCCCGACGTGCTCCAAGACCTGCAAAAGCGCCTGCTGAGGCCCGCCGATTGCGAGCCGGACTGCGCCTCCATCCCGCGCCTCAGGATCGAAGCGACCGCCGGCACCTTGCGCGTGAGGCTCGAGGTCTCGGCCGGGGCTCTCACCAGCCTCCCCCTGCCGGGCGGCGCGAAGCAATGGACGCCGTCGCAGGTGCTCTTGGACGGCTCCCCCGCGCGCGGGCTTCTGCGCTCTCCGGAAGGGCTGTTGTATCTGCCCGTCAGCGCCGGGGCGCATCAAGTCCTTCTAGAGGGGCCGCTGCCGGACCGCGAGAGCATGGAGCTCCCCCTGCCTCTCAAGCCCCACCGGGTCGAGGCCCAAGCCTCGGGCTGGTCCGTCGAGGGCCTGCGCGAGGACGGCGTCCCGGAGGAGAACCTTCAGCTCACGCGGGTGCGCGGCAGCCAGCGCGGCCCGTCCGACGCGCAGCAGAGTGGGAACCTCCCGCCGTTCGTGAACGTCGAGCGCAGCTTGAACCTCGGGCTCTCATGGGAGGCTGTCACAAAAGTCACCCGCGTCACCCCGCCCGGCGCCGCGGTGGTGCTCGACGTGCCTCTGTTGCCCGGGGAATCGGTGACCAGTCCCGATATCCGCGTCCAGAAGGGCAAGGCGAAGGTCAGCATGGGGCCGCGCGTGACCGAGCTGGAGTGGACGTCCGTCCTTCCTCAGAGCGCGACGCTCGCGCTCAAGGCGCCGGACTCCACCGCGTGGACCGAAGTGTGGCGCCTCGACGCGAGCCCCATCTGGCACGTGAGCGCCGAGGGCATCCCGGTGATCCACTCCGAGAACGCCGAAGGGGCGCGCCTGCGCGAGTGGCGTCCCTGGCCCGGCGAGACGGTGGATCTCGCCATCTCCCGTCCGGAAGGGGTGCCGGGGCAGACCACGACGGTGGACCGAAGCGTCCTTTCGGCGAGCCCGGGCCTGCGCGCCAGCGACCTCACGCTGGAGCTGAGCCTCAGGTCCAGCCGCGGCGGCCAGCACACGCTGACCTTGCCCGAGGGGGCGGAGCTGCAGTCTCTGTCCATCGACGGCGCCGCCCAGCCCGCCAGACAGGACAAGCTCGACGTCACCATCCCCATCCTGCCCGGCGCGCACCAAGTCTCCCTCGCCTGGCGGCAAGGCGGAGGCATCGGCCTGTTCTATCGGGTGCCCAAGGTCGACGTGGGGCTGGCCAGCGTCAACTCCGACGTCACCGTTTCCGTCCCCACGGACCGCTGGATCCTCGCCGTCTGGGGGCCGAGGCTCGGACCGGCCGTGCTGTTCTGGAGCGTGCTGGCGGTCACGCTGCTGCTGAGCTTCGGGCTGGCGAAGCTGAACCTCGCCCCGCTCAAGACGCGCGATTGGTGCCTCCTCTCCATCGGACTCTCGCAAGTCTCCATACCGGTCGCGGCGCTCGTGGTGGGCTGGCTTCTGGTCCTGGGAGTCCGGAAGAAGACCGCCGTCGAGAGCCCGTGGCGCTTCGACCTGATCCAGATGGCCCTTACGGTGTGGACCGTCGTCGCCCTCGCCTTCCTGCTTGAGGCGATCCGGCACGGCCTGCTGGGCCAGCCGGAGATGCAGATCTCCGGCAACGACTCGAGCGCGTATCTCCTGAAATGGTACCGGGACAGGGTGGGGCAAAACCTTCCGAGGCCCGGGCTGCTCTCGTTGCCCCGGATGTTCTACCGGCTCGCGATGCTTGCCTGGGCGATGTGGATCGCCTCGTCTCTGCTCTCGTGGCTGAAATGGGGCTGGTCCTGCGCCAACGAGGGCGGTCTATGGAAAGCGGTGCGGCGGCCGAAAGACGCCGAGCCCGCCGTCGCCCAGCCGCCGGCGCGAGGTGTGTGAAATGACTCGCGGCTTCGGCTCTCATGCCGGCCTCTTCTTGTCTGTGCTGATCCTCGTTTCTTGCGTGATGCCCGCCTGCGCCCAAGACGGCCGGTCTGGCCAGGGCGGCGGGATGATGCGTGATCCCAAATTCCAGGCGCTCATGGCCGAGCAGAAGAGGAAGAGCGGTGAGTTCCAGGCGGCGGAGGCGAAAGACGCGGAAGAGTTCACCAGGACGCTTGCGGGCAAGGGGAAGCCTGAAATCCTCGAAGCGGTCAGGGCTTTCAAGACTGAAAAGTACGCCAAGAACTGCGAGTTCAGGGACACGCTCTATGGCGAAACGCGCGCATTCGCGGAGAACTTCCAGACTCGGGGCGGCAGCGGCGAGACGATGAAAGCCAGGATGCTGAAGAGATTGGAGGCGAATTACGAGGAGAGGAAGGACTTTTTCAAACAGAAGCATCATGAGAACATGGCGTTCCTGGATAAGCTTGCCTCCGACGATTCGATCCAGGGCCAGGCGTTGATGAATAAGCTCCAGGAGTTTTTCAAGTCGCAGAAAGAAGCCGCGAAAGCTTACATGGGGAAGAGGCGGGGCCATTGACTGGAAGCGCTGGTATTCCATTCATCGCGTCCATGACTCGAGGACGTCCCGCGCCTTGAGAGCCAAAGGTCGCCTCAGCTTGCTAAGATGTGGACGGGATGGGAACGACAGAGGGAGATAAGGGCCGGCTGGGAAAGACCAAGTTCAGCTTCGGCACGACCTCGGCGATCATCACCAACCTGGCCTTGATCTGCGGGCTGGATGCCGTCAGCAACCCGAAGCGGGCGATCGTGGGCGGCATCCTGGTGATCGCTCTCGCCGATAACTTCTCCGACTCGATGGGCATCCACGTGTTTCAGGAATCGGAAGGCCTCGGAGACAGAGAGGTCTGGTTCTCCACCGTGACGAACTTCCTCTCGCGGGTCGTCGTCTCCTTCAGCTTCATCGGCCTGATCTTGGCCTTGCCGCTGCGCGTGGCGGTGCCGTGCGCCGTCGCCTGGGGGCTGTCGCTCTTGGCCGTGATGAGCTACGCGATCGCCCGGGACAGGGGCGCGAACCCGCGCCGCGAGATGCTCATCCATCTCTGCATGGCGGTCTTTGTGATCGGCGTGAGCCACTTCGTCGGCGACTTCCTCGCCGCCAGATTCTGAGGCCGGGCGAGCCGCACGTCGTACCGGCCGGAAGCTATACCTTCGACGTTCGGTGGGACGGCGGGGGCGTCGCGTCGGCAACGGCTTCTTCCTTGAGCACCGGCAGCGTGAGGATGAAGCGGGCCCCGCCCTCGGGCTTGTTCTCGGCGGAGATCCTGCCGTTGTGCTTGAGGGCGATGTCGTGGCACAGGAAGAGACCGAGGCCGGTGCCCTCCCCGGGGACCTTGGTGGTCGCGTACGGCTTGAAGAGCCTCGGAAACATGCTCTTCGGGATGCCGGGGCCGGTGTCCTCGACGGAGACGCTCACCAAGCTGGCCCCGGAAGGCGACTTGGAGGTCGCGACGCAGATTGAGATTTCTCCCCCCTCCTTCATCGCGGCCTTGGCGTTCGACAGCAGATTGAGAAAGAGCCGCTGCAGGTGCTCGCGGCTTGCCGCGATGCGGACGCCCTTGCCGGGCAGTTCGGTGCGCAGCTTGATACCGGCTTCGCGCAGCGTGCTCTCGAAAAGGCTGAGCACGGAGTCGAGGATCGCGCGCAGGTCCTCCGGGATGAGCACCAGATCCTTGCGGCGGGCCTGGTCAAGGACATGGGAGACGATCGTCTTGCAGAGCTTGGCGGCGCGCAGGATCCTTTCGGCATCCTCGCGCACCTCCGAGCCCTCGGAGTTCTGCAGGATGAGCACTTGGGCCGTGCCCAGGATGATGGTCAACGGGCTGGCCAGGTCGTGCGCGACGCCCGACGCGATCCAGCCCACCTCCGCCGCCTCCTTCTCCTGCTCGAGGAAGGTGGCCTGCGAACGGATCTCCCCTTCCAACTCCTCGATCCTATCGCGCTGGGAGCGGATCTTGAGGCGGGCGATGCGCGTGCGGCCGACGATGTTGTGGATCGCCGCGGTCCCGAAGACGAATATTCCGCTCTTGATCGCGACCTCGAAGAGGAGCGCGCCGTTCCATGCCCAATCGGAGAAATGGTAGAGCGCGACGTTGAACAAGAGGACTCCCGCCGCGATGAGCAGGACTCCCCTGCCCGGGAGCAGGATGCACGCCGTATAGATGGGCAGCAGGTACAAGACCCACAGGTTCGAGTCCGTGCCGCCGGAGTACTTCAAGATGGCCGTGATGGTGGCGCAGTTGGCCAGGATGGCCAACGTCGAGATCCCCTCGCTGCCCCGGCGCGAGCGCAGGAGGAATCCCGCCGCCAAGTTGAGCCCGAGGAGCAGGACCGCCAGGTACAGGATCTGCGGATAGACCAGGCCGGGATTGTTCCGCCACAAGAAGGCCAGCACGATGAGGAAGATGCAGAATACGGTCTCGTACTGGCGCGTGCCGACCAGGTCGCCTTCTTGGGACTGCATGGGAGAATTATAGAAAAAATCCGGCGCAGCGGATTGCCTGCGCTCCGGGGCGGTCTAGGGCGGTTGTTGTCTGTCGGCTGTTTCTGCTAGAGTCCCGTCACGGGACCCTCATCTTCCGACGTCAAGTGGATCTTCGATAAGCTGCGCAGGCTGGATTTCCTGACCTACAGCTCCGACCAGGAGATGATCAGGCTGATCCAGTCGATGAAGAAGGTGCGCGTAGCCCCCGGCTCGCTCGTCATCCGTCAGGGGCAGAAGGGCGAAGCGTACTATCTCATCCGGCGCGGCGGCGTCGCGGTCTGGGCTGAGACGCCGCGGGGGCGCGAGCCGCTGGCGAAGCTGGCGGAGGGAGACTCCTTCGGCGAGGTTT
>JAPLKK010000048.1 GCA_026388115.1 Elusimicrobiota bacterium | reverse complement strand
CGATGAAGGAGCTGGGCCCCGAGAGCCCGCGCTTCCACCGCGAGCTGGGGGAGTGGGTCGGAGGCCTTCCCGTCGAGGCCGTCTTCTTCGCCGGGCCCGAGATGAGGCCCGCCGCCGAGGCCGCGCGCGGCGGCGTGCCGCGCGTCATCCGCCAGGCCGACGAGCCGGCGCTGCTGGGCCCCGAGCTGAGCTCCATGCTCGGCGCCGACTCCGCCGTGTTCTTCAAGGCGTCGCGCGCGGTGGCGCTCGAGACCCTCGTCGAGAGCCTCTGATGCTCTACTATCTGCATTTCCTGCATGGCCGTTGGGGCCCGCTCAACGTCTTCCAGTACCTGACCTTCCGCGGCGGCGGCGCGGTGCTCACGGCCCTGGGGTTCTCGATGCTCTTCGGGCCCCGGATGATCGGCCTGCTGCGCAGCTACAAGATCGGCCAGGTCCAGCGCACCGACGGCCCCGCTTCCCACCTGACGAAGAAAGGAACTCCCACGATGGGGGGGCTGCTGATCTTCGCGAGCATCGTCGTCTCGAGCCTGCTGTGGATGAGGCTCGACAACCGCTTCACCTGGCTCCTTCTCGGCGTGACGGTCGTCCTGGCCGGCGTCGGCTTCTGGGACGACTACCGCAAGCTCGTCCTCAAGGACCCCAACGGCGCCCCGTCCTCGACGAAGTTCGCCGTGCAGATCGCCGCGGCGACGGTCGTGGTAGCCTACTTGGCCGCCTTCCCGGCCAACGGTCCCTGGCTCACGCGGGTCTTCATCCCCTACACGAAGCAGCTCACGCTGAACCTCGGCGCGCTGTACTACATGATGGCGATCCTCATCATCGTCGGCTCCTCCAACGCCGTGAACCTGACCGACGGCCAGGACGGGCTGGCCGCGGGCTGCATCATCTTCTGCGCGATCACCTACGGCGTCTTCGCCTATGTCGCCGGCAACGCGAAGTTCTCGTCCTATCTGCTGCTGCCGCACGTGGAGGGGGTCGGCGAGGTCGCGGTCTTCCTGGCCTCGATGGTGGGGGCCTGCCTCGGTTTCCTCTGGTTCAACTCGTACCCGGCCGAGGTCTTCATGGGCGATACGAGCTCGCTGTTCCTCGGAGGCACGATCGGCACGGTAGCGCTGTGCGTCAAGCAGGAGCTGATCCTGCCCGTCGTCGGCGGGATCTTCGTGCTGGAGACCCTTTCGGTCATCCTCCAGATGGGCAGCTACAAGCTGCGCAAGGGCAAACGGGTGTTCCGCATGGCGCCCCTTCACCACCATTTCGAGCTCGCCGGCATCGCCGAGCCGAAGGTGACGGTGCGGTTCTGGATCGCCAGCATCATGCTCATGCTGTTCTCTTTCGCGTCGCTAAAGATACGATGAAGAAGAAATCCAGGAAGGGCGTTCGCAAGGCCGCTAGGCGCCGTTCCGTCACCCCCCACCCCAACCCTCCCCCACAAGGGGGGAGGGGGAAACAGCCGCTCCCCCAGGACCGCTTCGACCCGGCGGCCTTCGCGCGCAAGGAGGCGGCGGTGCTGGGCCTCGGGCGCTCGGGGGTCGCCGTGGCCAATCTGCTCGCCGCGAAGGGCTTCAAGGTCCTCGCCTCCGACACGCGGCCGCGCAAGGAGATGCGGCCGATCGCGCGAAAGCTCAAGGCCTGCGCGCGCTGGGAGGCCGGCGGCCATTCCGACCGCCTGCTGCGCTGCGGCTTCGCGGTCAAGAGCCCCGGCATGGCGCCGGGCGCTCCGGTGCTCGAGAAGCTGCGCGCCGCCGGCGTCCCCATCTTCAGCGAGCTCGAGGTGGCGCTGGCGTTGGCCAAGCCCGCGGAGCTGGTCGCCATCACCGGCACCAACGGCAAGACGACCACCACCATGCTCACCGGCGCGCTCTTCGCCGCGGCGGGCAAGCGCGTGCATGTCGCGGGCAATCTCGGCGTGCCTCTTTCCTCGATGGTCCCGAAGATCAAGCGCGGCGACGTGATCGTGCTGGAGGTCTCGAGCTACCAGCTCGAGGACAGCCGCCGTTTCCATCCGGCCGCGGCCGCCCTGCTGAACGTGACGGCCGACCACTTGGACCACCACGGGAGCATGGCGCGCTACCTCGCCGCCAAGTCGCGCGTCTTCTCGTCGCAGACGACGCAGGACGTGTGCGTCTTCAACGCCGGCGATCCCCTGGCCGCCCAGCTCGCGCGCTCCTGCCCGGGACGCCGGCTGTTCTTCGGCCACCAGGCCGCCGCCTCGATCCACGCCTGGGTGGAGGGCGGCAAGCTCCAGGTGAAGCTTCCCGGCCACGACCTCCGGACCTTCGATCCGCCGCGCCTGCCGGGGATGCACAATCTGGAGAACGCGATGGCCGCGGTGCTGGTCGCGCTCGCGCGGGGCCTCAAGCCCGCGGCGATCCAAAAGGGCCTGAGGGGATTCTCGGCCGTCGAGCACCGCATCGAGGATTGCGGAAACGTCCGCGGCATCCGCTGCGTCAACGATTCCAAGGCGACGAACGTGGAGTCCACGATGGTGGCCTTGCGCGCCCTGGGGGACGCCAACGGCGCCCGCATCCTGCTGATCCTCGGAGGGCTCCACAAGGGCTTCCCGTACACGCCTCTGAAGCCCTTCCTCGGGACGGCGGTCAAGGGCATCCTCACGATCGGGAGCGCGGCCCGCAAGGTCGAAGAGGACTTGAGCGGGCATGTGCCGATCCTGCCCTGCGAGACGCTCGAGAAGGCCGTCGCCACCGGCCTGCAGGTCGGGGAGAAAGGCGACATCCTCCTGCTCTCTCCCGCCTGCGCCTCGTTCGACCAGTTCAAGGATTTCGAGGATCGGGGGAAACAGTTTAAGGAATACGTGAAGAAAGCCCGGTGAGACGGCTAAAACTCCGGCTGACCCCACCCGCTACTCGCCCCTCCCGCGGGGAGGGGCGAGCGACATCCCGTGGGGAGGGGCGAGCGATCCCGCGGCGGCGCGACGGGGACATGGACCGCGTCGTCCTCGCGGTGACGCTCTTCCTGCTCTTCTTCGGCTTCGTGATGATGTACTCGGCGAGCGCCCATTGGGCCGAGGAGAACATGGGCGACGCGCTCTACTTCGTCAAGCGGCAGGCGCTGTGGCTCGTCGTCGGCCTGGCCTGCATGTTCGGAGCGTCCAAGATCTCGTACAAGCGGTGGGGAGAATGGGCCTGGCCGCTGCTCGTCTTGACGGCTCTCGCGCTGGGAGCGACCTTCGCCTTCCATCCCGTCGCGGGCGTGCGGCGCTGGATCCGCTTCGGCCACATCGGCGTCCAGCCGGCCGAGTTCGCCAAGCTCACGATGGTGATCTTCCTCGCGGATTATCTCGACCGCAAGCGCAGCAAGGCCGGCACGTTCGTGTACGGGGCCCTCGTCCCCTGGGCGGTCGTCGGGACGCTGCTCGGGCTGATCTTCTTCGGCCGGGACCTCGGCACTCCCGCCCTCATGTTCGCCGTCGCCGTCGGGTTGCTCTTCATCGGCGGAGCTCGAGTGAGCTACGTCTTCGGCGCCGTGCTCGCCGCCCTGCCGCTATTGGCCTACGAGGCATGGCGGGAGCCGTACCGGCGCCGGCGGCTGTTGTCCTTCATGGACCCTTTCGCCCAGTCCCAGGGCGCGGGCTATCAGCTCTCCCAGGCGATCATGGCGGTCGCCTCGGGGGGGTGGTTCGGCAAGGGGCTGGGCGCCTCGCAGCTCAAGCTCCTGCACCTGCCCACCCCGCATACGGACTTCATCTTCCCCGTCGTCTGCGAAGAGCTCGGGCTGGCGGAGAGCCTCGTGGTGCTCGGCCTCTTCGCGACCCTCGGGATGCGGGGGATCAAGATCGCGCGCGGCGCGCCGGACCTGTTCGGGACGCTGCTCGCCGCCGGCAT
>JAPLKK010000103.1:5889-6996 GCA_026388115.1 Elusimicrobiota bacterium | reverse complement strand
TGGGCCAGCTTATAGGTGTTGACCGCGGCGTTGATGATCTTGACGGTGGTGACGGCGTCGGCGGCGAGCTTGGTCGTGTCGATGGATCCGGAGGGGACGGGGGGAGCGGTGATCGCTACGTCGGTCTCGCCGGTGACCCTGCCCGCGGCGTCGACCGTGAATTGAGGCACCGTCGTGGCGTTTCCGTAGGTGCCGGGGGTCATGACGGAGGTCAGTTTCGAGCTGGGGATCGTTGCATTGAGGATGCTGGCGGCGGTCACGGCGTCAGCGGCGAGCTTGGAGGTCTGAACGGCGCCGGTCAAGATGGCGGAGTTGGTCACCGCGTCGGCCAAGAGCTTGCTGGTGTCGACGAGGCCGGAGACGCCGATCGCGCAATACCAAGCGGAGCCGCTCCAGGTGAGGACCTGGCCCGCGGTGCAGTTGTTTTGAGCGAGCTTCGAGAACGTCACGGCGCCATTGAGTATCTTGGTCGAGTCGACCGCGTCCGTCGCGAGCTTGGTGGTATCGATGGAACCGGGGGTGACGCCGCCGGCGCTGACCGCCACGGAGCCTGCTGCGGTCAGTTGGCCCTGCGCGTTCACCGTGAAGGTCGGGATCATCGTCGGGCTTCCGTAGCTGTTGGCCGGCACACCCGTCGTGGCCAGTTTGGCGCTCGTGATGGTCCCGTTGAGGATGCTCGTGTTGATGATGGCGTCGGCGGCGATCTTCCCAGTGTTGATCGCGTTGGCGGCGATGGCGACCACGCCGGTGTTGGACATCGTGGCGTCACCGCTCATTGCATGCGGCTGGGGGGTATTGGAACCGTCGCCGATCCAGAGGTTGTCGTTGGTCAGATTGCCGGGCTGGACCCCCGTCAGATGCGAACCGTCGCCGAAGAAGGCCGAAGCGGTGACCGAGCTGACCGAGTTGAACGTTCCATTGGCCCCGGTTTGGTTGATCGCGACGTTGGTCACGTTGAGCGGGCCAGTAAGGGTGCCGCCGGTGAGGGGGAGCTTGGTGCTGTCGACGCCGCTGGCGTTGATGCCGGTCAGGTGCGAGCCGTCGCCGAAGAAGGCGGAGGCGGTGACCGAGCTGACCGTGTTGATATAGGTATTAGCCCCGGTGAGG
>JAPLKK010000103.1:0-5780 GCA_026388115.1 Elusimicrobiota bacterium | reverse complement strand
GGTGAGCGTGCCGCCGGTGAGGGGGAGCTTGGTCGTGTCGACGCCGCTGGCGTTGACGCCGGTCAGGTGCGAGCCGTCGCCGACGAAGAACCCGGCGTAGACGCCGGCGTTGTTCTGGACGTTGATGCCGGAGGAGGTCTGGACGCTGAAATTACTGTTGCCAGTCTGGGTGAAATTGGCGGTGTTGTTCGAGAAGGTCTGCTGGCCGGTCCACGTGTGCGCGGTGCCGATGGTCGGGGCGAGGGAGGGGTTCGGGTAGTTGCCGGAGAGGTCGCCGCCGGCCGCGTTGGTGTTGATGACGTTGGATGCGAGGTTGCCGGCGGTGATGCTTGTGGCGGGGGGGGTGATGGGGACGTTCGTGGCCGAGGTGAGTTGGCCATACTGGTTCACGGTGAACTGTCCGACCTGGGTCGCGGTGCCGTAGGTGCCGGCGCCGACGCCCGTGGGGTTGTTGATGGTCGGGACGTTGACGAGGCCCGAGCCGTCGCCGATGAAGGCGCCGAAGAAGCCCGAGGCGGTCACCGAACTCCGGGAGTTGATGTTTCCGTTGGCCCCCGTCAGGTTGATGGCGACGTTGTTCATGTTCAACGCGCCCGTCATTGTGTCGCCAGTCGTGCGGACGCGGTCGACCGCCAGCGTGGCGTTCGGGAACGTGCCGGTGACGTCTCCGGTGAAGACGCCGGCGTTGACCATCTTGGGCGCGGTTACGGCGCCGTTGATGATCTTGGCGTTGGTCACGGCGTCGGCGGCGATTTTGGCCGTGTCGACCGAGTTGTCCGCGAGATTGCTGGAGGCGATGTCGGTCAGGTACTTTCCGCTGCCGAAGTAGTACCTGGCGCGGACGTCGCCGCTGACGTCGAGGAGGATGTTAGCAGGGACGCCGTTCACGGAAGGGGGGTTGACCCCCGGGGGCTCCTCGCCGGGGCCGATGCCCACCTTGCCACCCTCCTCGGCCAAGATAACGTTGCCATACGCGCCGCCGTTCGCGCCGACGCCGCCGACGATTTCGACGTCGCCGCCCACGGCAGGGAGGTCGCCGCCGCTCTTGCCCGCGCCGCCCTCGATCGTCACGTCGCCGCCGATGCCGAAGCTATGGCTCCCGTTGAAGTTGCCGTCGCCGCCCGCGAGGAAGAGGCTGGCCCCGTAGGCGTTTCCTATGCTGGCCGGCCGCGGCGCTTGCTCGATTTCGATGTAGCGGTCTTCGTTTCCGCCGAAGGAGATGTCCGTGGTCGGGGCGAGGGTCCCGCTGCCGAGTGCGCTGCTGTTCATCATGGCCGGCCTTGGCGACCTTGGTGCTGTCGAGGCCGCCCGCGTTGATGCCGGTCAGGTGCGAGCCGTCGCCGTAGAAGGCGTTGCCGACATTGGAGAAGGTGTGCGGCGAGCTGAAGATGTCGGCGGCCAGCTTGGCGTTGGTGACGTTCGCATCGGCGATCTTGGGCGTGGTGACCGCGAGATCGGCGAGCTTCAGCGTGGTCACCGAGCCGTTCAGGATCGCGACGGTCGTGACCGCGTCGATGGCGAGCTTCTGGGTCTGGATGGAGCCGTCGGGGATGGTGTTCGAGACGTTGAGGTTCGTCAGGTGCGAGCCGTCGCCCCAGAAGACGTTCGAGGCGCTGGAGAAGGTGTGGGCCGAGGTGAACACGTCGTCGGCCAGCTTGGCGTTCGTGACGTTCTTATTAAGGATACCGGTGGTGACCACAGCGTCGGCGGCAATCTTCTGGGTCTGGATCGTTCCGTCAGCCACGTTGTTTGCCATGTTCGCGACGAAGGAGTATGGGGTCGTGAAGAAGGGGTCGCGGGGGAGCAGGAGCTGTCCGTTGACCATGACCTCGATGTAGGGCTGGGTGGTGAGCGCGGCGAGGTCCCAGTTGGCGATGTCGGGGGTCAGCACTACGTAGAACAAGCCGTTGGTCACCACGACCTGCGTGCTGAAGGAGCTGCCGAACTGGAGGGTGCCGTCCGCGTTGGTGTAGCGGAAAATCATTGGGACCGTGGCGTTGACCGCCGTCCCATTATTGCGGAGGGAACCTTGATACGTGATCTGGGCGGGAACCGCGGCCGAGGCGCGGCTCGCGAGCAGGACGAACAAGCCCAGCCCGAAGGCCAGCGCCACCGCCGCGCGCGGCCGTGAGGCCGCCCGGAGGGTTTGCGTTAGGCGACTGATACGCAGACCTCGCTCCCTGTGGGGGGGACCTTGACGGTTCGGTGCATTCTGCCCGCCATGACGGCAGACGACGCCGGGGCTTCCATCATCGCAGGGGACGCGATGACCCCGGCTCGCCGCGGGAGCGGGCGCATCCGCGTGAGCACAGGTATAGTCTGCAAGATGAACGTAAAAATCTTTGTAAAACTGATTGTAAAATCTGAACTGGGCACCGCTCATCTCCAGACCCCGTTCGCGCCGAGGAGCCGCTCGACGCGCGCCACGAGCTCCTTGGGAGAATACGGCTTCGCCAGATAATCGTCGGCGCCGCATTCGAACCCTTCCACCTCGTCCGCGGGCAGGGTGCGGACCGTGAGCATCAAGACCGGCAGACGCGTGTGCGCCGGGCTCCTGCGCACCCAGCGCACGAGCTGGCTGCCGTCCATGTTGGGCATGTTCCAGTCCGAGATCATCAGATCCACGTTCTGCGTCTGCAGCACCGCGGTCGCTTCCACGCCATCGGCGGCCACGGCGAGGTCGAAGCCCGCCCGCTTCAGTATCCTCTCGATCAGCGTCCTGAACGAGAGCTCATCCTCGACCACGAGTATCTTCTTCATGCTGTTTGGGCCGACTCCTCACCCGCCGCACGCTCGGCGTAGACCGGCTCCGGCCCCGCCAGCGGGAGCGTGAAGAAGAAGGTGCTTCCCCGCCCCAGCCTCGAGACCGCGCCGATTTTGCCTCCATGCAGTTCGACCAGCGCCTTGCAGATCGCCAAGCCTAGCCCCGTGCCCGACGACTTGGGCCGGTCCTTTGCCTGCTCGAACTTGCCAAAAAGCTTTCCCATGAATTCCCTCGGGATGCCGGGGCCGGTATCGGAGACCTGGATGCGGGCCTGGTGCGGGAAGACCTCCTCGGCGGTGATCTCGATCTGGCCTCCCTGGGGGGTGAACTTGATCGCGTTGCCGATGAGATTGGCGAAGACCTGATGCAGCGCGTCGGGGTCGGCTAAGAGGAGGGGGAGCTCGGGAGGGATGCGGCGCAGCAGGTGGATCCCGCGCTCCTCGATCTGCGGGTTGAAGAACAGCGCGACCTCCTCGACGATCTCCGAGAGCGAGATGTCGCGCGGATTGATCTCCATCTTGCCCCGTTCGATCTTCGCGAGGTCGAGCATCGCGTTCACGAAGCGGCCGAGCCTGGCGCAGTTCTGCTTGATGTGGCTCAGCGACGACAGCCAGTCCTCGAGGTTCGCCGGTGGATTGTCCCGCGCCGCCTCGAGGTCCTCGATGATCGCGTTCGCGTGCGCCTCGATCGCGCCGAGCGGCGTGCGCAGCTCGTGGGTCGTGCTGTGGACGAAATCGTCCTTCATGCGGTCGAGCTCCTTCAGGCGCGTGCGCATCTCCTCGAAGGAGCGGGCGAGGTCGCCCAGTTCGTCGGCGCGCTGGATCTCGAGGGGGACGTCTTCCTTGCCCTCGGTCAGGCTCGCGGCGGCCTCGGACAGCTTGCCGATCGGTTCGGTCAGGTCGCGGGCGAGAAGGAAGGAGCAGATGAGCCCGATGATGAGGGTGAATCCGCCGAGGACCGCGAGGCGGCCGATCAGCTGGTGCAAGGATCCCCGGAGCTGAGCGTCGGCGATGCGGCGGTCGAAGCCGACCTCGACGTGTCCCAGGTTGGCGCCCCGGTAGTCGACGGGCTCGGTCATCACGTCGAGCATGGGGGGGACGTTGACGGCCTTGCGCTCCATGCCGAAAAGGTTGAGGTCGTTGGAGGCCTGGATGCGTCCGCCGGGCGTGACGACGCAGAGCCACCCCACTTCGGGCTGCGTGCGGGTCACAGTCTTGAGGTAATTCACCAATAGCAGGGGGTCGCGGGTGATGTCGGATTCGCGCACCACCCCGGCGAGGACCAGGAGGCTGACGAAGGCGAGCGCCTTGCCTCGGAGCCTCATGGCCGCGCCTCCGCCGCGGGTTGTTCCGCTTGCGGCAAGGGGGGGATGACGAGGACCATCCCCGGCTCGAGCGTCGTGCCCTGCTGCAGTTGGGGGTTCGCCTTCACGATCAGGTCCCATCGTCCAGGCGTGCCGTAGTAGCGGGTGGAGATGCGCCACAGCGTTTCGCCTTGCTTGACCGTATGGCGCCACGCCAGGTCGGTCCTCATCCCCACCGGCCGCCCGGCCCGCACTGACGGGACGGGAACGGGCGCCGGGGCGGGTGCCGCCGGCTCCTCCTGCACCCGGCGCGCGGCGGCAGGCGGCGCCTCGGCGGGGAGCGCGGGGATGACGAGGGTGTCTCCGGCGGAGAGCTGGCTGCCTTTCACTTGCGGGTTGGCGCCCTCGATCAGAGGCCACTTGAATCCGTCTCCGTAAAAGCGCTGCGCGATGCTCCAGAGACGGTCGCCTTTTCGGACTACGTAGCTGCGGCCGCTCTGGCGGGTGACGATGGCCGGCTCGGCGGAAACGGCGCTCGGGACCGGCTCGGGCGCCCCGACCCGGGGCTCGGGCGCCGCGGTCTCCGGCTCGACCGAGGATGCCTTCGGCTCCGGGGGGAAGGCCGGCAGCGCCCGGGAGGCTTTGACGTCGGTGCGCGGCATATTCAGAGAAGGCGTCAGCGGGGCCGTGGCCGCCTGGAGCTTCAACTCGCCCTCGGTCCGCTCCAGGGACTTCCGCACCCACTCGTTTCCGGGATCGTGGTCGAGGCTCTGGCGGAACGCCTGGGCCGCCTCGGGGAGCTTGCCGGCGCTGTACGCGCGCAAGCCGACGCCGAAATAATACTGCCCGAGGTTCACCTCGCCCGGCTTCACCAGCCGGACCGCCGCCGGAGGCTGAGGCAAAGAGGGCGGAGTGGCCGCCGCTTTAACGCCAAACGCCGCGGCGGCCCGCCGGCCGACCACCACGTGATTCGACGCCTTCGTTCCGCCTTCGAGCGAGCCCTCGATGGCGGCGGGCGCCACCGCCGGGGGCTGCAGCACCGGGGGGGCCGGCCCCGCGGCCGGCGTCTTGCTCAGCCGCGCGGTGGCTTCCGAGAGGGCGGGATTGAGCGTCATCGCCGCCAGCAGCGTGGAGACGCCTTCCGCTTCCCGTCCCTCGTCGAAATGCTTCACGGCTTCGTGGAGCAGGGCCAAGAAGAGGTTGCTTGGAGAGGAGCGCTGCTCGGCCGGCAGCGTCTTTAGGGCCTGGATGATCCGCATCTGCGTGTCGGCGGAGGCCTTCATCTCGCGGCTGACGCGCAGACCCTGATTCAGGGCCTCGCGCTTCTTGCTCTGGACCTCGTCGTAGTGCTGGGCGAGCTTCTCCTGAACGAGGTTCTCAAGCAGCAGGCGCGACTTGGGGTTGTTGGGGTCGGCCAGCACGGCATCCACGAGGGTGCGCAAGGAGACGGCGTCGGCCTTGGTCTGGACGAGCCCAGGGTTCTGGGCGATGAGCGACTCCACGGAGAGGCTCTCGGCGTTGGCCGCCAGGGCTATAAGGGGGAGGAGAAATAAGGTCATGGCGCCGGCGTCTGCTCCCGCTGTCGCAGGATCTTCTGCACCTGCTCGAGCATCCGCAGGGCCTCGGGCGAGTTCGGGTCGAGCTCCAGCGCGCGGCTGAGCTCGAGCAGGGCCTCGAGGTAGCGGCCGTCTCCGATGAGCTTCTTGCCGCGCA
>JAPLKK010000089.1 GCA_026388115.1 Elusimicrobiota bacterium | reverse complement strand
CCGAACATGTCGGCCTTGCGCAGCTCCTCGACGATCGTCCAGGGGAACTCCTCCGTCTTGTCATGGTGCTCGCGCACCGGCTTGATCTTCTTCTCCGCGATCTGGTGGGCGAGCTTGGCGATCTCTTCCTGCTGCTCGGTGAATCCGTAGTCCATGAAAAATCTCCTACGACTCCGCTTCCTTCAAAAGCTTCTCCAGCGCGTCGAGAGCCGCGTTCTGCTCGGCCTCTTTCTTGCTCTTGCCCTGCCCGGTGCCGAGGACCTGCCGTCCCAGCCGCACCGTGACCGAAAACGTCTTGTCGTGGTCCGGGCCCGTGGCCCGGAGCATGTCGTAAACCGGGGGCGCCTTGAAGCGCTTCTGCAGGATCTCCTGCAGCCGGCTCTTATAGTCCGTCTCCACCGCCTGCGCGTGCTGATTGCAAAACCACCGGCGGATGAAGGCGGCGGCCTCGCCGTAGCCGCCGTCGAGATAGATCGCCCCGATGAGAGCCTCGACGGCGTTGGAGAGGATGCTCGGCCGCAGCCTCCCCCCCGAGTTCTCCTCGCCGGCCCCGAGGAAAAGGTACTTCCCCAGGTCCAGCTCCTTCGCCCACCGGGCGAGCGAGGGCCGGGAGACCAAGAGCGCCTTCCTCTTGGACAGCCGGCCCTCGTCCTCGTCCGGATACGACTCGAACAGCTGGTGGGCAACGACGGCCGACAGCACGCTGTCGCCCAAGAACTCCAGCCGCTCGTTATAGCGGCCGATCCTCTGCTCCGACGCGAACGACTTGTGCGTCAGCGCGGCCTCGAGGAGCGGGGCACGCCGGAAGCGGTAGCCGATCCGCTCTTCCAACTCGGCCGCCCCCGCCAGGGGGCCGGCGCCCGTCGGTGAGGCCGGGGCCGAGCAGGCCCTCCCAGAAGGCCTGCTTGCCGATGCCGCACGGGGCCACCACGCCGTAGCCGGTGATGGCCACCCGGCGGGCGCGGCCCTCCATCAGAGCTTGCCGACGACCAAGTCGAACGCCTGGCCGACGGTCTCGACGCCTTCGAGATCCTCTTCGGGCACCTCGACGCCGAACTCCTCCTCGAGCGCCATGACGAGCTCGACGGTGTCGAGCGAATCGGCGCCCAGGTCGTTGACGAAGTGCGCCTGCGGCGTGACCTCCGCCGCGTCGACGCCCAACTGCTCGACGATGATCTGCTTCACCCGGTCTTCGACGTTGTTCGTTGCGGCCATGCTGTTTCCCCCTGTGGTTGCGCCCGGTCGCACACGGGCGGGTCAGGCTGCTAGATGTACACCCCTCCGTTCACATGGATCACTTGTCCCGTGATGTACGAGGAGTCTTCCGATGCCAAAAAGAGCGCCACGCGCGCCACATCGATCGGCTCGCCGATGCGGCCCAGCAGGATGCGCTCGGTCATGAGCTTCTTCGCCTCCTCGCTGATGGCGTCGGTCATGCGGGTGCGGATGAAGCCGGGCGCGACGGCGTTGACGAGGATGTTGCGCGAGCAGAATTCCTTCGCGCAGGCCTTGGTGAAGGCGATGACCCCGCCCTTCGAGGCCGCGTAGTTCGCCTGGCCGGCGTTGCCCATGGCGCCGACGACCGAGGAGACGTTGATCATGCGGCCGGAGTGCGCGCGCATCATCGGGCGCACGGCCGCCTTCGTGAAATTGAAAGTCCCCTTGAGGTTCACGTCCAGCACGAGGTCCCAATCCTGCTCGGACATGCGCATCAGCAGGCCGTCGCGGGTGATGCCGGCGTTGTTGACCAGGATGTCGAGCTTGCCGAACTTGTCCACCGTTAACTGGACCGCCGCCTCGCAGGCCTCAAAATTCGTGACGTCCGCCTTCAGGCCGACGACCGCGCCGCCGGAAGAGATCTCCCCCGCCGTTTTCTGCGCCAGCGCCTCGTCGACGTCCACGATCACGACCCTGGCGCCTTCCTTAGCGAACAGTTCCGCCGTGGCGCGCCCGATGCCCTGCGCCCCGCCGGTGATCAGCGCGACTTTGTCGGCCAGCCTCATTGGCCCACCTTGGCGAGCTCGAGGTTCGCCTTCATCTCTTCCAGAGAGGTCTTGATGTGCTCGTTGGTCTTCGCCGCGACGAGCTCGCGGGCCACGCGATGGGCGTTGAAGACCGCCTTGGCGTTCGATTTGCCGTGGCAGATGATCGTCGTGCCGCCGACGCCCAGCAGGGGCGCCCCGCCGTACTCGTCGTAGCTCATGCGGCGCTTCAGGTTGCGGGCGGCGCCGCGGATGAGCAGGCCGCCGAGTCTCGAGATCGGGCTCTTCTCGATCTCGGCGCGCATCTCGGCCAGCAAGACGCCGGCCACGCCCTCATAGCACTTGAGCACGACATTGCCGGTGAAGCCGTCCGTGACGACCACGTCGGTGGTCCCCGCCGGAAGGTCGCGGCCCTCGATGGGCCCCTTGAAATCGAGGCCGCTGTATTTGAGCAGCGGGATCGTCTCGTGGACCAGGTCGTTGCCCTTGGATTCCTCTTCGCCGTTGGAGAGGAGGCCGACCGTGGGGCGCTGGATCTTGAGGACGTGCTTGGCGTACAGCGTGCCCATCATCGCGAACTGGAGCAGGTGCCATGGCTTGCACTCCGTGTTGGCGCCGGCGTCGAGGAGCACCGTCACGCCGCGCGCCGTGGGGATGGGAGCCAGGATGGCGGGGCGCAGGACGCCGGGCAGGCGCTTCAGATGCCACAGGGCCGCGACCATCACGGCGCCGGAGTTGCCGCAGGAGACGACGGCGTCGGCCCGCCGCGTGGCCACCAGCTCGTGCGCCACCATGATTGAAGCCCTGGGCTTTTCGCGGCAGGCGGCCACGGGGTCCTCGTCCATCCCGACGTGCTCCGGGGCGTCGACGATCTCGAAGCGCTCGTCGGTGGACGGGATGCCGCGCGAGGCGAGCTCCGAGCGCACCGCCTGGGCCTCGCCGACGAGGATGATGCCGACGCCCAGCTCCGAAGCCGCCTGGATGGCGCCCTCGATGTTCGGCCGGAGGCCGAAATCCCCTCCGGCGGCGTCCAGAGCGATCTTCATCGCTGCTCCTCGCTGGGCGCAACCATTTCCTTGCTCGCGGCCGCGCTCGCTGCGGTCATCGGCTGTTATTGGGGCTTCTGCTCTCCGCCGCCTTCGGGACCCTTGCTCTTCTTCGTCTTGGCGACCACGACGATCTTGCCGTTGTAGAAGCCGCAGGAGGGGCAGACGCGGTGCGACGCGCGCATTACTCCGCACTGCGTGCAGCGGCTGAGATTGTTCTCCACCAAGGTCCAGTTCTTGGCCCTCCGGGAGTCCCGGCGCGCGCGAGTGAATTTACGTTTTGGATTCGGCATTCTTTCCTTCCTCTTTAGTCCCGGCCTGCTGCGACGCCTCGGAGCAGCGGCACGGGCCCTCGTTCAAATTGGCGCCGCAGCGCGCACACAACCCTTTGCAGTCCTGACGGCACAGCGACCTCTGCGGGAGGCACAGCACCAGCGCCTGGCGCACGTCCTCCTCGACGTCGATGAATTCCTGCTCGAGCGGGTACGTCTCCTCCATCTCCCACGAAAACGGCTCGGGATGCACGGCGAGACAGCGGCTGCACGGCAATAGCCACCGCCCCCCCACCCTGCCCTCCATCAGGATCTGGCTGCCTCCGACGGAGAACTCGAGATCCAGCGTGCACGGCTCTTCCGGCCGAGCGTCGCCGAAGAGGCCGGAACTGACGAACTCCTCGACGGGAACCGGGCCCGAATACGTCAGCCCGGCTTGCTCCTTGATCTCCCGTATCGCGAATCTCAGGGCGGGTTTCATGCTAGTAACTTAATCCAATGCTGTCAAACCACGAGAAAATGTCAGTTTCTCGTCGCCGGTTCGACGTTTTCGGCGTCCGGGATGTTCAGCCGCTCGCGGATGAAGTACGACGGCTTGTCCTTGATGTCGTAGTAGACACGGATCAGGATCTCGGCGATGAGCCCAAGCATGATCAGCTGGAAGCCGACGATGGCAAAGAAGATGGAGACCTGGAAGAGCGGCTGGTCCTTGACGAAGACGCCGTGGGCGAGGCGGTTGTAGAGCGTGAACGCGGCCAGCACCGCGCCCAGGGAGCCGAGCGCGAGGCCTCCCCCGCCGAAGAGGTAGATGGGCTTCGACAGATAGGCGTCCATGAACTTGACGGTCATGAGGTCGAGCACGACCTTGACGATGCGCGTGAGGCCGTACTTGGAGGACCCGTGCGCCCGCGGGCGATGGTTCACCGGCATCTCCGCGATGCGCGCGCCGAGGAACCCACTGAAGGCCGGGATGAAGCGGTGCATCTCGCCGTAGAGTCGCAGCTCCTTGATGAATTCCGCCCGGTACACCTTGAGCGTGCAGCCGTAATCGTGCAGCGGGACGCCGGTGACGTACGAGATGATCCAGTTCGCGATCTCCGAGGGAAGCCGCCGCGTCAGCCAGGGATCCTTGCGGTCCTTTCTTGATCTCGGCGAAGGTGCCGTCGCGCGAACCGTCGTCGACGAGCACGACCTCGTAGCTCTTGCCTAGGCCGGAGAGCGCCCCGTGGATCTCCTCCGCGAGAGGCGCGATGTTCTCTTCCTCGTTATAGACCGGGACGAGAAGCGATAGATAGGGTCGATTGGTCACGGGGGTGTCAGACGGCGGCGGGCTCCTTGCGGGCGGTCATATTGCTCACGACGGCCCGCGCAAACTCGGAAGTCTTCAGGGTCTTGGCCCCTTCCATCTGGCGCTCGAGGTCGTAGGTGACGGTCTTCTTGGAGATCGTCGCCTGGAGCGCGTCGACGATCAGGTCGGCCGGCTCCTGCCAGCCCAGGTGCTCGAGCATCATCGCCCCCGAAAGGAGGAGCGAGCCCGGGTTGACCTGGTCCTTCCCCGCGTATTTGGGCGCGGTGCCGTGCGTGGCCTCGAAGACGGCGACGCCGTCGCCGATATTGGCGCCCGGCGCCATGCCGAGCCCGCCGACTTGCGCCGCGGCGGCGTCGGAGATGTAATCGCCGTTGAGGTTCGGCGTGGCGAGCACGCTGTACTCGTCGGGCCGCAGCAGCAGCTGCTGGAAGGTCTGGTCCGCGATGCGGTCCTTGATCAGGACCTTCCCCGCGGGAACCTTTCCCTGATGCTGGTCCCGAAGCTCCTGTTCGGTCACGACCTTGTCGCGGAACTCGGTCCTGGCGACCTCGTAGCCCCAGTCGCGGAAGGCGCCCTCGGTGAACTTCTGGATGTTGCCCTTGTGGACGAGGGTGACCGAGGGCTTGTTGTGGGCGATGGCGTAGGCGATCGCCATGCGGACCAGCCGCTTGGTGCCGGTGACGGAGATGGGTTTGATGCCGAGGCCGGAGTCCGCGAACGGGATCTTCACCCTCATCTCATTGGTGAGGAAGTCGTAGAGCTTCTTTGCCGCGGGGGTGCCGTATTCGAACTCGATCCCGGCGTACACGTCCTCGGTGTTCTCGCGGAAGATGACGATGTCCAGCTTCTCCGGGGCCTTCACCGGGCAGGGCACGCCCTTGAACCAGCGCACGGGGCGCACGCAGGCGTACAGATCGAGCTTCTGGCGCAGCCCGACGTTGACGGAGCGAAAGCGCGGCGTCACCCATTCCGAGGAGCATTTCGAGCAGCTCTGCGGGCGCTTGCCGTCGGCCTCGTTCTGTTCCGCCGAGCAGGTCAGGCAGACGAACTTGTGTCCGCCTACGGGAGTGGTCAGAGGTCCCTTGATCGCGACCCTGAACTCCGTGATGGCGTCGAGGGTCTCCTGGGGAAGGACCGTATCCTTGTCGTACTGCTGCAGGGCGCCGAGGCCGGCGAAAGTCTCCATCCAGACGAGCCGGCGCTTGCCCTTGTAGGCCTTCTCCACGGCGGCGTCGAAGACGACCTTGGAAGCGCGCCAGATGTCGGGGCCGGTGCCGTCTCCCTCGATGAACGGGATGATGGGCTGGTCCGGGACTTGCAGCTTGCCGTTCTTGTACTCGATCTTCTGCCCGTCGGCAGGCACGCGGACCTTCTCGAACTTCGGCATCAACTCTCCCGGACCAGGATCCTGTGCGACGAGTCATTGTACATACCTGCCGCGTTGCTGCGCAACGCGGAGGCCGTACTATCACTATAGAGGAAGCGCGCCCCTCACGGAGCGGGCGACGGATTCAACCCGGCCGGGCGCCGCGTACGCCGCCGCGCGTGAGAAGAAGTATAATCTCTTGGATGACGGTCACGATTGAAGTCCTCGAGCCGCCTGCGAGAGGGCATCTGCGCGGAGAGGCCGTTCCGGTCCGCGCCATCGGTCCCGCGGAGCTCGAGCCGCTCTTCGCGCTCTACCGCCGCCAGCACGGCGCCGCCGAGTTCCTCCATTTCGAGCAGGATTTCCGCGAGAAGCACTGGGTGCTGCTCTTGCGCGGCGAAGACGGCGCCATCTGCGGCTTTTCGACCCAGAAGCTGTTCGATGCGGCCGATCCGGAAGGCCATCTCATCCGCGTCCTGTACTCGTCCGACGCCATCCTCGAGTCGAACGAGTGGGGCGAGCAGGAGCTGGTGCGCGCCTGGTGCCGCTTCGCGGGGCAAGCGCTGGCTCAGGAGCCGGACACGCCGCTCTATTGGATGATCGCCTCCAACAGCGTCCGCACCTATCTCTGCCTGTCGTTCTTCTTCCGCGAGTATTGGCCCCGCAAGGAGCAGGCAACGCCGGAGCTCCAGCAGCGCCTCCTGTCGTCTTTGGCGCGGGTGCGCTTCGGCCACGCCTACGACGAGTTCTCGGGGCTGGTGCGCCTGCCCGAGGGTCCTCAGCTCGTGTGCCTTGCGCCCCTATCGCCCGACAACGTACGCGGGCTCGCGGCGAAATCCCTGCGGGAGGGCCTGGCGTTGGGTCCGCTGCGCCTCGGCGCGTCCG
>JAPLKK010000072.1 GCA_026388115.1 Elusimicrobiota bacterium | reverse complement strand
ACGGGAAGTGCGCCACGGACTACGGCTTCCACATGATCGTGTCGGACCTGCCGGAGAACGCCGTCAAGGAGATGGACAAGATCGTCGACGAGGGCGTGCCCTCCTTCAAGCTCTTCCTGGCCTACCCCGGCGTCTTCATGTCGGACGACGCCACCATCTTCCGCGCCCTGCTGCGGACCAAGGAGAACGGCGGCATGGTGTCCATGCACGCCGAGAACGGCCAGGTCATCGACATCCTGGTCAAGCAGGCGGTGGCCGAGGGCAAGGGCGAGCCGAAGTGGCACCCCGTGACCCGGCCCATCGCCGCCGAGGCCGAGGCGACGCGGCGCGCCATCGCCCTGGCCGAGATGGCCGGAGCGCCGATGTACATCGTGCACCTGACCTGCGCCGCGGCCCTGGCGGAGGTCCGCCGGGCGCGTGAGCGGGGCCTGCCCGTGTCGGCCGAGACCTGCCCCCAGTACCTATACTGCTCCGCCGACGATTACGAGCGGCCCGGCTTCGAGGGCGCGAAGTTCGTCATGTCGCCTCCGCTGCGCCCCAAAGAGAACCAGGAGCCGCTGTGGCAGGGCCTGGCGAACAACTCGCTCCAGATCGTCTCCACCGACCATTGCTCCTTCAATATGAAGGCGGTCGGCGGCCAGATCGGCAAGGAACTCGGCAAGAAAGATCCCCAACGGCGCGCCCGGCATCGAGACGCGCATGCTGCTGATGTGGGACGCGGTGGCGAAGGGCCGCCTCAGCCCCCAGCGCTTCGTCGACATCACCGCCACCACCCCGGCCAAGATGTTCGGCCTCTACCCGCAGAAGGGCAGCATCGTTCCGGGGGCCGACGCGGACATCCTGCTGCTGGACCCGAACAAGAAGTACACCATCTCGGCCAAGACGCACCACATGAACGTGGACTACAGCCCCTACGAGGGCAAGATCGTGGACGGCTCCGTTCAGGACGTGTTCGTGCGCGGCGAGCAGATGGTGAAGGCCGGCAAGTTCGTCGGCAAGCACTCGCACGGCAAGTTCCAGCGCCGGGCGCCGCGGGTGAACTGAGGTTCGAGGAACGATGCCCCGCGCCCCCTCTTGCGCAAAGCGAGGGAGGGGGGGCCGGGGGTGAGGGCATGAAGAAACCGATCAAGGTCGATCTCGTCGCGGGCTTTCTCGGCTCCGGGAAGACGACCCTGCTCCGCCATTTCCTGTCCCGCTCGGGCGGCGAGCGCGTCGGCGTCCTGCTCAACGAGATGGGGGAGGTCGAGCTCGAGGACAAGCTCGTGCGCCAGGCGCGCGCCGAGGTGGTCGAGTTCGCCCAGGGCTGCCTTTGCTGCCAGAGCCCTAACGAGCTGGTGCTCGCGCTCAAGAGCCTCGCCCGCAACGCTCCGGACCGGATCCTCATCGAATCGACCGGCATCGCCGACCCGGCGCGCATCCTGGCGACCTTGTCCGAGGCCTCCTCCCTCAAGGGGCTCATCTCCATCGAGCCGACGATCGTCGTGGTCGACGCGGCGGGGTTCTTCAGCCTGTTCCAGACGCTGGCCTACTACTACGTGATGCAGCTGCGCGCCGCCGACGTGGTCGTGCTGAACAAGGCGGATGTGGCGACGCGCGCGCAGCTCGCCGGCGCGGAACGGGAGGTGCGCAAGCTCCAGGCGCGCGCCCTGGTCGTTCGGGCGCGCCATGGCCGGGTGGACCTGCACGGCCTCCTCGAGGGCGAGCCGTCGGCGGAGCCCTCCGGCTATCAAGCGCGGCGCCTCACCATCGACGGCACGCTCGATCCGGCGGGATTGCGGGAGCTGCTGGAGCGGATGCCTGGTGGGATCTATCGCGCGCGCGGGCGCGTGCGCTTTCCCGGGGGGTGCCACCGCGTGGACTACCGCAACGGGTCGTACGCCGAGGAGCCCGTGACGGCTCCCGAGGCCGGGCCGGCCAACGACCTGGTCTTCATCGGCTCGCGCTTCGACGGGCGCGGTCTCGAGGCGCGGCTCAGGCGCTGCGTCCTGGAGGAGGGAACGCATGGCGGTGCTTAGCTTGTTTCTCGCGGCCGCGGCCTTCGCCGCGCCCCGGGCCGGGGCCGCCGCGCCCGCCCCGGCCGAGCCGGACGCGCGCCGGCTCTACGGCGAGGTCCGTCACTGCATCGTCAATGCGAACCTCCTGTTGACGTCCGCCCAGGCCCGCCTCAAGCGCCTCCAGTTCGCCTACCAGGAGCTCCAGTCTCCGGCGTTGAGCAAGAAGGCCCATGACGCCTTCGAAGCCCTTACGGACGGGCTGGCGGCCTTCCGCGCGGCGTCCGACGAGGCGGAGGCGAACGGCCCGATGCGCGGCGGCGGCGCTCCCTCGGCTGGTGAGTTGGGCCGTCACGCCCCGCCGGCCGAGGCGCCTACGGCGAAGCTCCTCGAAGAGGTCGCCCAGCTGCGCGCCGCCTACGACGCCGAGGCGAGCCGGCGCTCGCTGCTCGCGGTGCGCAAAGACATCGCGCGGTTCGCCCCCCTCAAGAGCACTCCGGTCCAGCGGCGGACGCTGGAGAAGGGAGATCGCCTCCGGGACCGCTTGCGCCAGCTCGAGCGCGAGCTCACCCTTGAAAAAGGAGATAAGCCCATGAAGCCCGTGCAAGTCATCAGCGCCGAGCGCGAGGGCCTGCGCGCCGACGTCCAGGCGCTGGGCGTCGAGCTGGAGCTGCTCGCCGTCCGCTTCCGGCTCGACAACTGGCTCAAGGCGCATCGGCAGGCCGGCCCCCCATGATCCTGCAACCCTTGCTCCTGGCCGCCCTCGCGGGCGCGGCCCTCACGCAGGACACGGACACCCGCCCGTCGGCCGAGATGCGGCAGGAGATCGATCGGGCGGAGGCGGCCAACCTCGAAGTCGCCACGGCCGGGGCCGCCGCGGAAGCGGCCAAGACATTCCGGCTCATCCGCGCTTTGCTCGCGTCCGGCCAGGCCGACCTCGAGAGCGCGCGCGTGGAGATCGAGGCGCTGCTGCGCGACCCCGAGGAGCTGAAGCGGCAACTGGCCGGGCGGG
>JAPLKK010000271.1 GCA_026388115.1 Elusimicrobiota bacterium | reverse complement strand
CTGGACGAAATGGTGTTCGTCGCGCGCGAGATGCAGCGGCGCGGGATCACACTGCCGCTGGCCATCGGCGGCGCCACGACGAGCAAGGCCCACACCGCGTTGAAGATTGCGCCGGTGTATGACGGCCCGGTCGTGCACGTGCACGCCGCGACCGAGGATCGAGTTCTTGATCGTCGCGTTGCGCACGAAGCACCCGTCGCCGACGATGCAGTTCTGCAGCTTGCCGTCGAGGACCTTGGCCGGCGCGCCGTCGTAGCGGCCCGAGTGGATGAACCAGCGGTGGTTGTTGAGATTGAGGCGGGGTTTGGCCCCGAGGATGTCCATGTTGGCGTCGTAGTACGATTGCAGCGTGCCCACGTCGCGCCAGTAGTCCTGCTCTTCGTAGGCCTTGATCCCGGGCAGGATGTTCTTCGCGAAGTCGTAGGCCATGACCCGGTACTTCTTGTGGGCTTCGGGGAGGATCGTCTTCCCGAAGTCGAACTCGCCGCTGGCGGGCCCGGACCTCAGGATGTCCACGAGCACGTCCCGGTTGAAGATGTAGCTGCCCATCGAGACGTAGGCGCGGCCGTCGTCGCCGGGCATGTGCTTGGGCTCGGCCGGCTTTTCCTGGAAGCCGGTGACCCGGCCCTTGGCGTCGGTCTGGATGACGCCGAAGGCGGACGCCTCCTTGAGCGCCACCGGCCGCGCGGCCACGGTGATGTCCGCCTTCGTCTCGTTGTGGAAGCCCAGCATCTGGCCGACGTCCATGCGGTAGATGTGGTCCGCCCCGAAGACCGCGACGACCTCGGGGTCGAAGTCGAGGATCAAGTTCAAGTTCTGGCGCACGGCGTCGGCGGTGCCCCGGTACCACGTCTCCCCAAGGCGCATCTGCGGCGGCACCATCGTGATGAACTGGTCGTGCGTGAGGCCCGCGGTCCTCCAGTTGGCGCGGATGTACTCGATGAGGCTCTGGGACAGGTACTGCACGAGGATGTGGATGGACTGGAACCCCGAGTTCACCAGGTTCGACAGCACGAAGTCGATGATGCGGTATTTCCCCCCGAAGGGGACGGCGGGCTTCGAGCGCTCCTTCGTGAGCGGATGGAGCCGCTCGCCTTTGCCTCCGGCGAGCACGATGGCGAGGACGCGCTGCGTGGGGATCAATGTCATGAGAGTAGAGCCCTTCCGGTCAGCCCCGGGTGTCGATGTGGTCGCGCAGGTCTTTCAAGATCCCGACGAAGGTCGGGCCCGCCTGCGAATGGGTCTGTCCGCGCAGGGCGTCCATCTGGTCGGCGAATTCGAGGTACTCCTCCGGCTTGTCCGCCTCGACGGCGAGCAGCTCGTCCACCTCGTCGAGGCCGCGCAGGCCCGGGTGCAAGCGCAGCCCGCGCCTGGCCGCCTCCTCCTCCAACGCGCGCTCCATCGTGGCGCGGGTTTCGGGCTCCGCGCCGTGCCATTCCGCCGTATGCGTCCAGGGCGACAAGAAGAGGTACCGCCCCTGGCCCGGCGCGAACTCGCCCGGACCGGCTTTCGCCGCGTAGCGCGGCCCGCTCGCGCGCGCGAGGAAAGAGTAAGAGGTCGAGAGGAACCGGCCCGTGCCGCTCGATTGCAGGCGCGTGGTCATGTCCTGGAGGAGCTCGAGCGAGGTCGAGACGCGCATCGAGAGGATGTCGCAATCGGAGCGCAAGCCCGTGACCGCGTAGCTGACGAACAGGGCCCGCGACTGGAACGACTCCCAGGTCCCGACGAAGTGCTGCTTGGCGACGATGCGCTCGTTCGATTCAAGGTTGTGGTACATCGGATCGAGCCGCCAGAGGACGTACTGAACGTATTGGGCCTCGACTTTGCTTGGGCCTGGGGTGCCGTCACTCATCGTCGTTCTCCGGTTTGTCGTAGGGCGAGTCGTCCAGCGCGCGGTTGCCTCCGGGCTGGGTGAGATCGAAATACGCCTTCGGCGGAGGCGGCGGGGCGGCCTCCGGGCCGTGCGGGCGGGCCGAGCCCATCGCGCCCGATTTCGGGACGAGGATGCGGCGCCCGCCCTCGATCCCGGTCGTGATCTCGGTGAAGTCCTCGTTGGTGGCGCCCGTCGATACCTTGACCGGCAGATAGACGGAGTCGCCCCACTGGAACAAGGCGCTGGTCGGCACCACCAGAGCGGTCTTGCGCTTCTCGACGACCACGTAGCCCACCCACGGCGAGCCGGGGTCGAGGTACTGCTCGCGGTTGCACCGCGCCGTGAACGTGCCTCCCGCCTCCGTCTTCTTGCCGGGGTTGTCGACCACGAACGTGTTCACGATGACGTGGTGGCGTTCCGACGGGTCGGTCGGGGACCAGAACCACACGGTCTGGCCCTCCTGCACCCAGCCCAGATGCTGGTTGGCGATATGGCCGACGAGCTTGACCGTGTGCGCGGCCTCGAACAGGACCGCCTGCGGCAAGACGCGCTTCTTGGGCCGGGCGAACACGGTCAGGATGAAGCAGTCCTCCATGCAGCGCACCTGCGCGGGCTGCATGGTCCCCTTCCAGCGCTCCTCGAGCACCTCGGTCGGCGTCGTATTCCGGTTGTCGATGAGCGCGGCCATCTTCTGGTCCGCCAACAGCGCGACGGGCGACTCGGGGCCGGCCCAGGTGTAGGAGGAGGCGAGGACGGCCTCGATGCGGCCCTCGATGGAAGACTTCAGCCGGAACACGTCCTCGAACACGACGGTGCCGCTGGCCGGCGCCCGGCGCTCGATGGGGCCCCGCTTGACCTCGCCTTCCTGCTGGGCGAAGGCGCAAGGGGAGAGAAGGGCGATCGTTGCGAGGGCGGCGGTCAGGGTCTTCATGTGGGTTGCGCCTGCCCGGACAGTGCGGCCTTTTCCGAGTCGAGCTTCGGGTTCGTCCCCTTCCACGAGTGGAGCAGGAACGCTTCGTACGTCCACGGCATCTTGGCGCGGAAGATCGCGGCCAGCGCCTCGGCGTAGCGCTGTATCTCCCACTGGGCGTGCGCGTCGGCGCGCAGGTTGATGAAGTGCATGAGGGCTCGGGCGTTGAGGGTCCAATAGAACTGCGTATAGAGCGCGGTCGGCAGGACCATGCGCGCCATCTCCCGCGCCGCGCCCGCCTTCAGCAGCTCCTGGTAGGCGGTGTACGAGTTGCGGTAGGCCTCGCGCAAGACCTGCGTGCAGCGCTGCTGGTCGAGCTCCGGCGCCTCGACGCTCCCCTGCTTGTTCTTGGCGTCGGGCGCGCGCCACTGCGCCGGCGCGTAGAACTCGTCTTTCATCTCGGTATAGCGGGCCGAGATCTCGTTGGTCGACGAGATCCGGTGGCGGATCCACTGGCGCATCACGAAGATGGGGCAGGCGACGTGGAACTGGAAGACGGCATGCTCGAAGGGCGTCATGTGGTCGTGGGTGAGCATGTAGGTGATGAGCTTGCGGTCCTTCTCCTCGCCCTTGGAGCCCGAGCCGTAAGAGACGCGCGCCGCCGCGACGACGCTTTCGTCGCTTCCCATGAAATCCACGAGCCTCACGAAGCCCCGGTCGAGAACGTCGATCTTGTCGTCAGCGGGAAGCGCCATCGGCTAGTATCCTCCTTCGGAGGTGGGGTTATCGATCGGCGAGATCGTGCGGCGCGGGCCGGTCGCGTTGCCGGTGCTCGGCTTCCTGAGGACCGGGGCGCCGGTGTCGAGGCGCAGCAGCTTCTTGGACTCTTTGGGCTCGATCGGCCGGCCCGCGTCCTTGAACCGCCTCATGTTGGGCATCGCCGCCGCTTCGCGCGCCTTGGCCTCGATCCATTTCGCGAGCTTGGGGTCCGACACGAGGCCTTTGGCGTTGAGGGAATAGAAGGCGCCGTCCAGGACCGCGCGCACCCGGCGTTCGAGGCCGTCGGGCGCCAGGAAATGACAGACGACGATGACGCGCCCCAGGCGGCTCCAGGCCGCCACGGCCCGGCGCAGGGCGGTCTCGGCCTTGCTTCGCTCCTTGGCGTCGGCGCTGTCGCGCAGCGTGAAGCCCTGCGCGTCCTCGTAATCCCCCAGCTCCCGGACCTTGCGCGCCAGCGCGTCCAGGTTCCGCCTCGTCAGCTCGTCTCCCGCGTTCGTCCTTGCGCCCCAGGCCACGAGCACGACCCGCTCGCGCGCGGGTTTGCGGCTTTGCTCCTTGGCGCGGGCGGCGAGGATCTCGGCCACCAGGCGGTGGGCGTCCAGCCCCGGCGACATGACGACCGGGAGCTTGGTCTGCACGCGCCGGATGTTGGTGTAGCCCGAATGGCCGTGCGCGCCCTTGAAGAATTCCGCCGATGGGTCCTTGCGCAGGCCGAGGACGTACTGCGTCTCATCCATCGCGTCGGACTCGGTGGTGAGCACCAGCGGGACGACGACGATCTTTTTCACGTTCTGCGCGGTGAGGCGGTCGACGGCGCTCTGGATCTCTTTCGGGTCCGCCAGGCCTCTGGCGAACTCGACTTGGAACTTTTTCCCGAGGTCCTTCGCCAGCTTCGGCGCCCCGCGGCCGCTGTCGGAGCTGGCCGCGGCGTCGATCACCAGCACGCCCCACGCCTTCTTTCCCCATGGCGACGACGGCGCCGCCGCCATGGCCGGGGCCAGGGCGAGCGCGAGGAGCGGGGCGCAAAGGCCGCTCACGCGAGCGCCTCTTTGCCCGTCAGTTCGCGAAATACGGTCGAGTGAAGCGTCGCGATCCAGGGCCCCGCCGCGAGGCAGACGACGTCTCCGGCGAACGGCAGGCCGGAGGCCGCGAGAAGGCCGCCGGCGCCGAAGAGCGCCAGCCAGCCGGCGCCGAGGCTCGCGGCGGCGTGCGCCGGGCGCGCCGACATCGCCTCCCAGGAGCGCTTGAGCGCCGACCAGCCGGTGCGGCCCTCGAGGAAGTAGGCGCTCGGCGCGAGCATGAACGCGAAGCACAGGAGGAGCCCCGGCACGAGCAGGAAGAGGAATCCCGCCATGGCCGCGACAGAGGCGAGCGTCAGTATCCAGCCGAAGGCGCCGGCGTGCCTTGCGCCCGAAACCAGGGCGTCGGCCACGGTCGGCGCGGGCTGCTCCGCCGCGTAGAACAGCGCCGTGATCATCCAAGTCTCGAACAGGGCGAGGGCGAACAGAAGAGCGGTCACCAGGACGAGGAGGGGGACGGCGCGGGATAGGATGACTCCGGGCTCTTTCAGGCGGCCCGCAAGATTCGTCAAGACCGAGAGATCGAGGCCGCCCACCAGGATGAAGACGATGCCCAAGGCTCCGGCGAGCAGGAGGGTATAGCGGCCGACGATCTCGATAGCCATGATGCCGGCCAAGGGCTTCCAGCGGGGCCGCAAAGCCCGGAGGGTGCGGTCGAAGACATCGCCGACAGAAGACACACAAAATCTTACCAAATATTGTTTTCAGGGTTGTTTCCGCGGGGAGTCTCATGCGTCAGGCTTCCCGGCCCGGGTCTGCGGCGGCGGATAGCGTAATCCCCGCCGTCTAAAGGCCCAGGCCGAGGTGGGCCCTTTTCTCGATTTCGCGGGTCCCTCGGGCCCAGGGGACAACGCCACGATCGGCATACCCTTTTGGTGATGAGGAACGTGCTCTGGGCGACGGCCTGCGGCCTGCTGCTCTTTTCGGCGCCATCGGCGGCGCTCGCTCAGGTGGTCGCGCCCCAAGCGGCGGGTGTCCCTTCGGCGTCCGTCGGCGCCGCGCACGCGGGCGCGATGGGCGTCGCGCCCTCCATCGTGACGCCGATCAGCCCCGTCAGCCCGTTGCTCCTTCCGCCGGTCTCGCTGTCGCCGGTCAACGCCCCCGTCCGGATCCAGCCGACGGTCGCGATGCCGGGCTCTCTCATCGCGCCGGCTCGATCCGCGGCGGTGACGGCGGAGGCGGCGGTGAACGGCGAGCTGCCCTCACCCCTGTCCTCTCCCGCTTCGCGGGAGAGGGGGAGCAGCACGGCTCTCGTTTCGCGCAAGAGCGAGAACGGCGCTTCGCTGAAGAAGGGCGTGGCTGCCGGCATGTCACGCGCGGCATCGGTGCGCCGAGCTTTGCTTCAGCCGCAGGAGTCGGCGGCGAGAGCGATGGCAGACCCCACCGAGGACTGGGCTCGCGAGAATCAACGCTTCGACGGGCAGGCTGAACTTTCATCCGTTGCCGAAGCGCCCTCCGTTTTAGCGGCCGCGGATCCGCAGGGTCCTTCGAGTCCTGACCTGGGGCTCGTTCGTGGCCGGGGGGAGGGAGAGATCGGCGCGCCGTCGGCGTCCGTCGCGCCAGCCCCCTTCCATTCCCCGGCTTCGATCGCTTGGCCGATGCGGTTGTACAAGGTCGTTCATGTCGCGGGGCTTGCGGGCACCTTCGCGGCGCTGATGGCCGCTCTCGGCTGGACCGGACCGATCGCCCTCGGGCTGGTGGCCGGGTGGACGACGTGGCAGCTCAAAAATCTACCCCCCACCCTGCCCTCCCCCACAAGGGGGGAGGGAATCGCGACGGCGCTCACGGCCGAGCAGCTCTCGGATTTCGAGCGGCGGCTGGGCGGCGCTTTGGGGCGGGTGCTCGACCGGCTCGGGGTGGACGCCGTCTCGGCGCCCCAACTCCTCGTCGACAACGCGGCGGGGCGCAACACGATGGCGGCCGAGGGACGAGGGATCGTTCCCGCCTCCAGCATCCACGTCGGCGAGAACCTCTATTCCCGGCCCGACCACCAGCTCGAGGGCGTGCTCGCGCATGAGCTGGGGCATCTGTCGCTCGGGCATCTGTCGGCGATGCGCCTGACGCGCACGCGCGAGGCGGGGCTCCTCGGCCAACTGGGCCTGCTCTACGCCGCCGGCATCGGCGGGGCGATCAAGGCCGCGCTCTTCCTCGTGCATCTGTCCGTCGCCGGAGGAGTGACGACGGCCGCTCTCCTTTCGGTCCTGGGAAGCATCGGCTGGCTGGCGGCCGGCTTCGGGGTGCTTTGGCTCGCGATGCAGTTCGGCCTCGGCGTCCTGCGGCGGCAGGAGCTGGAGGCCGATTGGTTCGCGGCGAAGGCGGGCGGCGCCGAGGGCCTGCTCGGCCATTTCGGGGTGATGACCGGCGGCGCCGCCGGGACCGTCCAGCCCTGGTGGAAGCGCCGGCTCGCGGAGCTTTCGTCGACCCATCCTCCTTATGAAGCGCGCATACGCCGCCTGCGGGACTTAATATAATTTCGGGGCGTTTGAACTCCCGCAATATCAGCGTCCTAGCGGCGGTCGCCGCCGCGCTCTTGGCCATCCAGCTGTGGCTCGGCTTCGCCTTCATCCGCTCGGCCGCGCCCACCTACGACGAAGCCGTGCATCTGGCGAGCGGCTACAGCTATCTCAAGACGGGCGTCTACCGTCTGAACGTGATGGACCATCCTCCCCTGGCCGAGATGTGGGCGGCGCTCGCCCTGCTTCCCGTCCAGCCGCACGTCTTCGTCCAGCATCCGGACTGGATCTACGCCCGGGTCTATCACTACGCCGACATGTTCCTGTACAAGAACACCCTGCCGGCCGAGACGCTCCTCAACCGCGCCCGGAGATTCGACCTCGTCACCTGGACGCTCCTGCTGGCCGTCGCGCTCGCTTGGTGGGCTTGGCGCGCGGCGGGTCCGGCGGCCGCGGCCGGGGCGCTCTGCGCGCAGGCGTTCTGTCCGGCCCTGCTGTCGAACTTCGCGCTCGTGACGACGGACGGCGCGTCGACGGCGCTGTTCTTCGCCGCCTGCGCGGCGGCCGCGGAGGCGGCGCGCCGCGAGGAAGAGCGGGGCCGGGGCTCATGGCTTTGGGCGCTCGCGGGCGTTTGCGCGGGCCTGGCCCTCGCGGCGAAGTTCAACATGATCGTCCTGCCGCCGCTCCTGTTCGCGCTCGGCCTTCTTGGACCGCTGCTGTCCGCGCCGCGGCGCGCGCCGCCCTCGGGGTTATGGTGGATGCTCGGGGCGGCCGCGCTCGCGCTCGCCCTTCCCTACCGGTTCCTGCACGCCGGGCTGTGGTGGGAAGGCTTGCGCGCGACCTTGAGCCGCCTAGACGAAGGGCGGCGCTCGTTCTTCTTCGGCCACGTCTCCGTCGTGGGGCGCTGGGATTATTTCCCGCTGGCGCTCGCGGTGAAGACGCCGCTGCCGCTGCTCTTGCTTGCGGCCGCCGGCTTGACGCGCGCCGCGCGCCTCCCGTGGCGGCGCGGGATGTGGGTTTGGGCGCCGCCGGCCGTCTACATGGCCCTCGCCCTCACCGCCAAGGTGCAGATCGGCTATCGCCACGTCCTGCCCGTCGTGCCTTTCCTCCTCTTGTGGTCCGCTTTGGCGTGCGCGTGGCTTTGGGAGAAGAAGATCGCCGGACGCGCCGTTCTGGCCGCGCTCGGCGCTTGGCTCGTCGTCGGGGTGGCGCGGGTCCATCCCGACCAGCTCGCCTATTTCAACGAGTCGGTCGGCGGGCCGGACCGCGGCTACGAGTGCCTGGTGGATTCGAACCTGGATTGGGGGCAAGCGCTCAAGCCCTTGGCGGCGGAGCTCAAGCGCATCGGCAATCCGCCGGTCTACCTGTCGTACTTCGGCACGGCCGACCCCGCCGATTACGGCATCCGCTATCTTCCCGTCGGCGTGGTCGCCAACGTCGAGCGGCCCGGCAACGACCCCGACCCGGCCGCCTCGGGCCGCGTGCTCTTGGCGATATCAGCGACGAACCTGCAGGGCACCTACTATCCCGACTCCGCCGCGTTCGCGTGGCTGAAGGCGCGCAAGCCGCTGGCGGTGAGCGGCCGCTCCATCTTCCTTTACGACCTGACCGCCGACGAGGACGGGCGCCGGCGCCTGGCGGCGCTGGTCCCTCCCGAGGCGGCTCGCAGACTTCTCGGTCGCGGTTAGCTAGAATCCCTCCATGTCCCTTGAGGACTGGGTCTCCCGTTGCCGCCGCCAGTACGGGGCGTGGCTCCTCGTCGAGCACGGTTCCCGCCTCGCCGCTTGGAGCGCCGCGGCGGTGACGGCGGCCCTGGCGGTCGATGCCGCCGCTCCCTTGCCGCTCGACGCCCGCCGGGTCCTGTTCGTCGCGGGCCTGTGCGCCTTCGCCGCGGCGGCCCACCGTCGCCTCGCCGCTCCCTGGCGGCGCATGCGGGCCCAGCAGCTGCTGAGAAGGCTCGAAGAGCGGGAGCCGGGGCTCGCCGCCTATCTGGTCTCGGCCTGGGAGCTGCGCGGGGCCGCGCCGGCCGGCACCTCCCAGGAGCTCGCGCGCGAGCATCTCGCCCGCGCCGAGGCCTTGCTGGAGCGGGCGCGCCCCGCCCCCCTGTATCCCACGGGCCTCTCGACGCCCGCGCGGCGCGTCTTCCTCGCCTCGGCGCTTTGGTGCGCGGCCGCGGGCTGCTGGCTTTGGCACGCCTCGCCCGGGCCGGGGCGCCTCCTCGCCCCCTGGCGGGAGCGGCCGCTCGACGAGCTGCTCGTCGTGTCGCCGGGCGCCGCCCGCCTGCCGTGGGGGGCGCCGGTCGAGCTGAGCGCCTCCTGGCGCGACGGCCGGCGGGAGACGCCGGAGCTTTGGCTCAAGACGGGGCCCAGCGTCCTGGGCCGCGTGCCGCTCGAGCCGGAGGACCGCGGACGCTTCCATTACGCCTTGTCGGCCCTCGACGCCCCGGCCGAGTACCAATGGCGCTGGCGCGGCGAGCGCACCCGCCGCTTCGGCCTCGAGCCGGTGCCGCGTCCCCAGCTGACGGGCGCGCGCCTGCGCGTCTATCCTCCGGGCCGGGAGTCCGGCGTCTTTCAGGAGGTCGCGCTCGAGGGCGCCGGCGAGGTCGCGGCCTTGCGCGGCTCGTGGATCGTCGCGGCCGGCAGGCCGAACGTGCCGCTGGCGAAGGCGTCGGCGCGGGTGAGTTTCCTGGACCTTCCCGTGGAGATGCGCCGCGCGGCGGACGGCTCGTGGGAAGGCGGCTTCCCCCTGCGCGAGGACGGCCGCCTTCAGTTCGACCTCGCGAGCGCCGAGGGGATGACCGACCCGTCGCCGGTGTCGTGGTCCCTGCGCGCGCTCGCGGACCAGCCGCCGAAGATCGAGCTGCTCTCTCCCGCCTTCGAGGTGGAGGCCGGCCCGCGCGACCGCCTGGAGCTGGCCTACCACGCCGACGACGACTTCGGGCTCACGGGGATCTGGCTCGTGGCGCGCTTCCCCGGGCCCAAGGGGATTGCGGAGCGCTCGCTGAAGCTCTCGCGCGGCCGGCTGGGCAAGGAGAGCTACGGCGATCACTCGTGGGACCTTTCCTCGCTTCCCGTCGGCGCCCGTGTCGAGTTCCAGCTCCGCGCCGACGACGACGCCTCGCCGCGCCCGCAGAGCGGGTGGTCGCAGAAGAACTACGTCCGCCTCTTGGATTTCGAGAAGGCGCACGCCCAGGTGGAGAAGCAATGGGGGGGCCTCGAGCAGACGCTGGGCAAACTCGCCGAGCGCGAGGCGATGCTGAAGAAGCTCTCGGTCGAATCGGAGGCCGGCACGCCGGGCGCGGACGCCCGCAGCGCCGAGCGCGAGGAGACGGAGCGCCAGGCCTCCTCCGACTGGCGCGCCGCCGCCGACGCCGCCAAGAGCTTCGCGCAGGCGATGGCCGACGACGCCTACTCCAACCCGGGCATGGCCGAGGAGGCTAAAGCGCTCGAGGGGCAGATCCAGGAGGCCGCCTCCTCGGAGTTCCCGAAGGCGGTCGACGCCGCCAAGCGCGGCGACTTCGCGCAGGCCCAGCGGCGCCACGCGGACCTCGAGCAGCGCGCGCGGGCGGCGGCGAAGCGCCTCGCCGACGGCCGCTCGATGCAGTCCTTGCAGGACTTCTGGACCGAGGCGGACCGCATGGACCAGACGGGCGCCGAGCTCTCGCAGGCGCTGGAGGACATGGCCAAGGGCAAGACCCCGACGGCCGACGAGAAGCGCCGGCTCGACGAGGCTCTGGCGAAGCTTCAGCGGGAGATGGAGGACCTCGCCAAGGCGATCGATTCTTTGCCCAAGTCTCCCGAGGGCTCGCCGCAAGATTCGTCGCGCAAGCAGTATCGGGTGCCGCTCGGCGGCGCGCTCCGGGCGGCGGACGCCCTCCAGCGGGCTCTGGCGGCGGGCGATTACGCCGCGGCCGCCAAGCTCGCTCAGGAGCTCTCCAAGCGGTTGAGCCGCGTCCGCCAGGCGATCGGCGAGGCGGCGCGCGACCAAGCGGGCGGGATGGGAGCGGCGGGCGACGACCGGCTGTCGGAGAAGCTCGAGCAGGCCGTCGCGGCGTGGGACAAGGTCATCGACGAGCAGACCAAGAGCGTCGGCCAGGCGCAGAAGCTCGAGGACGCGAAGACGCAGGAGCTCCTGCGGGCGCAAAAGGACCTCTTGGACCAGCTGCGCGAGCGCCAAGAGAGGGTCGTGCGCCGGGGCGAGAAGCTCGGCGTCCGCATGCCGCCCGACGCCCTCGGCTGGATGCGCGCGGTCCTCGACGAGTTCCGGCGCAAGGCGGTCTCCCAGTCGCCCGAGCTGCTGCACCGCACCATCCTGCGGCTCAAAGGCCAGGCCGCGGCCCAGCCGGCCGAGGCGCTCGAGCTGGTTGAGCTGGCCGGCGGCGAGCAGGCGATCCTCGAGGATCTGCTGCGCGGCGCCCAGCCGCCGCCGGCGACGCCTCAAACGCAGGCCGACGCGGCCTCGGCCGCGACGACGCAGGGCCAGGTGCGCCAAAAGACCGCCGCCTTGCAGCGGCAGGTGGAGGACCTTTCGCGCGACGCGGGTTCCTTGCCGGGCAGCGTCACGGAGCCCTTGGAATCGGCGCAGGTGCAGCAGCGCGCCGCCGAGGACGCGCTTGGCTCGGCCGACTCGGGCGGGGCGCTGGGGCACGAGCAGTCCGCGCTCGAGCAGCTGGAGAAGGGCCGGCAGGCGCTCGAGGACGCCGCCCAGCAGCAGCGCAGCATCGAATCGGGCCTCGGCCGCCCGTTCGGCGGGCGCACCCGCATGGTGCGGCGGGCGGGCGGGATGAGCGGAGCGAACACGGGGTTCGTCCCTCTTCCCTCCGCCAAAGATTACCAGCCGCCGCGGCAGCTGCGCCAGGAGCTCGAGCGCTCGCTGCACGAGCGCAGGCCCGCGGCCTACGATCCCATCATTCAGGAATATTTCCGTAGGATGAGCGAGTAGCGGAGGGCCATGGACCACCCATCGGGGCCGTTGAAGCTGCCTGCCGGCCTGCGGCCGGCGCTGCGGTTGCTGGCCGGCGAGGCCGCGCGGCGCGGCGTCCCGGCCTTCGCCGTCGCGTTTTGGGGCTCCGCGGCCGGGACGTGAAGAACGGCGGCAGCCGAACAGAATATTAAGGCTATAAAGAATATTAAAGGGGACCGGGATGAACGATAAGATATCATAATAGACGCGAAGGAAACTATATGATATTAGATTAGCCCGTTCAATCCTGAATTATTCCCAAATCCTCCGAATAAAGGAGGATTTGGGACCTAAGGAATTAATGCCGGAGCTCATTAAAAAGTTTTCACCCGTTAGGTGAAACTCCATTTTATTCCCAAGGTCCAGGTCCCAAAAAAATCAGTTTTATCTGATTTTTTGGGAATTATTGACTTAATTCCGTG
>JAPLKK010000172.1:4392-10754 GCA_026388115.1 Elusimicrobiota bacterium | reverse complement strand
TACAGACGCGCTCCGGCTCGCTCGCGCAGCGCGCCCTGTGGAAGACGCCGGCCGCAGCCGCCGATCCCGGGCCGACCCAGCTCGGCCGCATGATCCAGCGCCTGGAAAAGCCGGCGTTCCAGCCTCCCGCTTCGACGCCGAAAGAAGGCGTGCGCGCGGGGGCTGAAACGGATTTCGCGGCAAGGATGGGAGCGGAAGGCGAGCAAGCCGTTTCCACGCCCCGGTTCGAGGAGACGGCCTCTGCCCTCACCCCTGCCCTCTCCCGCTTCGCGGGAGAGGGAGACCGGCGACTTCACCGCGGCGCCTGCGGTCGCGGCCGCCGCGGGCTGGACAGCGATGGACGTGACGGGCGCGATAGGCGCGACGGGCGCCACGAGCGCCGAGGAAGGCAGGGAAAGCGAGGGCGTCAGCGGAGCGGTTTGGACGGCGGCCGGCCCCGCGATGCCGGCCGCGCCGGCCGCGCCGGCCGCGCCGGAGGGCGCGGGAGAAATGGGGACCTGGACCTGCGCGGCTTCCTGCGCCAGGAGGCGGTACGGCTCGAAGCCAGGGGCAGTCAGGACCAGCGCCGCCGCGAGGGCGCCGGCGAGCACTCTGCGCCAGCAGCTGCCTGCAAAAAGTCTCGTCTGCGTCGTCATTTCGAGCCTATCGAATTGTATCGGCGCTCCCGCATAGCGGCATGGGCCGTAGGTCCTGCCAACTTGGGTTAAAGGGCCCAAAATCGTGCAGGGCTGGAAGGCCTATAGTTTGCAGGATTATAGCGCCTTATTGACCGGCTGGGACCGATCTCTTGCACGCCTAGTAGCTGGGGATCAACTCCGGCTCCGCATCGATCTTCCTGCGCGACGGGCGCTTGGGCTTTTCGTCGCGCTGGTCAAATTTGCCAGGCATGAAAAGGGGCTCAGGCTCCAACCCCGCCCGGGAGGAGGGCTTCTTAGGCGCGCCCTTCGTTTTCGGCGCGGCCGCCGGAGGGTCGCGCAAGCGCGCCCCCTCGCTCTCGTCGACGTCGAAGGAGTCCTTGGCGCCCTTGTCGTCCGGGGCCAGCCAGTGGGTCCCCTTGGCCGCGATGGAACCCCAGCCGATGCGGAACGGGGCCACGACGCCCATCTGCACGATAAAAGTCCTTCCCGCGTTCTCGCCGAGGGCCTTGACCTCGCCGTTGAGGAACAGGCTGACGCGCGTGAGGTCGTACTGCGCGCCGAAGATGCCCCGCGCCTGGACCTGCTCCGGATGGTCGCTCGCCTCGCCGATAACGGGGGTACAGATGATGGGCGACAAGCAGTCCATCTCCAGGCGCGCTTTCATCGAGCCGGTCGTGTAGTTCCCTCCCGCGCCGAAGAACGGCGTGAAGCTGCCGAAGGTCTGGCTGACGACCGTGTTCAGCCCGAAGCTGTTCACGTTCCACTCCAGGCGCCCCATCTGCCAGCTATCACCGGCAAGAGTGCTCGTCAGTCGCAGGAGTTGCCGCTCCGTGTTGAAATTGAAATAGCCCTTCACATGATTGTAGTTGGCCCCGACGGTGATGCGCGGGATGTCCTCGTCGCCGCCGCCGAAGTGCCTGCGCAAACCGAAGCCGATCGAGTTCGATTGTCCTTTCGCCAGCGTGCCGGGCGTGAGCTTGTAGCCGTTGGGCACGGTCATGTCGGCGGCGCGGATGGTGAAATCGAAACGGCCGGGCAGGCCCAGCCTCACGTGCAGGGCGAGATTCGGGATGCTGACCTTGTCGGGCAGCATCGCCGACGGATCCCTCTCCGCCAACGACGGGGTGACGATGACCGGGAACTTGGTCTTGTCCAGCGGGATCATCCCGACGCCGAGGCTCACGTCGGGCTGCATGCGCCACTTCTTCAATTCGTTGGGCGGATCGAAGGTGGACCCCGCGTTGAACGACAGCCCTTGGACCACCTCTCCCGTCAGCCAGCGCATCATGCGCTCGAAGTCGTCCGACATGTTCGGATTGTTCGCGGCGGCCCGGGAGGGAGACAGGCAGGCCCAGATGACGGCAAGGACGGCGATGCGAAGGCGCGCACCTGTAAATAGGCTAGCTCGCGTCGGCATTATGGGTGTACTGGGATTGTAGCGGCGCCGCCGTCGAGAAGCAAGGGCCCGAGGACCCGTCAAGCCGGTTAAAGGGCCCAAAAGCCCGGGGATCGGACGCTCCTATTGGCCGTAGGACAGGCGCAATACCAGCAGCTCGGGAAGCGCCACCTCGCGCATCGCCTTCTGGACCTTCTCGATGTCGTAGGGGACGCGCAGCAGCCGGAAGGTGCGCTTCTCGTCGTCGTAGACGCCGCAGGAGGCCCGGCTGTCATGGTCGCGAGGCTGGCCGACCGACCCGGGGTTGAAGATGCACGAGACGCCGAGCGGCGCGGAGATCGTCTGCCCGTCGCGCAGCATCAGCGCGCGCGTGCCGAGCGGGCTTGCCGGGTCCTTCGTGAAGCACCAGGTGAGATGGCTGTGGCCGACGAAGCAGGGCGCGACCTTCACCAGCGAGGCGTTGTCCAAGAACTGCTGGCGCGTCAGCAGGTACTCCTCGGCCGGATTGCGCGGCGAGCCGTGGGCGACCATGAAGCCGTCGGCCACCACGCGGTCGGGAAGGGCTGCGAGGAAGCGCCGGGCCGGCTCCTTCAGCACCTCGCGGCTCCACATGACCGCCGCCTGGGCGTAGTCGTTGAACCACGTGATATCCATCTTGCCGGCGACGGCCAGGTCGTGATTGCCGCTGACGACGTGCAGGGGCTTGAGCGTCGCGATCCTCTCGCAGACCTCGTTGGGCTGAGCGCCATAGCCCACGACGTCGCCGCAGCAGACCCAGCCCTTGACCCCCTCCTTTGCCAAAGCCTTCAAGACGGCATCGAGGGCCTCGAAGTTGGAGTGGACGTCCGAGAAGACTCCCCAGAGCATGGTAGAAAGAGACTTATAGCAAAAGCGCTCCACCAGGGAGAAGAATGATGCCTGGTAAGGCTCTGTTAATAGGCTACGAGCCGGCCTTCTCGGACACAGGCTCCGGAGCCTTGGGCGCGGCGGCGTCCAAGACCGGCTGGACCGTCCCTTCACCGCGCCGGCGGAAGTCCACCGAGATCATCTGCGTCACTCCGCCTTCCTCCATCGTGACACCGTAGATCTGCTCGGCGGCCTCGATGGTGCGCTTCGAGTGGCTCACGACGATGAACTGGGTCTTTTGCGCGAACTCCTTGATCATGCGCGCGAACCGGTCGGTGTTCGCCTCGTCGAGCGCCGCGTCCGCCTCGTCGAGCATGCATAGGGGCGAGGGGCGCACCATGAAGAAGGCGAACAACAGCGCGATCGCGGTCAACGTCTTTTCGCCGCCGGAAAGCAGGGAGATGCTCTGCAGCCGCTTGCCCGGAGGCTGGGCGACGATCTCGATGCCGGTCTCCAATACGTTGTCCGGGACGGTCAGCACGAGGTCGGCCTCCCCTCCCTCGAACAGCGAGCTGTAGATCCGCCGGAAATGCTCGCGCACGTCCGTGAAGGTCTGTCGGAAGTTCTCGCGCGTGGTCGAGTTGATCTTGTTGATCGCCGCGCGCAGGTCGTCTTTGGCCTTGGTGAGGTCCTGCACCTGCGCGGTCAAGAAGCCGTGCTTCTGCGTCAGGGCCTCGTACTCCTCCGGCGCGCCCTGATTGATCGGCCCCATGTTCTGGATGCGCTTGCGCAGAGACTCCAGCCGCTCCGCGTCGGCGGCCACGCCGGCGTACTTCGCCGCAGCTTCCTCGAAGGGAAGCTGCCACTCGTCCCAGATGCGCTTCTTGGCGGCGTCCTGCCCCGCCCTGACGGCCGAGACGCGCACCTCGTATTTCTGGATCTCCTCGCCCTTCTCGCCGCTCTGCTGCCGCAGGCCGCGGATCTTCTCGCCCAGCTCGGCGAGCGAGAGGTCCATCTGCTTGACCTGACCGGCAAGAGCGCCCGTCTGGACCTCGGCCTCTCCACGCTTGACGAAGAGCTGTTCTTGGTCGGCGCGCGCTTGAGCCGCGGCGGCGGCGAGCGCCACGAGCTGCCGGGCGATCTCGTCGCGGTCGGCTTGCAGCTTCGCCCGAGAGGAATCCTTCTGCTCCTTCTCCATCGCGAGCGTGCTGAATTGGTTCTGCGTGACCTTCTGGTTGGCGGCTGCCGTTGCCAGCTGGCTCTGGAGCTCGCTGCGCCGGACCTGGCGCTGGCGGGCCTGCTCCTTCAGCCCATCGAGCCGCTCCGCGGCCTCTCTCTCTTTCAGCTTCGCGTCGTCTTCGCGCTGGCGCGCCGTCTCGAGCGAAGCCCGCGCCCCGGCGAGGGCCTCGCGCAGCAGGCCCATCTCGCCGAGCAGCGTCTGCCCCTCGCCCTCGCAGGTCCGGATGTTCGTCTCGATCACCGCGAGGCGCTTCTCGCGGTCCACCCGAAGCGCATCGGCCTCGCGCACCCGCAGCGCCTGCTCGTGCTTCTCCTCGCGCGCCTGCGCCAGATCGGTGGCCTGCGCCGCGGCCTCTTGTTCCAGCCGGGTGCGCTCGGCGGCGAGAGACTCCTCTTTGGCGGCCTGATCGGCGACTTTGGTTTCGAGCGCCTGGAACTCGAAAAGGTTCAGGCCCTCGCCCTCGGCGGGCATCGAGCCGCCGTACACCCAGTGCGGGCCGTAGACGGCGCCGCCCAAGGCGTAAGCTTCGCCGATCAGCAAGCGCAGCGCTTCCTGGAAGCGCGGCTCGACATGGACGCGGTCGATGAGGGGCCGGGCATCCGGCGGATAGCCCTGCTGTCCGGACGCCTGCGGCACCGCGCTCAGAACGAGGATGCGCGCGCGGCCCTTGCCCGTCCCCTTCAGGAATTCCAACGCGCCGTGGGCGGCGGCAGGGTCCTCGCAGACGACGGCAAAGAGGCGCTCGCCCAGCACGTCCTCGACCATGCGGGCGTACGACTCCTCGACCTGGATGAGCGAACGCACCGTGCCGAGCACGCCGGGCAAGCCCGCGGAGGTGATGGCATGGGAGCCGGCCCAATACGGGTCCCGGCTTCCCTGCGCCTCCAGGTTCTCCACCTTGGCCCGCAGGCGGACCATCTCGTCATGGACGAGGGCCAGCTCGCCGTCCACGGTCGCCCGTCGAGCCGCCGTGGCCGCACCGGCCTCACCGAGCTCGGCAGCCGCCTTCTCGGCGCCCTCGCAACAGAGCCGAACCTCGGCCAGGTGAGCGAGCTGGGCATCGAGCTCGGCCCGCTCGGCGACGGCGCGCTCGCCCTCGCGAGCGGCGTCGCGCAGCGACTGCCGCGTCCGCTCCTCGATATGGCCGACATTGCTCTCGGCCCCGCCGACGGCGTTGGCGGCCTCGGCCAGCTTCGCGCTCGTCTCCACCGTCGCGCGCCTGAGGTCTTCCAGGGTCTGCGCGGCCTTCGCCACGTCCTGATCAAGGCTCGCCACGGCCGCTTCAAATTCGTCCAAAGCGAGCTTCGCCTCGACCTCGCGCCCGGCGGCGTCGTCGGCGGCGGCCTGGGCCTGCGTGAGCAGGGGCTCCAGAGCGGCAAGCCGCTCATCGTCGCCCTTGATGTACTGCTGGTCCTGCTCGTCGCGCCGCCGCAGCTCGTCGGCGCTCTGCTGGTTGTGGCTCAGCCTCTCGTCAAGCCGCTCGAGCCGGCCCTTGATCTCGGACAACACCTGGTTCGCCTCGGCCCAGCGCGCCTGTCCCTGGGCGCGCTCGAGCTGGAGCGCCGCGTCCCGGCCTTCCTCCGCGTGCAGCTCGTTGGTGAGCGCGTCGAACGTCTCGCGCACGGGCGCGATCCGCGCGGCTTCGGCGTCAAGCTCGGCCTGCGCGGACGCCACATCGGCGAGCGTCTGCGCGACCTCGAGCCCGGTCAACTCCTCCTGGTACTTCTTGTACAGCCTGGCCTTGCGCGCGTCCGAATCGAGCTTGCGGATCTGCTCGTTGATGAGCGCCATGGAATCGGCGAGGCGCGCGAGGTCCGCATCGACCCGCTCCAACTTGCGCAGGGCCTCCTCCCGCTTGGCCTTGTACTTGGAAACGCCGGCCGCCTCCTCGAAGAGCGAGCGGCGGTCCTCGGGCTTGGCCTTGATGACGAAGTCCACGCCGCCCTGGTCGATGATCGCGTAGCCGTCTCCGCCGAGGCCGGTGTCCAGGAAGAGCTCGCGGACGTCGCGCAGGCGGCACTGCGTCTTGTTGAGGTAGTACTCGGACTCGCCGGAGCGGAACAAGCGCCGCGAGACCATGATCTCGGAGTAAGGCATCGCCAGCTGGCCCGTGGAGTTGTCGAAGGTCAGCGTGACCTCGGCCATGTTGAGGGGCGCCCGCCGCGCCGTGCCCGCGAAGATGACGTCCACCATGGCGGTCGAGCGAAGGGACTTCCAGGACATCTCGCCGATGCACCAGCGG
>JAPLKK010000172.1:2939-4367 GCA_026388115.1 Elusimicrobiota bacterium | reverse complement strand
CTCGCCGATGCACCAGCGGATGCACTCGTGGATGTTCGATTTCCCGCAGCCGTTCGGCCCGATGATGGCCGTGATGCCCGGTTTGAAGTCGAGCTTCGTCTTGTCGGCGAACGACTTGAAGCCTACGACTTCGACGGATTTCAAGTACATGGTCGCTCCGAGCGGACTATTTTCAGTCCATTGAGTGTCATCTAGTGCTGTTTCTTTCGCTACGGCGTCCGGGATGTTACCAGATTCCGACGGGAAAGTCAACGGAACGACATCACGCCTTGACGGGAGAGCGCGCGAACCGCTACTGTAGCTTCGTGCATGCGCTGGTCCTTGCCGCGCTCGTGGCCGGCGGCGCCTCGGCCGCCGATTGCGCCGCTTCCTACGATGCGGCCTACGAGCTTGATTGGAGCATCCGCAGGGAAGACTGGTACGCCGCCTGCGCCCTCGGCTACGACAAGGCGGAGGCTCTGCGCGCGCTGCAGAAACGCTCGGTCGAGCAATGCGCCCAGCGCTTCACCAAGCCGGCCAAGGAGAAGAAGATGGGCGAGACCCAGGTCCGCTCCTTCTGCGCCCAAGGAGCCGCCGGCCGGGTGAAGCTCGAGCATCTGGTCGCCGAGCCCAAGCCGGCCGCCCCGGCGGCATCGGCGCCGCAAAAGGCCTCGCCGCTCAAGGACGTCCTGCTCTCTTTGGTGCCGGACGGGCTGGGACCGGCCCAAGAGGCGCTTGATGGGGCGCGTTCCCGCTGGAAGCAATCCGACGCCTGCCTCGCCGCTTTCGCCGTCACGGTCGAGAACCTGGACCACGTCGGGCTCGAGGCGGCCTCCCTGCGCTACCGCTTCTACTCGAAGGCGAGGTGGCAGGAGACCTTCGAATACCGCCTGCTCAAGGGCAAGCCGGTCGAAGGGAAGGCGGGACGCAAGAGCACCGGCAACCACTGCCTCGCCGGCGTCGAGATCGACGGCCCGGAGGCGCTGCGCAAAGCCGAAAGCGCCGGCCTTCGGATCGAAGGAGCCTCCGCCTTCGAGCTTCGCCTCGACAGCTTCTCCACGCAGATGCAGCAAGCCCTCGGCCGCGCGGCGCTCGCCAAGCCGCCCTACGAGGCGCTGCGCGACAAGACGTTCTGGCAGATCACCCGCCGGCCGAAGGTCACTCCCGCCGTGTACGTGATCGACGCGCGCTCCGGCGAGATGCTGTACCGCGGCGCGCCCTTCTCGCTCGACGCCTTCGCCGCGAAGGGTCCGCCCAAGGACCCGCTCGCAAAATGAATATAATCGCCGGCGTGAAGCGGACGACCCTGCTGGCGACCGTCCTGCTCGCGTTGGCCTCCGCCGCGCGCGCGCAGAACTGCCATTGCCCGCCGGCGCCGGCGGCCGTCGAGGCTTCCAGCGCGGCCCCGGTGCAGGTCCCCGCGCAGGCCGCGGCCCCGGCCGCGAAGGC
>JAPLKK010000172.1:0-2874 GCA_026388115.1 Elusimicrobiota bacterium | reverse complement strand
CGCCGGCGCTCAAGAAGCTGGACGCGGCCGACTGGCCTCCGATCGCCGACCAGCTCGACGCCAAGAGCCTCGCCAAGGCGGCGGCGCGCACGCTGAGCTACCTCGACAAGTTCAAGGACGAGCGCAAGTCCTTCAAGATCGGCGACACGGAGGCCGGCCCGGGCTTGTTGGCTGACACCGCCCGCGCCTTGGTGGACGCCGTCAGGACCTCGACGACGCCGGCCGAGCTGGAAGCCAGGCTCAAGGAAGGCTTCGACCTCTACCAGTCCGTCGGCTCCGACGGCGAGGGAAAGGTGGTGTTCTCCTCCTATTATCAGCCCGTCCTGCCGGCGAGCCTGAAGCCGACGCCGAAGTATCGCTACCCGATCTACAAGCGGCCCAAGGACATGGTCGAGGTCGACCTCGGAGCGCTCAATCCCAAGTGGAAGGGCGAGACCGCTCTCGGCCGGGTGAAGGACGGCCAGCTCGTCCCCTACTTCGACCGCCGCGACATCGACGTGCGCCAAGCCCTCAAGGGCCGGCGCCTCGAGGTCGCCTGGCTCGCCAACCAGTTCGACCGGCTCGACCTGCACATCGAAGGCTCCGGCATCCTCGAGTTCCCGAGCGGCAAGAAGATGCTCGCCAAGTACGCGGCCACCAACGCCTTGACGTACAAGAGCGTGGGCTTGGCGCTCGTGGGAACGGGCGCGGTGAGCCGCGCCGAGATCACGCATGAGAAGCTGCGCCAGTACCTCACCGACCATCCGGAAGGGGAGGCGTGGCTGATCTCGCAGGACCCTCGCTACACCTTCTTCGACCTGGTATCGCTTCCGCAGGACGGCCAGCCGTTCGGCTCCATCCAGGAGGCGCTGACGCCCGGGCGCTCCATCGCGATCGATCCGAAGCTCATCCCGCTCGGCGCCGTGGCGTACATGCGCGTTCCGATGCCGCAGTCGAATCCCAAAGGCGAGCTCCTGGGGATCTTCCCCACCTCGCGGTTCGCGATGTGCCAGGACACGGGCGGCGCGATCCAAGGCTCGGGCCGCGTCGACATCTTCCTGGGTTGGGGTAAGGAGGCCAAGACCCAGGCGGTCAACCAATGGCATGAGGGCCGGCTATACATTTTGCTGAAGAAGCTGCCGCCGCGGGATCGATGAGGCGGCTCGCCCTGGCCGCGGCGCTCGCGTTGCTCGGCGCGCACGCCGGCCCGGCCGCCGCGGAGAAAGCCGCCGCCCCCGAGCCCGGGACCGCCCAGCCCCGCGTCGGAAGCCCTGAAGTCCTCGCCGGCATCGACGTGCTCGAGGCCGACGAGTTCCGGGAGCTCTCGGGAAAGCGGATCGGCCTCATCACCAACCAGACGGGCAAGGACCGCAAAGGCCGGCTCACGGCGAGGGTCCTGGCCGAGTCGACGACCGTCCAGCTCAAGGCGCTCTTCTCCCCCGAGCACGGCTTCACCGGGACGAGCGAGGCGGACGCCGTCTCGTCGGAGACGTACCGGACGGCGGACGGGCGGAACATCCCGATCTACAGCCTGTACGGCGATACCCGGGCCCCGACGACGGAGATGATGAAGGGCCTCGACACGCTCGTCTTCGACATCCAGGACATGGGAACGCGCTTCTACACCTACGCGACGACCATGGGGATGGCGATGGAGGCGGCCGCCGCCGGCAACCTCGATTTCGTCGTGCTCGACCGGCCGGACCCGATCTCCGGCGAGATCCTCGAGGGCCCGGTGCTCTCGACCGGCATCCGCCACTTCACCGCCTTCACGGCGAAGGTGGGAGCGCGCCTCGAGGTCGTGCCCCTGCGCGGCTGGGCGCGTGGCGCGTGGTACGACCAGACGGGCTTGCCCTGGACCCGCCCGTCGCCCAACCTGCCCGATCTGGAGGCGGCGACGCTCTATCCGGGGATCGGCTGCTTCGAGTCGACGAACCTCTCGGTCGGGCGCGGGACGCCGGCGCCGTTCCGATGGGTCGGGGCGCCGTGGCTGAAGGCCGGCAAGGTCGTCGCCCGCCTCAAGAAGGCGGGCCTCGCCGGCGTGAGCTTCGAGGCGGAGGATCTCACGCCGACGAAGAGCGTCTACGAGAACAAGAAGTGCGCCGGCATCCGCATCCGCGTCACCGACCGCGACAAGCTCAGGCCGCTCGCCCTCTTCGCCCACCTGCTCGCCGCCATCCGCGACCTGCACCCCAAGCAGTTCGAGGTGCGCTGGGACGAGGAGCGGCGCATGATCGGCACCGACGCCTTGAAGGCGCTTTACGAGAAGCGCGCCGGCCCCGAGGCGATGATCGAGCTCTTCGACGCCGGCCCGAAAGAGTTCGACCCCATCCGCCACGCCTTCCTGCTCTACTGACGCAGGGGCGTCCTAGTCCCACATCCGCCTGCTCGGAACCCCCATCGTCTTTTCCTCGATTACGGCCGCAACTTTCTTGCGCGGGATCGGCAAGATCGTCAGGTCGCAGTAGAGTGCGTCGAAGAGCTTGCGAAGGGTCGAAAGCTGCGGCTCGAAACGGCCTTTCTCGATCAAAGCAAGATTGCCCTGCGATACGCCGGCGCGAGCCGCGAGTTGGCGCTGCGTCATGTGAAGGGCGACACGCAGCGTGCGCACCCACTGGCCGGGCTCCAGCCGTAGTGCCGGCGCGTGAACGCGACCTCGCATTTGAAGCCGGTTGAGCGCTCGGCGTTGCGCGATCGGCACTCCGCTGAGTCTGGGCATCGGGACCTCCTGGGATGGTCGGCCGGGGTCTGAGAGCCCTGGCGGCCCATGTATTATTGAATCGACCTATCCTGGCATATGCACTTGGCTCAACCGGAAGTTGATTTGGACTGTTTGCGGCGACGGAGCGGCTCGATCGCGACCGCCTGCTGTGCCAGCCGATAGAAGAGCATGCC
>JAPLKK010000060.1 GCA_026388115.1 Elusimicrobiota bacterium | reverse complement strand
GACCGCGATGGCGAGGCCGACCCGCCGCATCGCCGGCACGTCGGGCAGGTCGTCGCCGACGAAGGCCGCGGCCTCGGGAGGCACGCCGGCTTTCTTTAAGATCTTTTCCACGGCAGGAGCCTTGAGGTGCGTGCCCTGCACGACGTAGGTCATCTTCAGGATGCGCGCCCGCGCGGCGACGCCCGCGGAGGAGCGGCCGGTGATGACGCCCGTTCGGATCCCCATCGACGGCAGCCACGTCAGCGCGATGCCGTCCTTGGAGTTGGTGGCCTTGAACTCGACCGTCTCGCCGGCGGTGTCGACGAAATGATAAAGCCGCCCGTCGGTCAGGACGCCGTCGACGTCCATGAGCAACAGTTTGATCCTCTTCGCGCGCCGGAGAAGCTCTGTTCTCGTCACGCTGCTTCGGCGAGGCGGCGCAGGCCGGCGACGGGGTCCGGGCCGAGCTCGAGGCGCACGGCGCGCCGACCGCGCTGGAGGAGCGCCTGCAGATCGCCCTCCGCTTGGGCGCTCACGAGCCGTCCGAACGTGTACGGCCGGCCCGGGATGGCCGCGTCCGCGCGCGGCGTCGCCGTCAGGACGAAGAAGATGCCGGAGGCCGGCCCGCCCTTGTGGAGCTGGCCGGTGGAATGCAGATAGCGGGGGCCGATGCCGGCGGTGACCGGCCGCCGGAACCTTTCTCCGAGCTTGCGGCGCAGGGCCGACAAGGCCTCGAGCGCGCCCGGGCTGCCTTCGATGAACGCGTTGAGGGCGATGAAATCGCCGGGGCGCGCGCGGCCCGCCATGGCGAGCGCGTCCTCGGCCTTCGCCGGCGGCGCGGGCTTGGCCGCTTTCGCCTCCAGCAGCGCCTTCGTGAGGGTCTTGGTCTCCTGGACGTTCGGCTGGTCGAAGGGGTTGATGCCGAGCGCGACGCCGGAGACGGCGGTGGCGACCTCCCAGCGGAACACCTCGGCGCCCAGGTCGTAGCGGTCCTTCAGGTTGTACACGAGGACCGGCCGGCCGCCCTTGAGCAGGGCCTCGACGCGCCGCTCCTGAGCGGGATCGGCCTGCCCTTCGAGGCGGACGTACACGAACACGCGGTCCTCGCCGTACGCCTCCTCCGGCTCGGGCCATTCGATGGGGAGGATGCCCTTGCCCTCCTTGCCGGTGGATTCGGCGATGAGCTGCTCCAGCCAGGCGCCGAAACTCGCGAGCGGCGGAGAGATCAGCAGCGTCAGCTTGTCCTTGCCCTCGCGCGCCGCCTCGCCGAGCCAAGCCCCGAGCTGAAAGCCGGGGTTCATGGACGCGGGCCGGTCGGGGCCGCAATCGGCCGCCATCTTCGACGCTTTCGCCAAAAGGCGGGCGACGTCGAGGCCGAGCGCCGCCGCGGGAACGAGGCCGAAGGGCGTGAGGGCCGAGTAGCGGCCTCCCACGTCGGGCGGGCTCAAGAAGACGTGCCTGAAATCCTGGTCGCGCGCCTGCCTCTCGAAGGGCGTCCCCGGGTCGGTGATCGCCGCGAAGCGCGAGCCGGCCTTGCTCTTGCCGAGCGCCCCCTCGACCTCGCCGCGGAAATACTCGTAAAGGCAGGCCGTCTCGGTCGTGGAGCCCGACTTGGAGGCGACGAGGAAGAAGGTCGAAGGCAGGTCGAGCCGCTCGCGCGCCGCGAGCACCGCGTCGGGGAACGTCGAGTCGCAGACGCTGAGCCGGGGAGCCCCCTCGGCCGGGCCGAAGGTGCAGGCGAGCAGGTCGGCGAAGAGGCTGGAGCCGCCCATGCCGAGGAGCACGACGTCCTTGGCTCCCTCAAGCATCAGCTCGCGGCCGAATGCGGCGAACTCCGGGACGCGCTTCTCCATGGCGCGGGGCGTCTCGAGCCAGCCGAGCCGGTCGGTCAGCTCGGCGGGAGGCGGGCCTTCGGGCTTCCAAAGCTTGGGGTCGCGCGCCCAAAGCCTGCGGGAGGCGTCGGCCTCGTCGAGCTTCTTGAGCCGCGCCGCCGCCGACGCCGTGGAGAGCACCGGGTCCGCGATCATGGCTGTTGTTCCCCCGTGAAGCGCGCCTCGATGGCGAGCACCTTGTTCTTGCGCCGCACGTGCCGGTCTTCCTGCGAGAACCGCGCGCCGACGAAAGCCTCGATGACCTCGATCGCGAGCTGCGAGCCGATCACCCGCGCGCCCATGCACAGGACGTTCATGTCGTCGTCCTCGACGCCTTGGTGGCCCGAGAAGGTGTCGTGGCAGAGCCCGGCGCGCACCCCGGGGACCTTGTTGGACGCGATGCAGGCTCCCACGCCGCTGCCGCAGATCATGATGCCGCGCTCGGCTTCGCCGGTCATGACCGCGGTGGCGACCTTGAAAGCAAAGTCGGGATAATCGACGGGCCCGTCGGCGTCGGTCCCCATGTTGAGGACGAAGTGACCTTTGCCTTCCAGGTGCTGATGGACGAACCGTTTGAGGGCGACGCCGCCGTGGTCTGCGCCTAGCGCGATCTTCATGCGCCCGATTCTAGAATATTTTGCAGGTCCCCCCTTCCCCCCCCTCGTGGGGGTGGCTGCCCCCGGGTCGGGGTTGGGGGGTCGAGGTTACTGCCGTGCCTTGAAGGCGGGGTGGAGGTCCGGGGCCGACTGCACGTCGAGCAGGGCTTGCTCGATGGCCTCGTTCCAGCTCACGGCGGTGTCGCGCTCATCGACGTCGACGCGCGGGTCGAGCATCTGCCGGACCTTCTCCTCGACGAGGCGGCGGCGCGAGTCCTTGCTGGTGTCCAACGCGGCCCGCACCTGCACGCGGCGCTCCCCGGTCTTGCGGGCGACGTCCACCTTCAATATCCCGATCGGCACGACGTGGCGCGGCTTCACCTCGATCTCGTCGAGGCGCAGGATGTCGCGGGGGAACGGCGCGCTCAAGGAGCGGCCCTCGACCACGACGTCGAGGGTGTCGAGAGGGATGCCGAACGGCCCGCGCGCCGGCGTCACGCGGTATTTGCCCGGCTCGATGACGTACATCGTCGCATGGCCCGGAGTGAAGGGGATGAGGTAGCGCATCTGGTCGGACTCGAAGCCCAAGGCCAGGCGCGCGCGGCGGGTCTCGCCCGAGGGCGTGGTCGCCTGGCCGCGTACGATGATCGCGCCGTAGCCGGACTTGCCGGTGCCGTGCAGCGAGGGAACGGAGCCCTGGCAGGCGGCGCAGACGAACCCCGCCGCGGCCAGCCACGCCCAGCGTTTCATCTCCGCCATGTTAGCCCGCCGATATTAAGAAATTAATAGTTGAGATAGGCAAGCTGGGTCCCCGGATGGTAGGCCTTGAGGATGTCCACGTAGGTCTGCCCCTGCTCCGCCCGGCCCATGGCGCCCGACTGGCACATCCCGACCCCGTGGCCCCAGCCCCCGCCGTGGAAGACGAACGTCTCCGGACGCTTGTCCTTGCCCACCTCGGTGTCGATGGTGAAGAGCGCGCTGCGCTGGGAGCCGAGGCCGAGCAGGTGGCGGATCGCCGTCTCCTGCTTGAGGCGCACCGTGCGCCGGCTGCCCTTGAGCAGCACGCCGTTGACGTGTCCGCTCACCGAGCGGCGCAAGGTGACGATGGCCAGCAGCTTGCCGATCTTCTCCTTGCGGTTGAGGCGCTCCTCGAGCTCTTTGGCCGGCACGATCCTCACCCAGCGGTAGTGCGAGGGATGGATGTGGCCGGAGCTCGTCGGCATGCAGTAGGCCGGCGGCGTGTCCTTGAGCCACCAGCGCAGCGCCCAGGGCGTGCGCGGGTAGGCCGGCGAGCCGGGCGGCGAGTCCTGCACGGCCGGCCAGTAGCCGACGTCGCCCCAGCCGACGATCTCGCCGCCGCCCTGGGTGTGGCCGCCGCAGTTGGAGGAGTAGATGCCGTGCGCGATGCGGCCCTTGTAGGCGAGCACGCGTCCGCGCGTCGCGTTGACCACCATGCGCGAGCGCTCGGTCTCGGCGGCGGCGCCCGCATAGACCTGGCAGTGCTGCTCGTCGCAGACGTCGAAACCGTCCTTCTTGTGGCGTCGGGCGACGAGCTTCATGTAGAGCGCCTCGCTCCGCGCGACGACCGATTGCGCCTTGAGAGCCTCCAAGGGGGAGGTGATGGGCATCTCGGCCGACAGCAAGCCGTGCGTGTAGCTCTCGATGTCCACGATGTTCACGAGACGGAAGGCGCGGCGCACGCGCGGGTGGAAGGACACCTCCACCTGCCCGCGCAGGGCCTTGTCCCCCACCCCGGACCAGTAGTAGCCCCGGCCGAAGGGGATGTCGCCCAGGATCGTCATGCCGCCGCGCTCGAGGTCGGGCCGGATGCGGAACTTGCCGCGCGTGCGCACCACGCGCCTGCCCTTGTGGTTGTACCCCTCCAACCGCCGGTCGCTCGAGACGCGGATGCTCCAGGTCTGGCGCGCCCCGCCCGAGGCGAGGGTGCGGCCCGAAGCCGTGTCGATCACGGCGAACGGCGTGTCGCAATGGAAGTCGAGCTGGCGGCGCGGCAGGGTTTTTCCAGCCTGGCTCGTGCCGATGCCGACGCGGATCGGCGGGATGTTGCCCCGCTCGGGGACCATCGCCCTCAGCGGCTCTCGCGGCTGCTTCGGCAGGGAGACCGGCTCGCGCAGCTGCCGCGTGACCTTCGGCTGGAGCTGCTCGCGCAGATGCCGGAACCGCTTGTTCTCCGGGTCCACGTCGAGGATCTTCGAGAACTGCACCGCCGCCTCGTTGAAGCGATTGAGGCGCATGTAGACGCGTCCCAAGGCGTAGCGCGCCTCGACGAAATAGGAATCGTCGATGACCGCATGCTTGTAGGATTCGATCGCCCCCGCGTCGTCGCCCAGCGTCTCGTGCGCCTGCGCCTTCCAGAAATGCGCCGCGTTGGAGAGCGGCTCGAGCTCCACCGCCTGGACATAGAAGGCCAGAGCCTGCCGGGGCATCCGGAGCGCGATGAGCGCGCGGCCCATGCCGAGGAGCGCGTACAGCTCCTTGGGATTGGTCGACAGCGCCTGGCGCATGCTGGCGGCGGCTGAATCCGCGTCGCCCGAACGGAGCTGCGCCCAGCCGAGCTCGGTCAGCACGCGCGCGTCGCCCGGCGACAGGTCCCGCGCCTTCGCCAGCCACTCGACGGCACGCGGCCTCTGTCCAAGCTCCTGCAAGACGACGCTGCCGCTCAGATACGCCTCTCGCGCGCCGGGGTCGGCCTTGACCGCGCGCTCGTAGGCCTTGACGGCATCCTCGGGACTCCCGGCGAAATAGAGCCGATGGCCCTCGGCCGCCGCCTCGCGGGCGCGCGCCGCCTGTTCGAGGGTCGCGGCGCCGGCGGGCGCGGCGGCGGAGGTCCGGGCGGCGTCGGGGGCGGGCGTGCGGGTCTGCGAGAAAGCGAAGGTCAGCGCGGCGACGACCAGGAGCGTGGCGAGAGGGAGGCGGGGCGGGGAGCGCACGGACAGCCAGTATAACAGCGAGCCCGTTGCAACTTC
>JAPLKK010000085.1:16032-22269 GCA_026388115.1 Elusimicrobiota bacterium | reverse complement strand
TGGCCATCAGGCTGGTGGTGGCCACCACCAGGCTGGGCCGATCGGCGCGGCCCGACGCCTTTTCCAGATGCAGGTGGGCCAGTGTCTGTACCGTCTTGCCCAGCCCCATGTCATCGGCAAGAATCCCGGCCAGGCCGTACTCGCGCAGGAACTGCAGCCAGTCGAGGCCGACCTGCTGGTACGGCCGCAAGGTCGCGGTGAACCCCGGTGCCGGCTCATGGCGGGTCATGCCGGAGAAATCGCGCAGACGCCGGCCGAGGGTTCGCGCGCGTCGGCGGACCGTCAGTTCGCTGTGCTGACCGGCGAACGCCGCGGCGATGGAGAGGCGGTCGAGGCGGGCTTCGCCTCCGACGCCTTGCCGCTGAGCGAGTCGGGCCTGTCGCGGCTCGCTCCCGCCGACGACGAGCCCGGCGCCGGGGCAGCTGAACCCCGGGTCGGGGCCGCCGAGATCACTCCGGCTCCGCCGGCGGCGAGCCCTCAAGACCGGCGGAACATCCGCTTGATGAACTTCGGCACCGGCTTCTGGAAGTTCGGGGCCGAGGCCGTGGCGGTCGGCGTGCCGCTGGCGGCGCTGCATCTTTTCGGCGGCGCCACGTTCGTCGCCGGCCTCGCCGTGATGTACGGGATGAGCCAGATCGTGTCGAGCTCCGTCGCCATCGGCCTGGTCGAGCGTGCGCCGCCGAGCCGGGTCCTCGCCGGAGCGGTGGCGGTGCAGGCGGCGATCGTCGCCTCCATCTTCGCCCTCGCTTCGGCGGGCCTGCTGTCGGCGTGGATGATCTTCCCGCTCTACGCCCTGATCGGCGCCGCCCACGGGGTGGCCGAGACCGCCCGGCGTCTCGTGCCCGGCTGGATCCTCGGGCACGATGAGGCGGCGCTCCAGCGCTACAACGGCGGCCTGCACGTGTTCTACGAGATCGCCGGCATCGCCGGCGCCATCGCGGCCGGCGCCGTCGTCTTGATGTCCTCGCCGCTCGCGGCGCTCATCCTGGAGCCGCCGGCCGCGATCATCGCGGCGTTCCTCTTCAGCCGCGTCCACGCCGACTTCGAGCCCGCGCCCCCGGCCCCGCGGGCCGGGAGCTTCGGCACGTGGGCGGCGGCGTCCGTGCGCGGCTATTTCGCGGACGTGCGGCAGGGGGCCGCGGCGATCTTTAAGGATCCCAAGCTCGCCTGGGCGGCCCTCGCGATGATCGTGCCGGCTGCCGTGCACCGCATCCTCGAGGGGGTTCTGCTCCCGGTCTTCGCGAGCAAGGTGCTCGCCTTGCCCGCCGCCGCGGCCTGGCTGTTGAGCGCCTCCGACACCGGCGAGCTGCTCGGCGCCCTGCTGCTGCTGGCGGCCGGGTCGCGGGTGAAGGGGTCGTCCGGCTGGGTGCGCCTGATGTCCCTCGGCCTGCTGGCCGGCTGGATCTTCTCCGTCACGACGAGCCTCCCGCTGGTCATCACGCTGGTCGTCGCCTCCAGCCTCACCTGGGCGGCGAGCGACCTGAGCCTGCTTTCCTACCTCCAGGCGCGCCTTCCCGACGACGTCGAGTCTCGCGCGATGGGCTTTCTCGTCGGACTGACGGTGCTGGCCATGACGCTCGGTTCGCTGGGGGCCGGGCGCCTGCTCGATGCCGCGGGCGCGGGGACGGGCTTCGTGGTCATCGGCGCCGTCCTGACCGCGCTGGCGGCGGGGCTGCTGTGGGTGTCGCGCAAGCTGCGTCAGAAGGCCGGCGCCGGCTCAGGGCCGCGAGCCGGGAACATCCGCCAGTGATGGGTGAGGCGTCCCCGCAGCCCGCAAGATCGAGCGATACCACCACCAAGTCCGGGACTCCTGGCTGAAGCTGGGGGTTCGCCTCGCTTTCGTTCAAGGCCCGGCGGGCGTGCAGGCGCGGCTAATGGTTGTGCTCGGCTTCGACCGGGTCTTCCTTTCCCTTGCGGATCAGGTGCCAGGGGTGCTTCTTGAGGTCCGCGGTCAGCTCCTCGAGGTTCTTGAGGATGGCGGGCAGGTGCGTCATTGAGTCATCCAGATTCTTGAGGCTCCGTTCCATCGCGGCGCTCTTCTTCTCCAGCAGGTCGTTCGAGTGGGTGGTGAGCTCCCGCGTCTGCTCGAGGGTCGCCCGCAGGGCGACGCGGTCCTCCTCCACCATGGCGTGCGTGGAGACCAGCGTCTGGTCGAGATGTACGAGCGCCATCCGGGCGGCTCGCACCACGGCGGCGGCCTCCTCGGCCGTGCCCTTTTGTTGAAAGCTCTTGACCATCTTCTGCGCCTCTCCGAGCACCTCGTTGGCCTTCGCCATGAGGTCGGTCTCGCGCGTGGTCGGAAGGATCGCGCCCTCCGCTATGATGGGGCCGCCCGTCCCCTCGGGCGGCACGAGGTCGAGCACCTTGCCTCCGCCCAGCCCCTTGTTGCGCACGGCGACTACGGTGCCTTGGCGCAGGCGTATCTCGCTCTTGACCGCCAGCCGGACGACGAAGCGGAACTCGGGCTCGTAGACGACCCTGACGCGGTCCACCTCGCCGGCCTTATAGCCCTTGTACATCACGTCCACCCCGCGGTCGATGCCCGCGATCTCGGCCAGGTGGATGCGAAGGTGGTACGTCTCGGCCATGTAGCGCGCCCGCTCGACGGCGACCAGCGCGCCGATGAACACGGCGATCGCAGCGACGACGAAGGCTCCGGCGGCCACGTCCTTCTTGTCGAATTCCATGATGCTCTATCCCCCTTCGTCCGCGAAGAAGCGCACCTCCGGGTCCTGGTCGGCCATCAGCTCCGCTCTGCTGGCGAAGAGCTTGGCATGCCCGGGCAGGATGAGGAGGAAGCGGTCGGCCCAGTCCGCATAAGGCTTGAGGCTCGTCGTCGCGACGACCGCGGAGCCCCCGTCGGCGCGCAGGCGGTCGAGGAAGCGCCGCACCGATTGGGCGGCGCGCGCGTCGAGGTCGTCGAAGGGCTCGTTCAGGACGAACAGGCCCGGCCGGGCCATGCTGGCGCGCGCCAGCTGGGTCAGGCGCCGGTCTTGCACCGTCGCCGCCGACGGACGGCGCGAGACGGCCTTCGCTCCGAGCTCGCCGAGCAGCGCGCGCGCCTCGGTCAATGCCTCGCCCATCCGCAGCGTGCGGTGATAGACCGCCGGAAGGGCCGCGTTCTGCTCGAGCGTCAGGTTGTTGAGCAGCCCTCCATAGGCCGTCACGTAGCCCATCGGGGAGCGCAGGCCCGTGAGGGCGAGCCCCAGGATCACCGTGCCCCCGTCCGGCTCGATCGCGCCGGCGATCACCTTCAGCAGGGCGGTCTTGCCGGCGCCCGACGGGCCGAAGATCGCGAGCCTCTCGCCGCTGCGGAGCGTCAGGTCGAGCGGGCCGACCAGCAGGCGCTCGCCATCCCTGATCAAGACGCCCCTCAGTTCCAGCAGGACGCCGCTCATAGGAAGTAATGTCCCGCCACCAGCAGGGCGTCGCAGAAGAACACCCCGGTGAGCGAAGCGACGACCGCTTTCGTGACCGCCTGCGGGAGCTCCGTGGGCGAACGCCTGACCTGGAGGCCGAAGTAGCAGGAGAGCATCGCGATCGTCTGCCCGAAGAGCACCGCTTTGAGGCCGGAGAGGATGAAATCGGCGTCGCTGAGCGCCGCCGCCATGCGCGAGCGCAAAAGGATCGCCGAGAGGTCCTTGACGGTCACCGCCAGCATCGAGCCGCCGATGAGCCCCGTCACGTCGAAGAGGACCAGGAGCCCGAACATCGCGAGCACCATGCCCAGCACGCGCGGCAGGATGACGAAGGCCACGGGGTCTATCCGGTAGGCGCGCAGGGCCTCGAGTTCTCCCTCGAGCTGCATCGTGCCGAGCTCCGTCGTGATCGCGGTCCCTGAGCGGCCGATCACCAGCACGGCCGTGATGAGCGGCCCCATCTCCCGCACGATGATCGTCACCAGGACCTTGCCGATCAGCTCGTCGGCGATGCCGCTCAGGATGGCGACGAACTGGAGGATGCTGACCGCGCCGATGATCAGGCCCAGCGCCGCGACGAGCGGCGCCGCCTGCACCCCGCTGAAGCGGGCCTGGGTCAGCGTGAGCTTGGCGATGAGCCGGAGGTGGTGCCGGGAAGGCGTGAAGACCACGCGCGCGAGCGACCACTGCAGGCGCGCCAAACGGCCCACGAAGGCTAGACCGCCTCGGCTGGCCCGGCCCAGTCGCCTCAGCAAGCGCCGCATTCCCCAGAGTCTAACAGTCCCCGGGGGCGACGCGCAATCGTCCGGGGCGCTGGTTTGCTCCACAGCCCTTTCATTCACGGCGCGGCATAGGCCGTTTGACCCCCAGGTCCGTGGGGCCTATAGCTCATGCCTGCTCTCTTCAACGGCACTATCATGCGCGTGATGGGCGATCTCCGAAGGAGGCTCGCGGCCGGACTCGCCGGTTGGTGGCTGGCGCTTCTGCTGTCGCCGATCGCAAGGGCCCAGCAGGTCCAGATCGCCGCGCCGGTGCTGGCCGTCCCGGTGCCCGTAGCGCTCTCCGGCGTCGCCGCCGTCGCTCCGATCTCCCTTCAGGCCGTCACCCCGGTCGCCTTGCCGTCGCTCGCCGTCCCGCTCGCGCCCGCGCTCACGCCTTCGATCGCGCTTCCAAAAATCGCCATCGCGGCCGCCGGGCCGGCGGCGATCGCCGAGTCGGGGAGCGCCGCCCAGCCTTACGGCAGGATCGCGGCGGAGCGTCCGGCCTTTTCCGGTCTCGCGCAGCTTGCCGACAGGCTTTCACCGGCGGCCAGGCACCACGACCGCGGCCGTGACCGCGAGGGCGACCTCGGCCGATACTTCGATTCCACCAAGTCTCGCGAGAGCGATTCCGCTCCGGCGGTAGACGCCTCCGGCTCCGCCGCCCCCGTCGCTCCTGTCGCCCAGGCACAACTTGAGGGCCTGACCGGCCGCCCGCTGCTCGATGCCGTCCGCCAAGCGGCGCAGCAGGGGCAGGGGATCCGCGATTATAAAGAGGCGCGGCACGCCATGTACGGCGTCGTGGACCACGTCCAGCGCGGCGGGCAAAGCGGCATCCTTGAAGCTTATACCCAGACGTTCGTCCCGGGCACCAGCGACAACGGCGGCGACTACCGGAGCGGCATCGATGCCGACGGCCGGACCGAGATGGACAAGCAGGGGATCAATGCCGAGCACGTCTGGCCCCAGTCCTTCTTCGAGTCGAAGCTGCCGATGCGCTCCGACCTGCATAACCTGCTGCCGACGTTCGTCAGCCCCAACGGGCTGCGCGGGCACCTGCCTTTCGGCGAGGTGACGGGCCGTCCGGAGTACTCGAACCGCGCCGGCGCCAAGCTGGGCGGCGGCGTCTTCGAGCCGCCGGCCGCGGTCAAAGGAAAGATCGCGCGCGCCCTGCTCTATTTCGTCACGCGCTACCAGCGCGACGCGGTGCGCGAGGGGGACTACGGGGAGAATTTCTGGAACAGCCGCGTCGATATGTTCATGCGCTGGAACCGCGAGCACCCGCCGGACGCGGCGGAGCTCCAGCGCAACGACCGCATCCAGGCCTTCCAGGGCAACCGCAACCCTTTCATCGACGACCCGACCCTGGCCGACCGGATCGGAGCCCAGGCGCTGCGCTTCGGCGGGAAGGACGGGCTCTCTTCGAACTTCAACCCGGGGGCGGTCAAGCCGCATTTCGGCCGCGAGGCCCTCATCGAGTCCGCGCGCATGACGCCTCACGGCCAGCTTCGCCAGGGGGGCGGGCTCCTGCGCCGCCACACGGCGGGCGTCGCGGGCAGATAAGAGCGGGCCGGGGCCTTCGTTCATCAATATGGGCCCTAGGGCCTATTCGCATCTGGGCCCTTGGGCCCTGCTAGCCCCGGCGCCAAGGGCCTACCATGTCGTCGACCTTGTAATCCCTGGGATTGGCCGGGGAGCATCCACCTCTGAGCCGGAACTCGGAGTCACCAGGGGAGCGGCGAAGTCGCCATTCCCCTATTTGTTTTAAAGACGGGCTGAAGTAGGGGAGTGGAGATCGCCGCGATGAAAGACACCATCCGAACCCGCCTCTTAGCCGCGATTCTTGCGGCCGCCTTTGCCGGAGCCTTCCTCCCTCGCGCTTTCGCCGACGAAAGCATCGAAGCCCTCAAGGGCCAGGATGCCCTCGCCCTCTCCGCCGACACGCTGCAGGCGCCGGCGGCGGCCCAGGCGGCGATCTCCTCTCGAGACAGGTCGGCGCGCAAGGCCCCGGCCGCGACGGGCTACACGCTTCTCACTGAGCCGGACAGCGGCAAGGGGCA